>NZ_JAAGOZ010000061.1:0-232862 GCF_010499845.1 Salipiger sp. PrR007 | reverse complement strand
TTAAGTGCTGCCGCGCCAATGGTACTGCGTCTCAAGACGTGGGAGAGTAGGTCACCGCCAAACCTAGTAAAACCCACCGTATCTCTCCTAAACGATCTCATCCTGTCGCGGGATGGAGCAGCCCGGTAGCTCGTCAGGCTCATAACCTGAAGGTCGCAGGTTCAAATCCTGCTCCCGCAACCAACACCACCAAAAAAACACCACGCACAGCGCCCCAACGGGGCGCTTTTTGCGTTCACGCGCAATAGGTGCGGGCGATTTGTATTTCTTGCGGAAAGATTTGCCCAGGGACCGTTGTTTCTAGAGATTAATTATTTATGGAACATGCCGCCACCGTTCTTTTTGGGGGTAATTCCTGAACAACACCGTGCCAGATTGATGAATAATAGGCGCGATCAAAAGTATTTTGATAAATTCTCGATCGATCTTTCGCATTAATATATACTGCACTTAGTGGATTATATTAATCCGAGCTCGCTCATTTTTCATCCTCGAATTTGCGCTATAATTACGTGGAAGAATTCCTTGGAGCATCGCAGAAAGCGTATTTGGTCGCAATTATTAGAGGTTGTGCGTTTCTCGGCCGGCGGTGGCGCAACGTCCGGCACGCTCGAACTAGAACACCGCGACAGCCTCGAAAACACGAGGGTTTCTAACGATGATCAGTGGCCGAATCACCTGGAGTTCTGCGCTTTCAACCCGAGGTTCTTGAGAATCAACCGATTAGGATATTTCGTTTTCGAGGTCCCTATCGACCGAACGGACATTCGAATTCGCCGACCCAGGCATGAATAATTCTCTACGCAACGTCATCCCGTGCAAGTGCATTGCGGCACTGCCAAGGCTGGGTATTTTGCGCCAATTCGCAATCCCGGGTTTCCGGGGCCGCTTCTTGCCCAAGGCACTAGGAGCGCGCAAACACCGAATAGCAGTCACCGCTACAGGGAGAGGATATGACCCGCATTTCGCGACTTACGATGACAGCCCTTCTGTCGAGCACCATGCTCGTTGCAGGGATCACCGCCGCCACCGCCGCCACCCACCCGGAAACCGGCGAGGAACTGGCCGCGGACCAGACCTTCACCTATCGCCTGCTCGACGACATCAGCTCGCTCGACCCGCAGATCGTCGAGGACGTGGATGGCTCCGCCGTATCGCGCGACTTGTTCGAGGGCCTGATGAACCAGGACGAGCAGGGCAACCTCGAGCCGGGCGTGGCGACCAGCTACGATGTGAGCGACGACAAGCTCACCTATACCTTCCATCTGCGTGACACCGCGGTCTGGTCGAACGGCGATCCGGTCACCGCCGGCGATTTCGTCTTCGCCTGGCGCCGGGCCGTCGATCCCGCGACTGCCTCGCCCTACCAGTGGTTCATGGAGCTGATGTCGATCAACAACGCGAAAGCGATCGTTGCCGGCGAGATGTCCCCCGAAGACCTGGGCGTGAAGGCCATCGACGATCACACCTTCGAGGTGACGCTCAGCCAGCCGCTGCCTTACTTCGTGCAGATGACCACGCATTCGACGACCTTCCCGGCACCGCAGAAGGTGATCGAGGAGTTCGGCGACGCTTGGACCAAGCCCGAGAACATCGTCTCGAACGGGGCCTATGTGCTGACCGAGTACCGCCCGGGTGAGCGGATCGTACGCGAGCGCAACGAGAAGTACTGGGACAACGAGAACACCATCCTCGACAAGACCATCGCGCTGGTGATCACCGACGAGAACGTGGCGCTGACCCGCTATCTCGCCGGCGAGCTCGACCGCACCGACGTGCCCGCAGGCCAGTACCCGCGCCTGAAGAAGGAGCACCCGGAAGAGGCGATCAGCTTCCCGCGCCTGTGCAACTACTACTACACGTTCAACCTGAGCGACTCCGGCCCCGAGGCGTTCAAGGATCCGAAGGTCCGACAGGCGCTGTCGCTGGCCGTGGACCGCGACATCATCGCCAATAACGTGAAAGCGGGTGGCGAGCCGCCGGCCTACAGCTTCACCCCCGAGGCGGTTGCCGGCTTCACCCCGCCGCAGAGCGAGATGGCCTCGATGACCCAGGCCGAGCGCGACGCCAAGGCCAAGGAGCTTCTGGCCGAGGCGGGCTACGGCCCCGAGAACCCGCTCAGCTTCGAAGTCATGTACAACACCTCCGAGGCGCACGAGAAGATCGCCGTGGTGATGACGCAGATGTGGAAGCAGAAGCTCGGCGTTCAGGCGAACCTCGCGAACATGGAGTGGAAGGTCTTCCTCGACACCCGTGGCCGCCAGGCCTTCGACATGGCGCGCGGCGCATGGTGCGGTGACTACAACGAGGCCTCGACCTTCCTCGACCTGATCCAGAGCGACTCGGGCTACAACGACGGCAAGTATTCGAACCCCGAGTACGACAAGCTGCTCGCCGAGGCGAAGACCGCCGAGGACACCACCCCGCTCTACACCGCGGCCGAAGAGATCATCGCCACCGACATGCCGGTGATCCCGATCTACCACTACGCAGGCGTCTACATGATGGACAGCGACGTGGGGAACTGGCCGGTCGAGAACGTCGAGCAGAACTGGTATTCGCGCAACCTCTACAAGATCGCCGAATAACCACCTCCAACCCGCCGCCCCTGCGCCTCCGCGCTGCGGGGGCGGCGCCTTTTTCCGGATCCTCCAGAATGCTGACCTATGTCATTCGCCGCCTGCTGGTCGCGATCCCGACGATCTGTTTGCTGGTCGTCGCGTCCTTCCTGATGATGCATGTCGCGCCGGGCGGGCCTTTCACCTCGGAACGGCCACTGCCGCCCGAAGTGCTGGCCAACATCAACGCGCAATACGGTCTCGACCAGCCGCTGTGGAAACAGCTCTGGGACTATTTCTACAATATCGTCGTCCACTTCGATTTCGGCCCGTCCTTCGTGCAGAAAGACCGCAGCGTGAACGATATCATCGCGCAGGGCTTCCCGATCTCACTAACCTACGGCGCGCTGTCCTTCCTGGCCGCCACCGTGGTCGGTGTCGGGCTCGGTATCGCCGCCGCCATCCGTCACAACACCTGGGTCGACTACCTTGCGGTGTCGCTTGGCATTGCCGCACAGGCGCTGCCGAACTTTATCATGGGCCCGATCCTGATCCTGACCTTCACGCTCTGGCTCGGCCTGCTGCCGGGCGGCGGCTGGAACGGCGGGCAGTGGCAGTACCTCGTGATGCCGGTGATCGCGCTTTCCACGTCCTACATGGGCTCGATCGCGCGGATCACGCGCTCGTCCATGCTCGAGGTGCTGAACTCGAACTTCATCCGCACCGCGCGGGCCAAGGGGCTGAGCAACAGTGCCATCGTCTGGCGCCACGCATTGAAGCCGACGCTGCTGCCGGTGATCTCCTACCTCGGCCCGGTCTTCGTCTACGTGCTGACCGGTTCGGTCTTCGTCGACCTCTATTTCTCGACGGGCGGCCTCGGGCAGTCCTACGTGAGCTCGGCGCTGACCCGCGACTACGCGGTGCTCTTGGGGGTGACCATCCTCTACGGCGCGCTGACCGTCATCGTTAACCTTCTGACCGACCTCGCCTACGCGTGGTTCGATCCGAAAATCCGTTACTGAGGAGGCTGACCCCGTGTTCGGAAAATCCGAAAAGGCGGCGGCTCTGGCCGCCGACATCACCGACTTCAAGGCCGTCCGCGGCCGCTCGCTCTTCCGCGATGCCATGGGCCGCTTCCTGCGCAACAAGGCTGCCATGGCCAGCGTCGTGGTTCTGGCGCTGATCGTGGCCTTCGTGATCATCGGGCCGCATTTCGCAGTCTGGGACAACGAGGAAATCGACTGGGCCCGCATGGGCGATATCCTCGCGCAGGGCGCGCCTTCGGTCGAGACCGGCCATTTCTTCGGGCTCGACGAACTGGGGCGTGACCTTTATTCGCGCACCATCCAGGCGACCCAGACCTCGCTGCTGGTGGGCCTCATCGGCGCCGCCATGGCGCTGCTCGTGGGCACCGCTTGGGGCGTGATCGCGGGCTTCTACGGGGGCCGGCTCGACAGCATCATGATGCGCATCGTCGACATCCTGCTGGCGATTCCGCTGACGCTGATCCTGATCCTTATCCTCGTGGTGGCCGGGCGCAACTTCGTCACCCTGTTCATCGCGCTCGGCGCGGTCTCCTGGCTGACCATGGCGCGCATCGTGCGCGGCCAGACGCTGGCGCTGAAGACGCGCGAGTTCATCGAGGCGGCGCGTGCCGGCGGCGTGAGCGAAGGCCAGATCATCTTCCGCCACATCCTGCCCAACCTTATCGGCGTGGTCATCGTCTATGCCTCGCTGCTGGTGCCCGAGATGATCCTGGCGGAGAGCTTCATCTCCTTCCTCGGCCTCGGCATCTCGGAACCGATGACCTCGCTCGGGCGGCTGATCGCCGAGGGGGCTGGCACCATGGGCTATGGCACGCTGTGGCAGCTGCTCGTCCCGCTATTCTTCTACGTCACCATCATCATCACGATGTTCTTCATCGGCGATGGCCTGCGTGACGCTCTGGACCCGAAGGATCGCTGACATGACCATTCTTTCCGTGAAAGACCTCAAGGTCGGTTTCGAAACCCAGGACGGGCCGGTGCAGGCGGTGAAGGGCGTGTCCTTCGACATCCGCGAGGGCGAATGCCTCGGAATCGTCGGCGAGTCGGGCTCGGGCAAGTCTCAGAGCTTCATGGCCGCCATGGGGCTGCTGCCGAAGAACGGCCGGGCAACGGGGTCGGTGAGCCTGCAGGGCTCCGAGATTCTCAACCTGCCGGTCTCGCAGCTCAACAAGGTGCGCGGCGACAAGGTAGGGATGATCTTCCAAGACCCGCTTACCGCCCTGACCCCGCATCTCAAGGTCGGCGAGCAGATGGCCGAGGTGCTGAAGGTGCACCGGGGCCTGTCGGGCCGCGACGCCGAGAAGCACTGCCTAGACTGGCTCGAGCGCGTGCGGATCCCCGAAGCCAAGCGTCGTCTCAAGCAGTATCCGCACGAGCTCTCGGGCGGCATGCGCCAGCGCGTGATGATCGCCCAGGCGATGCTCTGCGAGCCCAAGCTGCTGATCGCCGACGAGCCTACCACGGCGCTTGACGTGACCGTGCAGGCCGAGGTGCTCGACCTCATGGACCAGCTCAAGCGCGAGCTTGGGACGGCCATCGCGCTCATCACCCATGACATGGGCGTGGTGGCGCGCATGTGCGACCGCATCAAGGTCATGCGACTCGGAGAGTTCGTCGAGGAAGGCGAGGTCACCGAGATCTTCTCGCAACCGCGCCATGACTACACCCGCCGCCTGCTCGACTCGATGCCGCGCATCGACAAGGGCGAGGCCGGCGGCAAGGTCGAGGGCAAGGAAATCCTGCGCGTCGACGACATGAAGGTTCACTTCCCGATCAAGGTGGAGGGCGGGCTCTTCGGCAAGACCGTGCCGCTGAAGGCGGTCAACGGCGTCAGCTTCGGCCTGCGCGCCGGCGAGACGCTGGGCATCGTTGGCGAGTCCGGCTGCGGCAAGTCCACGCTGGCCCGCGCCGTGCTGCGGCTGGTCGATCCCACCGGCGGCAACGTCAGCTGGCTGGGCAAGCCGCTGCACGCGATGGACAAGCAGGCGCTGAAGACCGAACGCAAGGATCTTCAGATCGTCTTCCAGGACCCGCTCGCCAGCCTCGACCCGCGGATGACCATCGCCGATTCGATCGCCGAGCCGCTGAAGACCTACCGCCCCGAGCTGACCAAGAGCGAGCGGCGCGAGGAAGTGCTCAGGATGATGACCCGCGTGGGTCTCGAGCCGGAGAAATACAACCGGTATCCGCACGAGCTTTCGGGCGGGCAGAACCAGCGCGTGGGCATTGCCCGGGCGATGATCAACCGGCCGAAGCTCATCATCTGCGACGAGGCGGTCTCGGCGCTCGACGTGTCGATCCAGGCGCAGATCGTCAAGCTGCTGAAGGAACTGCAGGCCGAGTTCGGCATGTCGATGCTGTTCATCTCGCACGACCTGTCGGTGGTGCGCGAGATCTCGAACCGCATCATGGTGCTCTATCTCGGCCGCGTGGTCGAGATGGGCGATGCCGAGACCATATGCTCGAAGCCCGCGCACCCCTACACGCAGTCGCTGATCTCGGCGGTGCCGATCCCCGATCCGGTGGCAGAGCGCGCCCGGACGCGCATCCGCTTGCCCGGCGAGCTGCCCTCGCCGCTCGACGCCAAGGCGGCGCTGCGCTTCCTGCCGTCGCGGCTGGCGGCGGGGGATGTCGACTACGTGCCGCAGCTCGACGAGATTGCACCGGGTCACTACGTGGCCGAGCACGATGACCTTGCGCGGATCATGCGCCACGACGCGGCCTGAGCGGGGCGCGGCGATAAAGACCAGGCGGGCCTTCGGGCCCGCCTTTTTTGTGGCTGGCCGCAGCGTGATTTCAGCAGGCGGCGGAGCCCTGTCGCTAGGTCCACTTGGCGAATATGGGAACGGGGCAATACGGCCACGCGCGTGTCCATGACCCCGGACACACAAAAGGCGCCCAGTGGGGCGCCTTTGCGTAAATGGTCGGAGTGAGAGGATTCGAACCTCCGGCCCCTGCCTCCCGAAGACAGTGCTCTACCAGGCTGAGCTACACTCCGACCGTGCCGCGCGGAGTACCCTAGGCCCCGCTCTTTGGCAAGGGCCTATTCGCCCCTTTTTCACGCCTTTTCATCATGCGCAGCACAGGTCCGATCCGCAGCGTGGTTCCGAACTCGATCCGAGTGCGCGTGCGCAGCACCGGGGTGTTCTCGGAGGACTTCGCGCGGCCCTCGCGCAGCACGATATAGACGCCGCTGCCGATGATCAGCACCGCTCCGAGTAGGGTGACCGAATCGGGATACTCGTCAAAGAAGATCGCGCCGTAGAGTGTCGCCCACAGAAGCTGCGAATATTGCATCGGGGCGACGATCACCGCCTCGCCGGAACGGTAGGCGGTGATCAGCAGCGCGCCTCCGGCCAGTGCCAGAAGCGCCATCAGTGCCACGCTGCCAAGGTGCTCGATCGGCATGGGGTGATAGACGAAAGGCAGCGCGCAGCCCATGATGATGAAGTTCGCGGTCATCGGGTAGAGCAGCAGAACGACCGAACGCTCCTCCTGGCCAATCTTGCGTACGATGATCGACGAGAGGCTGCCGAAGACCGCCGCCACCAGCGCCGCGGCGTGGCCGAGTGTCAGCTCGGTCGCGCCGGGTCGCAGGACGACGATGACCCCCGCCAGGCCCACCAGCACCGCCATCCAGCGGCGCAGGCGCACCTGTTCGCCAAGGATCGGGATCGCCAGCACGGTGATCAGCAGCGGTTGCGCAAAGATGATCGCGTAGGTCTGTGCCAGCGGCAGCACCGAGAAGGCGTAGAAGGCGCAGAGACCGGTGATAACCGCCGAGACGGTGCGCAGCGCGGTCCACCACGGGTGGATCGGACGCAGGTTGCCGGCGGTGGTGTCGCGGATCAGCATGAGGCTGACCAGCGGGAAGCTCAGCAGAACCGAGAAGAAGACGATCTGCACCGGGCTGTAGTCGGCGCCGAGGAATTTCACGATGACGTCGTGAGTCGAGTAAATGCCAAAGGTAATCAGCGCGATGAGCGCGCCTTTTGCGTTAGATCCCATGGTGCTGGTCCGTTCGTTCCGCCTCGGGACCAAGGGTTAGCGCCAAATGGTGGGAATTCAACGAAGGACCGTGCGGAATGCGAAAACGGGGCGGCCCATGGCCGCCCCGCTCAATCCTTCACCGCACGCGCGTCTCAGAGGCTCTCGTCGAGCGCCTCAAGGATCGCGCTGCCCATGTCCGAGGTCGAGACCGGCTGCTTGCCCTCCTCGCCCAGCAGGTCCGCGGTGCGGTAGCCCTTGGCAAGAACGGCTTCGATCGCCTGCTCGAGGCGGGTCGCCTCTTCGCCCTTGTCGAAGCTGTAGCGCAGCGCCATGGCGAAGCTGAGAATGCAGGCGATCGGGTTCGCCTTGCCCTGGCCGGCGATGTCGGGCGCCGAGCCGTGCACCGGCTCGTAGAGCGCCTTGGGACGGCCGTTGGCCATCGGCGCCCCCAGCGAGGCCGAGGGCAGCATGCCGAGCGAGCCGGTGAGCATCGCCGCGAGGTCCGACAGCAGGTCGCCGAAGAGGTTGTCGGTGACGATCACGTCGAACTGCTTGGGCCAGCGGGTGAGCTGCATGGCGCCGGCGTCGGCGTACATGTGGGTCAGCTCCACGTCCGGGTACTCGGCATCGTGGATCTCCTGCACGACGTCGCGCCACAGGATGCCCGATTCCATCACGTTGGCCTTCTCCATCGAGCAGACCTTGTTGCCCCGCTTGCGCGCCATCTCGAAGGCCGAGCGGGCCACGCGGGCGATCTCGCTCTCGGTGTAGCGCTGGGTGTTGATGCCGACGCGCTCGTTGCCTTCCTTGATGATGCCGCGGGGCTCGCCAAAGTAGACGCCCGAGGTCAGCTCGCGGATGATCATGATGTCGAGACCGGCAACCACGTCCTTCTTCAGCGACGAGAAGTCGGCCAGCGCGTCAAAGCACTGGGCGGGGCGCAGGTTGGCGTAGAGGTCCATTTCCTTGCGCAGGCGCAGCAGGCCGCGCTCGGGCTTCACCGAGAAGTCGAGTTTGTCGTATTTCGGGCCGCCGACGGCACCGAGCAGCACGGCGTCGACCTCCTGCGCCTTGGCCATGGTCTCGTCGGTCAGCGGCGTGCCATGCGCGTCATAGGCGCAGCCGCCCACGAGGTCTTCGCTGACATCGAAGTTCAGGCCGCGCTTGTCGCCGAACCAGTCGATGACGCGGCGAACCTCTGCCATGACCTCGGGGCCGATGCCGTCGCCCGGCAGGATGAGAAGCGAAGGGTTGCTCATGGAAAGTCTCTCCTCGGAATGTTGCGCAATCGCCTAGCGGAGAGGGGCGGAATGGTCAAGAAATCAGGGGCGTTTGGCAATTTCAAGGAAACGAAAGCGTGACTGTCACCAGCCGGTGTGCCTGGCCCTCCAGCGGCTCCTTGGCTTCAGCCCGGGTCACCCTCAGCCCGGCCGAGGGCAGGATGTAGCTCACCCGCAGCGGGCCGGTGCTGGGCCATTCCGCAGTGGGCCGTTCGGGTAAAGGGTCTTGAAAACGCGGGTCCGCGAGCAGCCGCTGCATCTCTCCATGCAGGCCCTCGCCTTGCGCCGGGTCGAGATTGGCGTTTCCCATCAAGAGGTAAGGCGCGGCGGGCGGAGGCCCGAGGGCGCCGTCCATGTAGCGCGACCAGAGGGCGATCTCATCCGCGTTGCGTCGGCCGTTGCGATCTTCGGGCCCGTCGAAAACCGGCGGGGTGGCGGCAAAGCAGAAGAGCAGCAGCGGTCCGGTGTCGCTCTCCAGCCGCAGAACCCAGTGGCCGGTCGAGGACAACCGTTGCACATCCGCCGCAGGGTCCGTCGCCAGCATCCGGCTGCCCGGAAGGTCGCGCCAGAGCAGCGCCGAGAAATCCTCGATCAGCGCGAGCGGCACGCGCGACAGAAGCGCCATGCCGTGCTGACCGGAGAATTCGCCGTAGCCCTGCGCATCGCGCGGCCCTCCGAGCCGGCCGTCGCCGTCGAGATCGGCGCCGCTCGCCATGCCGGCATTGGGGGTCAGCGCGAAGGCGTGCGGGTAAGAGGCGCCGAGCTTCGAGAGTCGATCCTGCAGGTCGCGGAGCGCGGCGAGGCCGAGATCGAAATCCATGTCGGTGAGCAGCAGAAGATCCGCCTTTGCCGCGGCGATCTCGTCCAGCATGGCAGGCAGGGGCGGGCGCATCTCGGCAAGATCGCGCAGCAGCAGGCCGGGACCCTTGCGGCTGAGGTCGGCGTGCCATGTGGCCAGGGTGATCTCTTGGGCCCGGAGCGGCAGCGTGGAGCTGAGCAGCAGGCAGACAGTTAGCAGGAGGGGCGGGAGGAACGCGTCAAGCGCCCACAGCCGACTCAGGTGGTCTGCACCTCGGCCTCCGCCTGCGCGTATGCGCGGCGGCGCTTTTCCTCGATCAGGGCAGCGATGCGCGCCAGCGCCACGCCGCGCATGATCAGGCTTGCCGGAAGGAAGGCCCATGCGCTCATCGTCCAGATCAGGGTCTGCGGCTCGGTCAGCGACAGCAGATTGACCGTCTGCGACGCCAGCTTCATCACTGCCGGGATCAGGAATGGCAGAAGAACCCCTAAGGCCACGTTAACGTTGCCGTCGCGATTGAGCCGGTAGAGCACGTCCTTGCCGACGGTCGGATCGAAAAGCGGCAGGTTGACCCAGAAATTAAAGGCGCCGTGGCGGATCGGCCAATTCAGCAGCCGCACCACCAGCACGAAGCCGATGACACACAGCAGCGAGAGCGCATAGGCAATGCCGGCGTAGCTGCGAATGCGGTCGACGTCCTGCGGGCCCATTTCATTTGTGGCCAGCAGCACCATCAGCCGCACCGGCGAGAAGGGGAAGTCGAGCCAGTGCCCCGCCGCGGTCGCAACGCCGTCGAGCACCTGTGTCAGCGGCGTCGGCACGATCTCTCCGCGGCTGATCAGGGTGAGCATGAGCACCGTGGCGAGCAGCGCGAGAAAGCGCAGCCGGTTGAACGGAGGGGCGTCGCGGAACTCGATGATCGAGGGGTAGTCGCCCACGTACTCGACAAAGGTCAGCAGCGCCCCCACCAGTGCCAGAAGCGCCGTGATCTGCGCCATGTCCGCGCCGCCGGGCAGCATGACCGCGGGCATCGCAATGACCAAGGCCACTGCGATGGCGCGTACAGCGGCTTTGACAAAGCGCGTGATCACCATCTCTGCCCTTTCGGTCGTGCCGGACCCGACGCTGTCCCGCGTCCCTGTCGTCCGTTGAGCGCTGATCTGCGCTCTTGTTGTTCACTGACCCCGCCGCGCCGGCGGATTGCCTCAATATTGCCCAATTTCTGCCTTCTTTCCGAGCGCGCGGCAAGTGTGCCCGAAGGGGATGCGTGAAATCTGGCGGTTTCATGGTCGAAAAGGTGCGAAATTGCATCAACCCCCAATGCGGATGCGGGGACCGAGCCGTGCGGGCACCCGGGTTCGGTGGCGAGAGGCACGGCGGGCCCCGGGATGGTTTCCTGTCTCTTTCCTTTTGTTTTAAAATGGAAATCACTAGGGAAACCGACCCGCACCGGGTGTGCTCGAAGGCAGCTGGGCCGGGTCTCGCGCGGCCTGCGCAAGCTGCGCTGCGTCATAGTCATCTTCAGGATGAATTCCAAGATGTTTGACCTGTCGCAAGGCCGACCGCAGAGTTTCCATGGTCTGACCGATGCCAGAGCGACACTTGGAGGGAGCGCCAATGTATCAGGCACTGACAGTGGAAGAAGCGGTGGCACTGATCCCCGACGGCGCGCGCGTGATGCTCTCGGGCTTCATGGGGGTCGGCACGCCGGATCGGACGGTCGCGGCGCTTGCGGCCTCGGGGCGCAGGGACCTCACCGTGATCGTCAACGATGCGGCACGTCCCGACCGCGGCGTCGGCCCTCTGGTCAAGGCGCGCTGCCTGCGCAAGTTCATCGGCAGCCACATCGGGCTCAACCCCGATGTGCAGGCGCAGATGCGGGACGGTACCCTCGAAGTCGAACTGGTGCCGCAGGGCACGCTGGTCGAGCGCATCCGCGCCGCAGGCGTGGGCCTTGGCGGGGTGCTGACCCCGACCGGGCTGGGCACCAGGGTCGCCGAGGGCAAGCAGGTGATCGAAGTCGAGGGCAAACCCTACCTGCTCGAGCCGCCGCTCAGCGCCGACTTCGCACTGATCGCCGCGCGAAGTTGCGATTACGTGGGCAACCTGACCTACATGCTCACGGCAACGAACTTCAATCCGATCATGGCCTTGGCGGCAAAGGTGGTGATCGCCGAGCCCGAGGAGATCGTGCCGGTGGGGATGATCCCGCCTGACGCGGTGAAGACCCCCGGCGCGCTGGTCGATCACGTGATCCGGAGGGTGGCATGACCGACGCAGCGATGGATCCCAAGGAGCTTATCGCCCGCCGCTGCGCCGCCGAGGTCAGGCCGCACACGCTGGTCAACCTCGGGATCGGTATCCCGACGCTGGTCTCCGACCATCTCGACGAGGGCATGGGCGTCTTCTTCCAGGCCGAGAACGGCGTGGTGGGCATGGGGCGGCGTCCGCCCGAGGGCATGTCGGACCGCCACCTCACCGATGCGGGCGGCAGCTTCGTATCGGCGGTGCCAGGCGCCTCGACCATCGACAGCGCCTTTTCCTTTGGGCTGATCCGCGGCGGGCATCTCGATTTGACGGTGTTGGGCGGGCTTCAGGTCGACGAGCGCGGCTACCTCGCCAACTGGATGATCCCGGGGGTCTACGTGCCGGGGATGGGCGGGGCGATGGATCTGGTGACAGGGGCGAAACGGGTGATCGTGGCGATGATCCACAGCGCCAAGGACGGCACACCGAAGATCGTGCCGGAATGCTCGCTGCCGCTGACCGCCGAGCGGCGGGTCGATCTCATCGTCACCGAATTGGCCGTGATCCGCCCCGAGGAGGACGGGCTGCATCTCATCGAAACCGCGCCCGGGGTGACCTTGGCCGAGGTGCGTGCGGCGACTGCGGCGCATCTCATCGTCTCGGGCGCGGTGCCAGAGATGGATTTGTCGCGGTCGTGCTGACGCGGGAGGGGCGCGCGCTATCCAGCCGTGCGGCAGGGCGGACGAAAAAGGGCTGTCCCCGCGGGGACAGCCCTTCGTCATCGCGGCACGGGCCGGAGCCTCAGACCCAGGGACGGGACTGCGCTGCCTGTGCTTCGAAGCTGTCGATCGCGCCGGCCTTCTCCATGGTCAGGCCGATGTCGTCGAGTCCCTCGAGCAGGCAGTGCTTGCGGAAGGGGTCGACCTCGAAGGCGAACGCCTCGCCGTCGGAGGTGGTCACCACCTGGTTTTCCAGATCCACGGTCATGCGGGCGTTGGCGCCCTTCTCGGCGTCTTTCATCAGCACGTCGACCGCCTCTTGCGGCATGACGATGGGCAGCATGCCGTTCTTGAAGCAGTTGTTGTAGAAGATGTCGGCGAAGGAGGTGGAGATCACCACCTTGATGCCGAAGTCGGCCAGCGCCCAAGGCGCGTGTTCGCGCGAGGAGCCGCAGCCGAAGTTGTCACCGGCGACAATCACCTGCGCGTCGCGATACTGCGGCTTGTTCAGCACGAACTCGGGGTTCTCCGAGCCATCGTCGAGGTAGCGCATCTCGTCGAAGGCGTGCACGCCGAGGCCGGAGCGCTTGATCGTCTTCAGGAACTGCTTGGGGATGATCATGTCGGTGTCGATGTTCACCAGCGGCATGGGCGCCGCGATCCCGGTCAGCTTCTCGAATTTTTCCATCTGTCCCTCCTTGGGGATGGGGCGGGGTCCGGGGCACATGGGATGCACAGCTGATGCACGGTCCGTGCGCTTGTGCATCTGGCCCGGCCGGATCCGCCGGAATTGGGGAAGGGGTCCCCGAGGGGACCCCGGGATCGCTTACGCCTCGGCCGGTGCGGCCATGAGGTCGCGCACATCGGTGAGGTGGCCGGTGATTGCCGCCGCCGCCGCCATGGCCGGGGACATCAGGTGGGTGCGCCCGCCCTTGCCCTGACGGCCCTCGAAGTTGCGGTTCGAGGTGGCCGCGCAGCGCTCGCCCGGGGCGAGCTGGTCGGGGTTCATCGCAAGGCACATGGAGCAGCCGGCAAGCCGCCACTCGAAGCCCGCGTCGATGAAGATCTGCGCAAGGCCCTCTTCCTCGGCCTGGGCGCGGACGAGGCCCGACCCCGGCACAACCATGGCGCGCATGCCGTCCTTGACCTTCTTGCCCTTGAGGATCTCGGCCGCGGCGCGCAGGTCCTCGATCCGGCCATTGGTGCAGGAGCCGATGAAGACCGTGTCGATCTTGATGTCGGTCAGCTTCTGCCCGGCCTCGAGACCCATGTAGCTGAGCGCACGCTTGGCCGCCTCGACCTTGCCGCCGCTGAAGCTCTCGGGGGCGGGCACCACGTCGGTGATCGCCAGCACGTCCTCGGGCGAGGTGCCCCAGGTGACGACGGGGGCGATGTCTTCGCCCTTGATGGTCACCACCTTGTCCCAATGCGCGTCGTCATCGGAGTAGAGCGTCTTCCACCAGGTCAGCGCGGCCTCGAACTGCGCGCCCTTCGGCGCGTGCGGGCGGCCCTTCACATATTCGAAGGTGGTCTCGTCGGGCGCGATCAGACCGGCGCGGGCGCCGCCCTCGATGGCCATGTTGCACACGGTCATCCGGCCTTCCATCGAGAGCGACCGGATCGCCTCGCCGCAATACTCGATGACGTAGCCGGTGCCGCCGCCGGTGCCGGTGTGGCCGATGACCGAAAGCGTGATGTCCTTGGCGGTGACGCCCGGGCGGAGCTGGCCGGTGATCTCGACCTTCATGTTCTTCGATTTGGACTGGATCAGCGTCTGGGTGGCGAGCACGTGCTCGACCTCGGAGGTGCCGATACCATGCGCCAGCGCGCCGAAGGCACCGTGGGTGGCGGTGTGCGAATCGCCGCAGACCACGGTCATGCCCGGAAGCGTCCAGCCCTGCTCGGGGCCGACGATGTGCACGATGCCTTGGCGGACGTCGCTGACCGGGTAGTAGTTCACGCCGAAGTCGCGGGCATTCTTGTCGAGCGCCTCGACCTGGATGCGGCTCTCCTCGTTCTCGATGCCGCTTTCACGATCGAGCGTCGTCGGCACGTTGTGGTCGGGCACGGCGATGGTGCGCTCGGGGGCGCGAACCTTGCGGCCGGACATGCGCAGGCCCTCGAAGGCCTGGGGCGAGGTGACCTCGTGCACGAGGTGGCGGTCGATGTAGAGCAGGCAGGTGCCATCTGCGTCCTGCTGGACGACGTGGGCATCCCAGATCTTGTCGTAGAGCGTCTTGCCGGACATGGGGGTCCTCTCGGGGTATATGTCTTGGAATTTGGCTTGGGCTTGGCGCAGGTCGGAAGCCCCCGCGCCGGGGCGGGCTTAAGACAGCCTTATAGGCGCGCCAGAACCGTGAAGGTTGCGCCGTGGAACCGTTCGCGCAGTCGCACGCGGTCGCCGAGGTCAAGAAGCCGAGTCATGCGGCCGGAATACTCCTTTGCCGCGCGCCGATCAACCCGTCGCGCGCGTGGCTGCAACGATTGGAACTTTCGCGGCGGCGGCGCGTAGTTTTGTTACCGCATTGGAGGAGAGACGATGTCCTTGATGAATGCCATGCACCTGATCCTGATTGCCACGCTTCTGTGGGGGCTGCTTTGGAGCCTGCCGCAGGCGGAGTCGCAGGAGATCACCCTGCATCTGCCGAAGCGCTGAGACGGGCAGCGGGTGCAGCGCAGGTGCTCTTGGCCAAGGGCCGTCAGGCCCTTGAGCCTAAACGATCGTGGTGCCACCCTGCCCGGGTGAGGAGACCCGCGAGCGCATGAACCCGGAAACAGACCTGCCGCAAACCGATCTGACGCCCTTCGAGGCGCTTCAGCAGACCGGGCTGACGCTGCTGGGGCAGATCGACACCTTCCTCGCAATCGTGCTGCGGCCCTGGATGTTCTACCAGGTCGGGATTGCGCTGGGGCTTTTCCTGCTGGCGCATCTGTTGCGGGCGCTGATTGGACCCAGGATCTACGAGTGGATGCGGGCCCGCGAGGGCTGGCCGAAATGGCGCATCCGGCTGCTGGTCGTTCTGCACCGGCGGCTGCGGATGATCATCTTCGTCGCGCTCCTTTGGCTCGTGATCAGCGTGATGCAGCAGATCACCTGGCCCTCGCGCACCTATCTTCTGGAAATCATTGCCCAGCTGTCCAGCGCCTGGCTCGTGATCGCGCTGATCACGCGCCTCATCGGCAACCCGGCGCTGCGCTCGCTGATCCGCTACGGCGCCTGGGGCTACGTGACGATCTGGATCCTCGGGTTGACCGACGAGGCGCAGGCGCTGCTGGAGAGCGCGGCGATCAGCTTCGGGGACTCCAAGCTCTCGCTTTGGCTGATCCTGCAGGCGGTGGTGATCCTCGTCGCGCTGGTTTCGCTGGCGCGCTTCCTGACCACGGCGGGGGCGGCGAGCATCCGGCGCAACGAGGGGATCAGCCCCTCGATGCAGGTGCTGGCGGTGAAATTCCTGCAGGTGGCGCTTTACGGGGCGGCCTTCTTCTTTGCGCTGAAGCTGGCCGGGGTCGACTTGACCGGGCTGGCGGTGCTCTCGGGGGCCATCGGTGTCGGCCTTGGGTTCGGCTTGCAGAAGGTGGTCTCGAACCTCGTGTCGGGGATCATCATCCTGCTCGACAAGTCGATCAAGCCGGGCGACGTGATCTCGATCGGCGAGACCTTTGGCTGGATCAATGCGCTGGGCGCGCGCTACGTGTCGATCACAACGCGCGACGGTAAGGAATACCTCATCCCCAACGAGGACATGATCACCGGGCAGGTGGTCAACTGGTCGCATTCAAACGAGTTGGTGCGCGTGGACATCCATTTCGGCACCGCCTACGGCGACGATCCGCACCTGGTGCGCAAGGTCGCGATCGAGGCGACGGAAAGCGTGGACCGGGTGCTGACCAGCCGACCGCCGGTGTGCCACATCATCGGCTTCGGTGACAGTTCGGTCGATTACATCCTGCGGTTTTGGATCATCGATCCGTCGCAGGGGCTGACCAACATCCGGGGCAACGTGTTCCTGGCACTCTGGGATGCGTTCAAGCAGAACGGCATCTCGATTCCCTTCCCGCAGCGCGAGGTGCGGATGCTGGGCGCGGACCCGGCGCCCGCGCGTGCGGAGGCACCCGATGACGAGGTGACGGAACGTCCCGGCTGACAGCCCTGCCGCGCTGCGGCATGGTCCGCGCGACTTGCAGACGCAGCGGAAAGGGAGAGCCGTCATGTCCTTCGAATTTTCTGACGACATTGTCATCCTCGGCGCGGCGCGCACCGCCATCGGCACTTTCGGCGGAGCGCTGAAATCCGTGCCGCCGATCGAGCTTGGCACCACGGCGGCCAAGGCGGCGCTGGAGCGGGCTGGCGTCGAGGGCGGCCAGATCGGCCATGTGGTCTTCGGCCATGTGCTCAACACCGAACCACGCGACATGTACCTGTCGCGGGTCGCGGCGATGCAGGCGGGCATTCCCGACACCACGCCGGCGATGAACGTCAACCGGCTCTGCGGCTCGGGCGCGCAGGCCGTTGTCTCGGGCGTGCAGGCGCTGATGCTGGGTGACGCGGAGTTCGCGCTGGTCGGCGGCGCCGAGAGCATGAGCCGCGCACCCTATATCATCCCCGACCAGCGCTGGGGCCAGAAGATGGGCGACATCCGCACAGTCGACATGATGCTCGGCGCGCTCAACTGCCCCTTCGGCACCGGCCATATGGGTATCACCGCCGAGAACGTGGCCAAGGAGAACGACATCTCGCGCGAGGCGCAGGACGCCTTTGCGCTGGAGAGCCAGCAGCGGGCGGCCAAGGCCATCGAGGCGGGCCACTTCAAGGAACAGATCGTGCCTGTGGAGATCGCCTCGCGCCGCGAGACCGTGATCTTCGACACCGATGAGCACCCCAAGGCGACCTCGTTGGAGAAGCTCTCGGGCCTGCGCCCGGCCTTCGACCGCGAGGGCTCGGTCACCGCGGGCAATGCCTCGGGGCTGAACGATGGCGCGGCGGCGCTGGTGCTGGCGCGCGGCGGGGCCGCCGCGACGGCAGGGCTGACGCCCAAGGCGCGGGTGCTGGGCTATGCCCACGCCGGGGTGCGCCCCGAGGTCATGGGGATCGGCCCGGTCCCGGCGGTGGAAAACCTGCTGGCGCGCACCGGTCTTTCGCTCTCGGACTTCGACGTGATCGAGAGCAACGAGGCCTTTGCCGCGCAGGCGCTGGCGGTGAACAAGGGGCTGGGGCTCGACCCGGCGAAGGTGAACCCCAATGGCGGCGCCATCGCGCTCGGCCATCCGATCGGCGCCACCGGCGCGATCCTCACGGTCAAGGCGCTTTACGAGCTCGAGCGCATCGGCGGCCGCAAGGCGCTTGTCACCATGTGCATCGGCGGCGGGCAGGGCATCGCGCTGGCGATCGAGCGGGTCTGAGACACCGGGGGGCAAAGGGGGCGCTGACCCCCGTCCGCTACGCGGACCCCCGGGATATTTGGACCTGGATGATATTGGATCTGGAAGAAAGAGGGGTGGCGCTCAAAGATCGACGCGTTGCCACAGGCCCGGATAGAGCGTCGGAAAGCCCTGCGGATCGACGGTGATCTGCGTGCTGTGTCCGGTCTGCCGGGACTCGTAGCCGACCAGCCCGCCGCGTTCGCGAATGTAGCTCTGGTCGAGGGGGTCGAGCCTCGGGCCGGGCAGGCGCATCCAGGCGGCGCACACGCTCAGCCGTCCGACTTCGGGCAGCCGGCGCAGCGGCATCAGGTTGGTCGCCGGTGTGAAAGCGAAATCCACGTCCGTGCACTTGGCGAGCTCCGGCTGCACGTCGCCATTTAGCAGCCAGGCGCCGTTCTGCCGGGTGAGCTGCGTGCGCACCTCCTGGCCGCCGACGCTCCCGGTGACATCGGCGCTGCGCGTCAGCCAGTCTGGCCCGCAGCGCACCACATAGTCGAGCGCGGCCCAGCCGGTGCCATCGCGGAAGCGTGCGTGGCCGACCAGCATGTAGCCATCTTCGTGCCGGGCGAGGCGGCATTTGTCCTCGCCGTCGCGATCGAGGGCGCGCCAGTGGATGGTGGCCAGCGTCTCGCTCATGCGGCTGCACCGAGGCAGGTGGCGGGGCTGGTTGCGCGACGGGCGTTGGGGCGACCGAGGGCACCCTGGATGAAATGGGGCATGTCCAACTCCTCTCAAAGTCGGCTTTACCATGGTGCCCCTGCCCATACGTAAAGGCAAGCGGGCGTTTTGCATCGTTTTTCTTAAGACGATCTTCACCTTGCCGCGGCCATTCTGTCCGGGGCGCAGAGGGCTTGGAGCATGGGGCCTGGAGCATGGATGTCGCGGCACGGCTGGCCGAGGAACGGCGCGCGCGGCTGGCGGCGGAACGGCTGCTGGAGCTGAAGCAGGCGGAACTTTTTGCCGCCAACCGCAAGCTGAACTCCCACGCGCGCCAGCTCAGCCACGAGATCACCGAGACCCGGGCCGAGGTCGCCACCGTGCGCGATGAGAACCTGCGGGTGAAGACCCAGCTCGGCGCGGCGCACCAGAAGATCGAGATGGTCGAGGGCCAGCTTTGGACCGCGCTGGCCTGCATGCGCGACGGGCTGGCCAGCTTCAACGCCGAGCGGCGGATGGAGATTGCGAACCCCGCCTGGCTGGCGCTCTTCGACGGGCTCGACACGATCCGCCCCGGCGCGGGCTATGCGCATGTGCTCGACATGATGGTCGAGGAGGGGATCGTCGATCTGCAGGGCGAGCATGGCGACGACTGGCGCGCCCGCATGGCCGCCCGCTGGGACGCGGACCCGATCCCCACCGAAACCATCCGCATCTATACCGGTCAGTTCCTGCAGCTGCAGGACCGGCACCTGCCCGACGGCGGGGTGGTGACGCTCAGCTTCGACATCACCGAGCTGATGCGCATGTGGTCGGCGCTCGAGGAGCTGCCGGACGGCTTCGTCATCTACGACGCCGACGACCGTCTGCTGATGTGCAACGAGACCTACCGCGCCATCTACCGGCTGAGCGCCCCGGCAATCCACCCCGGCGCAAGCTTCGAGGACATCCTGCGCTACGGGCTCGAGCACGGCCAGTACCGCGAGGCGGCGGGCCGCGAGGAGGAGTGGCTGGCCGAACGGATCGCGGCGCATCGCAGCACCGGGCGCGAGCTCGAGCAGCAGCTCGGGGACGGCCGCTGGCTGCGGGTCTATGAGCGGCCGCTGTCGGACGGCGGGCGGGTCGGACTGCGCATCGATATCACCGAGGCCAAGCGCATCCAGCAGGAACTCGAGGAGGCGCGGCGCCGGGCCGAGATCGCCAGTCACGCGAAATCCACCTTCCTCGCCAACATGAGCCACGAGATCCGCACGCCGATGAACGGCGTCGTCGGCATGGCCGAGCTGCTGATGGAAGGCACGCTCGACGCCGAGCAGCGGCTCTATGCCGAGACCATCCGCAGCTCGGGGGAGGCGCTCTTGCTGATCATCAACGACATCCTCGACTATTCCAAGATCGAGGCCGAGCGCATGGTGATTGCCGCCGAGCCCTTCGACCTTGGCCACGCCATCGACGAAGTGGCGCGGTTGCTGATGCCCGCCGCGCAGGAGAAGGGCGTCGCTCTGCGGGTGGACTATCCGCGGGAGCTGCCGCGGAGTTTCATCGGCGATGCCGGGCGGATCCGGCAGATCCTTACCAATCTCGTCGGCAATGCTGTGAAGTTCACCGCCGAGGGGCATGTGGCGATCTTAGTCTCGGGGACGCTCGAGGGGGGCGTTGCGCAGCTCGACATTCGTGTCGAGGACACAGGCATCGGCATCGCCCCGGACAAGCTCGAGCACATCTTCGGCGAGTTCAACCAGGTTGAGGATGCGCGCAACCGCAGTTTCGAAGGCACCGGGCTCGGGCTCGCCATCACCCGGCGGCTTGTGGGGATGATGGGCGGTGCGCTGCAGGTCTCCTCGGAACCGGGCACCGGGGCGGTCTTCGGGCTGAATCTGCCACTGCCGGTCGCCGGGGGCGCGGCAGAGCCCGAGGTGCCGGAGACCGCGGTGTCTCCGACCGCCCCGCCGGGGCTCGACGTGCTCTTGGCCGAGGACAACCGCACCAACCAGCTTGTCTTTCGCAAGATGGCCGAGGCGCTGGGGTGTGATCTCGCGCTGCGCTTCGCTTGCGATGGCGCCGAGGCCGTGAGCGCCTTTGAGTGGCGGCGACCGGACCTGGTGTTCATGGACATCTCGATGCCCGGGATGGACGGCAAGGAGGCGACGCAGCGCATCCGCGCGCTGGAGGGAGACGGGCCCCGGGTGCCGATCATCGCGGTCACCGCCCATGCGATGAGCGGCGATCGCGAGGCGCTGCTCGCGGCGGGGCTCGACGACTATCTCACCAAGCCGTTGCGCAAGGCCGAGCTGGCCCGGCTGATCGCGCGTTGGGGGGCGTCGAGTGCGACCTCGCGGGCCGCACCGGACGCAGATCCAGAGCTGCCGGCGGATCAGGCGGCGTTGGAATAGGGGCGGATGAACACCGGTTGGTCCTCGGTCGAGCGGTCCTCGTCATAGGCATAGCCGCCGAGGTCGAAATCGCGCAGCCCCTCGGGGTCGGTGATCCGGCGGGTGACGATGTAGCGCGCCATCGCGCCGCGGGCGCGCTTGGCGTAGAAGCTCACCACCTTGGGGGCGCCGTCCTTGTCCTCGAGGAACTGCGGCGTGATGACCCGCAGTTTCAGCGCCTTGGGATCGACCGCGCCGAAATACTCCTGGCTGGCGCAGTTCACCAGAACCTCGGCGCCGGTGCTCTCGCCCTGCGCGTTCAGCGCTTTCGACAGCTGGTCTCCCCAGTAATCGTAGAGCGATTTGCCGCGGCTGGTTTTCAGCCGCGAGCCCATCTCCAGCCGGTAAGGCTGGATCGCGTCGCGCGGACGCAGCACGCCGTAGAGGCCCGACAGGATCCGCAAGTGGTCCTGCGCGTAATCCATCTCTTCGGGATCGAGCGAGCTGGCGTCGAGCCCTTGGTAGGTGTCGCCGGCAAAGGCCAGCGCGGCGGGGCGCAGCGCCTCGATCTCGGGCTCTTCGGCATAGTCGCGGAAGCGCTCATGGTTGAGCTCGGCGAGCTTGTCGGACAGGTGCATCAGTTTCTTCAGCTCACCATGCGTCAGGCCCCGGGCGGTCTCCACCAGGCGCAGCGCGTCCTCTCCGAAATCGGGCTCCGTCATCTCGGTCTCACGGGGGGCCCAATCCAGCTTCTTCGCGGGCGAAATCACCACGAGCATTGCGCGGTCACTCCTTGAACAGATCCAGAACTTGGAATGGGTCTAACCAGCTTCGGCGAGAAGGTCCATAAAGGCCGGACCGAAACGCTCGAACCGCCGGTCGCCGAGGATCCGCTCCAGATCCTCGGGCGCGGGATCACGCAGCCCGGCGATCTTGGCGAGCAGCGAGGCGGAGCAGGAGAGAGGTTTTTCGGTGCCGTCTATCCCGCGCACCAGCTCGGCCTGGGCGCTCATCAGCCGGTCGTAGAGATCGCCGGCGCCGCGCGCCGCGGCGCGCATGCGCAGCGGGTGGGTTTCCTCCGGCGCGCCGCCGGTGATCACCGAGAGGAACTCGGCGCCGTAGCGCTCCAGCTTCTTGGCGCCGACACCGCTGATCGCGCCCATCTGGTCGAGCGTTTCGGGGCGCCGCTCGGCCATCTCGATCAGCGTGCGGTCGGGGAAGATCATGTAGGCCGGCAGCGAGGCCGCCTCGGCCAGCGCGCGGCGCTTGGCTTTCAGCGCCGACATCAGCGGCGCGTCTTCCTCCGACACCAGCGTCTTGACCTGCGGGCGGCGCTCGGCGGCCTTGTCGATCACGTCGCGGCGCAGCTCGATACTCTCTTCGCCGCGCAGGATCGGGCGGGCGGCCTCGGTCATCACCAGTGCGCCGTGGCGCTCGGGGTCGGGGCGCACCAGATCGCGCCCCATCATCTGCCGAAAGACGGCCTGCCATTGCCCCTTCTTGAGGTCCTTGCCCACTCCGAAAGTCGGCAAGCCATCGTGGCCGCGCTGGCGCACCTTGTCGGTCTCATTGCCCAGAAGGATGTCGATCAGGTGGCCCGCGCCGAAATTCTCGCCGGTGCGCAGCGCGGCGGAAAGCGCCTTGCGCACCGCCTCGGTTCCGTCGAAGACCTCGGGTGGGCTGTCGCAGAGATCGCAGTTGCCGCAGGGCGCGGACTCTTCTCCGAAGTAGCGCAGAAGGGCCTGGCGGCGGCATCCCAGCGCCTCGGCCAGCCCCAGCAGCGCGTTGAGCCTTCCGTGGTCGGCCGTCCGGCGCTCGGGCGGCGCCATGCCCTCGTCGATCTGGGCGCGGCGCAGGCGGATATCGTCGGCGCCGTAAAGGGTGAGCGTCTCGGCAGGCGCGCCGTCGCGCCCGGCGCGGCCGATCTCCTGGTAATAGGCCTCGATGCTTTTCGGCAGGTCGGCGTGGGCAACCCAGCGGATGTCAGGCTTGTCGACCCCCATGCCGAAGGCGACCGTGGCGCAGACGATCAGCCCGTCCTCGGTGGCGAAGCGCTCCTCGACGGCGCGGCGGGCCTCGGCCTCCATGCCGCCATGGTAGAAGCAGGTCGGGTGCCCCTCGTCACCAAGCGCTTTCGACAGCGCTTCGGTCTTGGCGCGGGTGCCACAGTAGACGATGCCCGAGCGGCCCCGGCGGGCGGCGGCAAAGCGCAGGATCTGCGCGCGCGGGCTGTCCTTGGGGGCAAAGGCGAGGTGGATGTTGGGCCGGTCGAAGCCGCGCAGAAAGGTCTCGGGCTGCTGGCCATCGAACAGGCGCGTGACGATCTCGGCCTGGGTCTCCTGGTCGGCGGTGGCGGTGAAGGCGGCGATGGGCACGTTCAGTGCCCGGCGCAGCTCGCCGATACGCAGATAGTCGGGGCGGAAGTCATGCCCCCATTGGCTGACACAATGCGCCTCATCGACCGCGATGAGCCCGACGCCCGCCTGCGCCAGCATACGCTGCGTGCCGGTGGAGGCGAGCCGTTCCGGCGCGAGGTACAGCAGCCGCAGCGAGCCGTCCTCGAGCCCCTGCCAGACGGCGTCGGTCTCGTCCTGGGTGTTGCCGGAGGTCAGTGCCCCGGCGGCCACCCCGGCCTCGCGCAGCCCGCGCACCTGGTCGCGCATCAGAGCGATCAGCGGCGAGATCACCACCGTCAGCCCGCCGCGCAGCAGCGCCGGCAACTGGTAGCAGAGCGATTTGCCGCCCCCGGTGGGCATGATGGCCAAAACGTTGTGCCCCGCCGCCACGGCCCCGACGATCTCGCCCTGTCCCGGGCGGAAGGCGTCATAGCCGAAAATATCCTTCAGCAGCGCCTCGGCGGGCGCGGTGTCGCGTGGCATGGGCTGGGGCCTGATTATGTGTGACTGCTCTACAACGCAGACTCTCACACTAAGATTCGGTGAACAAGGCCCTGCGCCCCATCCGCAGCGTGGTTCGCTGTGATGGGCGGCGGGTTTGCGTATTTGGAAAGAGAATACACTGGGCGCCGTCTTGCCCACGTTCCAGCGGCAGCGACCCCTTGCCGGGTCTCAGTCCGGATCGACCTTGCCGCGCATGGCCTTGACCGCGCCGCGTTCCTTCTTGGCCTTGATCCTGCGGTTCTTGGACCCGAGCGTTGGTTTGGTGGCAATGCGGCGGCGCGGCTTTTCCAGCGCCTTGCGGATCAGCTCGGCGAGGCGTTCGCGGGCGATCTCGCGGTTGCGGGCCTGGCTTCGCGTGTCCTCGACCTGCAGCACCAGCGCGCCCTCTTTCGTCCAGCGCCGCCCGGAGAGACGTTTCAGCCGGGCTTTCACCGGGGCGGGCAGGTTCGGCGAGCGCTCGGCCTCGAAGCGCAGCTCGACGGCAGTGGAGACCTTGTTGACGTTTTGCCCGCCGGGGCCGGAGGACCGGATGAACTGCTCGGTCAGTTCCCAGTCCTCGATGTGTATGGTGTCGGTGATGCGCAACATGCGGCGGACATTAGCGCGGCGCCGGGGCCGCGCAAGCCGGTAGCTTCGTCGCCTGAGACACAAACGGCCCGCGCCGGAGGGGCGCGGGCCGTTTGTGAAAGGTCGTTTCTGGATGGAAATGGGCCACGCGGCCTGTCGCGTGACCCATTCGAGACGTCAAGGAGGCGGGCCGGTTAGGTCGCGCCAATTCGGGTTCCTTCACGCCAGGGATTGCCCTAGCGCACTGCCCTCCGAACTGTTCCGACACCTTTCTCCAATGTGACTCTAGACACTGGATCACCTCCTTTCAGCTGTTTGAAAAACGCAAGTTCAGCGTGCCACGGAAACGCGCATCCGCAAAGCGTTTTTACAGACTCAGGCAATTGCCCTGGAAGAAAGTGCCTTCGAAACGATCATCCGGAAGGGCACTAGGGCGAGGATCGCCAGCGACAGCTTCACCATCCAGTCGGCGAGCCCCAGCGAGACCCAGAGCGGGACGACGGGGCCAGCGCCGAGCAGCGGCAGCGCCTCGTTGGCCCAGGACACGTCGTTGCCCGGCTCGAGGAAGCTCAGCGAGCCGGCGAAGGCCACCGAGAAGAAGATGGCCGTGTCGAGCGAGCTGCCGACCAGGGTCGACGCCAGCGGCGCGCGCCACCAGGCGCCGCCGCGCAGCTTGTCGAATATGCTCACGTCCACCAGCTGCGCCGCGAGGAAGGCGGCGCCCGATCCGATGGCAACGCGCAGTGTCACGGCAGGATAGCTGTAGCCGTCGCCCTGCAGCATCACCTGCGTGCCGATCAGCGAACAGATCACCCCGGTGACAAAGCCCGCCAGCACCACCTTGCGCGCGGCCCTTACACCGTAGAGGCGATTCATCAGGTCGGTGACAAGAAAGGCGACGGGATAGGTGAAGGCGCCCCAGGTCAGCCATTGGCCGAAGAGGATCTGCACGAGGATGTTCGAGGCCAGCACGGTGGCGGCCATGGCAAGGATGCCGGGAAGGTAGGAGCGTGTCATGAGGGTGACCCGTTTTACAAGGTGGCGGGGAACTCGGCCCGCCAGCCCGGCGGACGGACGGGTCTTTACTGGCTCAGGTCCGCGCGATCAAGAGATTCCGGCAGGTCGTATTCGACGAACTGCGTCTTCTGGAAGAACTTGAAGTTGTCGTCCGAGATCATCGTCAGTCGGATCCGCCCCGGCGCCGGGCTCCAGACCGCGATCCCCTCGAGGTTGTCGAACTGCAGCGGGGCGCTCTCGAAGAGGGTTTGCTCGTTGCGTACCTCGTCGCCCGCAATGTCGAAGCGGCGCACCCGGCTGCGGAAGGCATAGCCGGTGAACTCGCGCTCGAGCAGGTAGAAGCGCCCGTCCGGCCCGATGTCGGCCCCCACGGCGAGAAAGCCGCCGCGGCGTGGCAGGTCGAAGACATGGCTCCAGGCGCCCTCCTCGAGCCGCCAGACCGGGAAGGGGCGGGTGAGCTGGCCGGAGCGCTCGGGCAGGGTCAGCAGCCGGCCCCGTGCGTCGATGGCCAGCGCCTCCATGCCCGAGTTCATCTGCAGCTGCCGGTAGAACGGCCCCTTCGGCAGCACGGTCGCCGGGCGGTCGTAGCGCTCGGAGGCGTGGACCCTCGGCGGGCCTTCGAAGGAGACGTAGAGGCGCCCGTCCGTCCCGATGGCCAGCCCCTCGGCATCGTCTATATCGGGGTGCATGCGCGTGCCGGTCTCGTCGAGCAGCTTCTCCACCGGTGTCGCCGCAAGCCCGGTGATCGCGCCGTCTGCCAGGCCTCCGGCGCGCTCGAAGCGTCCCATGACGATGCTGCCGCGGTCGCTGATCGCGGTGAACTGCCGGCCGTCCTCGCTGACCTCGAGCCCCGAGAAACCGCCGAAGCGGTCATGGGAATTGTGCCAGGTGTGGGCGCCGACATAGCGCGCCCCGGGCGCGGTCTCTGGCGTTTCGGCGCAGGCCGAGACTGCCAGGACGCTTGTGAGCGCCGCGATGTGCGCAGCGCTCAGCGCGCGGCGAGGACAGAGGCGCATTGGGCCGGCAGGTCTCCCATCACTAGGTCGCGCTTGGGCTTGGGGGTCACCTTCGGCGCGTTGGGATCGGGTTTCGGGGGGTTGAGAATGTTGTTCACCCAGGCCTGTGCGTCAGCGCAGCCGTCGCCCGCGGGGGGCGGGGTCTGCTCGACGCAGCTGGCGTCGCCGCGCGGGCAGTTCAGGCGCACGTGGAAATGATAGTGATGCCCGTACCAGGGGCGGATCTTGCGCAGCCAAGCGCGGTCGCCCGTCTCGTCCTTGCACATCTGCACCTTGGCGCCGGGGAAGACGAAGATCCGCGCGACCCGCGGATCCTGCGCCGCGGCTTTCAACAGCGCGTGGTGCTGCGGCGTCCACTTGTCGTTCACATAGGCGCCCGAGGCGCGCTGCATGGAGATCGACGACAGATCCTCGCGCTGCTGGCGGGTCAGTTGCAGGCTGTCGGTGGGGCGCATCCAGATATCGGCGTCGAGGCCCATCTGGTGGCTGGCGTGGCCCGAGGTCATCGGCCCGCCGCGCGGCTGGCTCATGTCGCCGACATAGAGCCCGTTCCAGCCGGGGAGCTGCGCGGCCTTGCGCGACAGGTCCTTGACGAAACCGATCAGCTCGGGGTGTCCCCAGTTGCGGTTGCGCGACAGGCGCATGGCCTGCCAGGTGGGCCCGGTCTCGGGCAGCTGCTGGGCACCGGCGACGCAGCCCTTGGAATAGGAGCCGTAGGCAGCCGGGGCAAGCCGTGCGGACACGTCCTGCGCGCCAAAGAGCTGCTTGGCGCTCTTTGATGAGATGACGCCGGTGACCTTGGGCAATTGGTCGGTGCTGGTTGCACGCGGGGCGGGCCTGTCATCGCTGCACGAGGCCAAGGCCAGGGCAAGCGTGGAGGCCAGGGTGAGGCGGGTCAGGGTGCGGATCATTCTGCTCGATCTCCGTCTGGTTTAACCCAGCGTAACAGACACAGACCCAGAACGAAAAGGACGATCAGCGGCGTGACGCCGATCCTCTGCGATCCGCTCAACGCGGTGACCGTTCCGATGAGCAGAGGCGCGAGGAAGGAGGTGGCCTTGCCCGAGAGCGCGTAGAGCCCGAAGGCCTCGGTCATGCGCGCCGGATCCGCCTGCCGCACCATCATGCTGCGCGAGGCCGATTGCAGCACGCCGCCACCGGCGCCGATCAGCACGCCGAAAAGGTAGAAGGCGAGGTCGGGCAGCTTCGAGCCGTCGGCGACGGCCAGGCCGAAGATGCGGTCCCGATCGACCAGCACGATGGCGATGGCCACCAGCGTCAGCAGGACGATCATCCCGGTGATCACCGGTTTTGGTCCAAGCTTGGCGTCGGCCTTGCCGCCGAGCCAGGCGAAGAGCGCGCCGGAAATGATCGCAAGGATGCCGAAGACCCCGGTGTCGACCACCGACCAGCCCAGCACCCCCGCGGCATAGATGCCGCCAAAGGCGTACATGCCGTTGAGCGCGTCGCGGTAGAACATCGACGAGGCGAGATAGGCGAAAAGCGAGGGGCGGCGAGGCAGCCGTGACAGCGTGTCCTTGAGTTGCGCCAAACCCCGACGCACGGCCCCTTTCCGGGGGGTGGTTTTGGGCTCCTTCACCCAGAGGAAGAAGGGGATCATGAAGACCGCGTACCACAGCGCGGTGAGCGGGCCGACAGCGCGGGTGCCCTCGCGCTGGGCGGCGTCGAGGCCGAAGATCGGGTCGATCCCGAGCAAGGTTCTTCCGGTGGCGGCGCTCTCGGCGAAGAGCGCCAGCATCAACGCCAGTGCAATCAGCCCACCGAGGTAGCCGAAGGCCCAGCCGTTGCCCGAGATCCGGCCGATCTCTTCGCGCGGGCCGAGGTCCGGCAGCATGGCGTTGGTGAAGATCGTGGCGAACTCCATGCCCACCAGGCCGAGCGCGAAGAAAAACAGCGTGACGCTGAGGTTGAAATCGCTTGGTGCGGCGAACCAGAGCATCCCGGACCCGACCATGTAGAGCGCCGAGAACAGCCAAATCCAGCGCAGCCGGTGGCCGCCGCTGTCGGCCACTGCTCCGAGCAGCGGCGCGAGCAGGGCGATGACGAGGCCCGCCGCGCCGATGCCGAAACCCCAGGCTGCCTGGGCCGCGCTGCCGTCGCCCATTATTTCCTTCACGTAGGGGGCAAAGATGAAGGTGATCAGTAGCGTGTTGTAGGGCTGGCTGGCCCAGTCGAAGAAGAACCATCCCCAGATACGCCTGCGGAGCGCCTTTTGCGCTGTCCCGTCCGTCGTCATGCCCGTTTCGCCCCGATCTGCCCTGTCATTGCCCTCGCGGCGATAGAACAGGCGGCGGGCGCACAAGGCAAGGCACTCCCGGCGCGGCCGGGCTCAGGCGGCGTCTTCCCCGGTGGCGGCCAGCGGCAGCGGCGCGGGCACCAACTCCTGCATCGGCGGCCAGGGGCGCTGGTCCTCTGCCTCGATCCACGAGGCGACCCAGAGTGGCAGCGGCGGCGAGGCGGTCTCGAGGCCCAGGAGCTCCATCACGCGCTCGGGCGCGATCATCCCGGCGCCCGAAGTCACCGCGGTGCGAAACACCGCGTGGCTGGCGCACTCGCCGTTGCGCTTCCACATGCCCTGCTCGATGTAGATGAACCGCCGGTCCCAGCCGATCACCCGGCTGCGCATTTCGATGCGGTCGAAGAGCTTGACCCGCCGGCGATAGCGCACCGTCGCGCCGGCGACGGCAAACCCCCAGCGCTCGCGCTTCAGCAGCGCCAGAAGGCCGCTGCGCTTCGCGATGGGCATCCGGCCGAGGTCATAGAGCGTCAGGACCCGGCCATTGTTGAGCTCGGCGAACATGTCGAGATCCCAGGGCCAGCAGATATGGCGGGTCACGCTGGTCTCTCCGGTGGCGAGCGGCGGGGCGTTCCGAACAAGGAACTGTTGCTTGGCGAGGCGCAGAAACGGGTACATGGGCGCTCCTTTCGGGGCAAAGGGGTCGCAGGGTGACGCCAGCGTCAACCACGACCTCGCGGCACTCTTGAGCTTTGCGCCCAGGCTGCCTAGGTCTGGGGTCGGTTTTACTCACAAAGGGCGCACCCGTATGCAATCGCTGTTCCAGATCCTGATGCTGATCCTCGACGTGATCTGGTTCATCATCATCGCGCACGTGATCATGAGCTGGCTCATCAACTTCCAGGTGCTGAACCTGCGCCAGCCGCTGGTCGCGCAGATCTGGGACGGGCTGAACCGGCTGCTCGAGCCGATCTACTCCACCATCCGCCGGGTGCTGCCGCCGATGGGCGGGCTCGACCTCGCGCCGCTGGTGACGCTTATCGGGATCTACGCGATCCGCATCATCCTCGCGAACAACGCCGGGTTCTTCTACGGCTACTGAGCCTCGCTCGCGCAGACGACGACCACGGGGGTTTCGCCGCCGAGGCGCTGGGCGCTTCTCCCCCGGCATACTTCGACCTAGAAGACGCGGGGGCGCGCGCGCCTTCCGCGTCTTCTCATTTCTAGAACGCCCCTTCGGAGCCGCGCTATTCCGCCGCGCGGCGGTCTGGCTTGGGCGCGGTGATCGGCAGGTAGTCCTGCGGTTCGCGGTGCTCTTCGAAGTTGAAGACATTGGCGCGAATCTCGGCGCAGCGATCGAGGTCCACCTCTGCCGTGATCACCTCATCGCCCGAGGTCGTAGCCCTGGCGACTATTTCGCCGGTGGGGGCAACGATGAGGCTGCCGCCGATCAGCACCGAGCATTCCTCGAGCCCCGCCTTGGCCACGGCAACGCCCCAGGTGCCGTTCTGGTAGCAGCCCGCCTGGACCGACAGCTCGTTGTGGAAATACTGCAGGTGGTCATGCTCGGGTGCCGGAGCGAAATGGATCGGGGTGTTGTAGCCCAGGCAGACCAGCTCGGCGCCGCCGAGACCCAGAACGCGCCAGGTCTCTGGCCAGCGGCGGTCGTTGCAGATGCACATCCCAAGCTTGCCACCAAGCATGTCGAAGGTCGGCCAGCCGAGGTCGCCCTTTTCGAAGTACCGCTTTTCAAGGTGCTGGAAGGGGCGCCAGGGCTCGTTCTCCCGGTGGCCGGGGAGGTGGATCTTGCGATACTTGCCCAGGATTTCACCCCTGGGCGAAACGAGGATGGCCGTGTTGAAGCGGCGTCCTTCCGGGGTCAGCTCGGCGTAGCCGAGATGGAAGGCGATCCGCAAGTCGCGGGCCAGCGCAAAGAGTGGTGCGGTGGCGGCACTCGGCATCTCGGTCTCGAACCACTGGTCTAGTTCGGCTCCGGACTCGATGTACCAGCGCGGAAAGAAGGTGGTGAGCGCAAGCTCGGGAAAGACCACGAGGCTGGCGCCCCGCGCCTTGGCCGCGCGCATCATCGCGCAGAGCCGGGCGACGGCCGAGCTGCGCGGCTCGTCCCGGGCGATGGGGCCGAGCTGGGCGGCGGCGACGGTGAACTTGCGGCTCATGGCGTGGTCCTTTGCTGGGCGCGGATCTGTGCGGCCGGGGCACCGACGAGCTCGGCGTAGAGCTCGGGATCGGTGTCCCCCTCGGTGCCGAAGGTGAGAATGCGGGAGGCTTCGTCGAGACCCAGCAGGGCGCGGGCCTCGGGGTCGGTCATGGCGAGGCGCAGCCCGGCGACGCCGGCGACGGCCGACTCGCCCGCGACCAGTGCCGGATCACCCCCCTCGGGGAAGGCGAGGCGGCGCATGGCGTCGATGGCGGCGGCATCGGTGAGCACGATCACCGCATCGCCGTGATCCTGCAGGATCTCCCAAGCGAGGGCCGAGACCTCGCCGCAGGCAAGCCCGGCCATGAGCGTGTCCAGATCGCCGTGCACCGCGGTGCGCGCGCCGCTCCGGTAGGACGCGAGGAAACAGGCGGCCCGGTCGGGATCGCAGAGCACGACCTTCGGGCGGTCCGCGCCGTAGCGGCGCACCGCCTGGGCGGTGACCGCCGCGGCCATGCCGCCGACCCCTGTCTGCACGAAGATGTGGCTGGGCGGCGCGGGCAGGGCGTCGAACGCCTCGGCGGCCATGAGCTCGTAGCCTTGCATGACGTCGCGCGGCACGTCCATGTAGCCTGGATAAGAGGTGTCGGAGACCACGAACCATCCTTCCTGGCTGGCCACCTCCTGCGCCTCGCGCACGGAGTCGTCGTAGTTGCCCGGGGTGCGGCGGACCTCGGCGCCGAAGGATTCGATGGCGGCCTTGCGGCCCTCGGAGACGGTTGCATGGATGAAGATCACGCAGCCGCAGCCGAAGCTCTGCGCGCCCCAGGCGACCGAGCGGCCATGGTTGCCGTCGGTGGCGCAGCAGACGGTGATCCGCGCGGCCTCGGGGATCGCGCGGGCGGTGATCTCCTCCATGGTCACCGCGCGGCCGAGCAGGGTCGAGAGCTCCTTCTGAAGCAGCCGCGCCACTGCGTAGGCGCCGCCGAGCGCCTTGAAGCTGCCGAGGCAGAAGCGGGGGCTCTCGTCCTTGTAGTGAAGAGCCGCGACGCCGATCTCCGCCGCCAGTGCCGGCAGCGTGACGAGGGGCGTCTCGGCATAGCCGGGCCAGGCGCGGATGGTGTTCGCGGCTTGTGCGAAGCCAGCGTCGCTGAGAATGGCGTTCTGGCCTTCGGTCCACAACGAGCCGGGGACGGCCTGCGCGTTGAGGACAAGCGTGAAGGCCTCGTCGGTGTCTGCGTTGCGGGTGAGTTCCTGGGCCATGCTGTCTTTCTGGTGGTCTGCCGTGCTGAAGAAAGGGGATGGCCCACGGGAACGTCCGGAGCCGCCCGGCGAGCCTGTGCCGAATGGCACCGCAGCTCAAGCGGCTGTTGCTCTTTGCCGCGCCTCGCCGCGCCTCACGCCGAGATTTCGCGCAGCAACCAGCTCCTGAAAACCCGGACTTCGGCGCTGCCTGCGGTGCGCTCGGGCAGGATCAGCGCGTAGCTCTCGCCAGTGTCGAAGCGGCGTGGGGCGGCAAGTGTCAGATGCCCGCTGGAGAGTGCCGGGCGGGCGATGATCTCGGGCACGATGCCGACGCCGAGACCGGCAGTCGCCGCGTCGAGGATCATGTCGAAATGGTCAAAGCGCGCGCCGCGCAGGATGCGCCGGGCGTCGGTGTCGCTGCCGCGGAACCAGTCGAGCCAGAGCGTCGGGCGGGTGGATTGCTGCAAGAGCGGCAGTTCGAGCAGTTCGGCGTCCGAGAGTTCCGTGCGGCCTGCGAGAAGCGCGGGGGCTGCGACCACCACCATTTCCTCGCGGGCGACGGTTTCGGCACTCGTGCCGGGGGTTTCATGCTGGCTGCGCATAAGCGCGAGGTCGAAGGGGTCGCGGGCGAACTCCACTGGCTGCAGTCGCGCGCTGAGGTCGAGCGTGATGCCGGGGGCTTCGCGGGCAAAGCTGGAAAGGCGCGGGATCAGCCAGGTGCGGGCAAAGCTCGGCAGTACGGCAAGACGCAGCACGGTGGATTGCCCGCCAAAGGCCATGACCCCCATGGCGGCGCCGTCGAGCTCGCCCAGCACCTTCTCGGCCTGTAGCAAAAAGGCCTGACCCGCCGGGGAAAGCACCAGCCTTTGCCGCACCCGCAGGAAAAGCGCGACGCCGAGACGATCTTCCAGGGCGGCGAGCGAGCGGGAGATGGCGCTCTGGGTGAGGTTCAGGCTCTCGGCGGCCATGGTCGTGGTGCCGCGCCGGGCACAGGCGACAAAGGCTTCCAGCTCGCCGACGCTGGGCATGTAGGGTTTGCGCATCGAGACCTCCTTGCATGCGCAGCTTATGAGTTTTGTTCATGACTTGAGCAAATCAAATCGTTTTCCAGAGGGACGCGGCGGCGCTAGTCTGCGCGCCAAACGCATGATCCTTCCGAAGGAGCCTCCCGATGACCGACCTGTCCCACCTCAAGCCCAAGGAACAGCCCGCCCTTGCCTCGTTCAACTGGGAGGACCCGTTCCTGTTCAGTGAGCAGCTGACCGAGGAAGAGCGGATGATCAGCGACACCGCCCATGCCTTCGCGCAGGACAAGCTGCTGCCGCGCGTCGAGCATGCCTATCTCGACGAGCACACCGACCCCGAGATCTTCCGCGAGATGGGTGAGCTTGGCCTTCTCGGCTCGACCATCCCCGAGGCCTATGGGGGCATCGGCGCGGGCTATGTGGCCTATGGCCTCGTCGCGCGCGAGGTGGAGCGGGTCGACAGCGGCTATCGGTCGATGATGTCGGTGCAATCCTCGCTCGTCATGTACCCGATCTATGCCTATGGCTCGGAAGAGCAGCGCAACAAGTACTTGCCGAAGCTCGCCAGCGGCGAGTGGATCGGCTGCTTCGGCCTGACCGAGCCGGACGCGGGCTCTGACCCGGCGGGCATGAAAACGCGCGCGGTGAAGACCGAGGGCGGCTACGTGCTCAAGGGCTCGAAGATGTGGATCTCGAACGCGCCGATCGCCGATGTCTTCGTGGTCTGGGCCAAGTCCGAGGCGCATGGCGGCAAGATCCGCGGCTTCGTGCTCGAGAAGGGCATGAAGGGTCTGAGCGCGCCGAAGATCGGCGGCAAGCTCAGCCTGCGGGCCAGCATCACCGGCGAGATCGTCATGGAGGACGTCGAGGTCGGCGAGGACGCTCTGCTGCCCAATGTCGAGGGTCTGAAGGGGCCGTTCGGCTGTCTCAACCGCGCGCGCTACGGCATCGCCTGGGGCGTCATGGGCGCCGCCGAGTTCTGCTGGCACCAGGCGCGCCAATACGGCCTCGACCGCAAGCAGTTCGGCAAGCCGCTGGCGGGCACGCAGCTCTTCCAGAAGAAGCTCGCAGACATGCAGACCGAGATCGCGCTGGGGTTGCAGGTTTGCCTGCGCACCGGGCGGCTGATGGACGAGGGCCGCGCCGCGCCCGAAATGGTCTCGCTGATCAAGCGCAACAACTGCGGCAAGGCGCTGGATATCGCCCGCATGGCCCGCGACATGCACGGCGGCAACGGCATCCAGATCGAATACGGCGTGATGCGCCATGCCGCCAACCTCGAGACGGTGAACACCTACGAGGGTACCCATGACGTGCACGCGCTGATCCTCGGGCGGGCGCAGACCGGCATCCAGGCGTTCTTCTGATGCAGGTTCCCCCGCTGCCGCCGATGCACGGGGTGCGCGTCATCGAACTGGCGCGCATCCTCGCCGGGCCCTGGGCCGGGCAGGTGCTGGCCGACCTCGGGGCCGAGGTGATCAAAGTCGAGGCGCCCGAGGGCGACGACACCCGGCGCTGGGGCCCGCCGTTCATCGAGCGTGACGGAGATCGGTCAGCCGCCTATTTCCACGCCACGAACCGCGGCAAACGCTCGGTGGTCGCGGATTTCCGCACCGCCGAGGGGCAGGCACTGGTGCGCGAGCTGGTTGCGGATGCCGACGTGGTGATCGAGAACTTCAAGCTCGGCGGGCTACGGAAGTATGGGCTCGACTACGAGAGCCTGCGCGAGGTGAACCCCCGGCTGGTCTACTGCTCGATCACCGGTTTCGGGCAGGACGGGCCCTATGCCGAGCGGGCGGGCTATGACTTCCTCATCCAGGGCATGGCGGGCTGGATGGACCTGACCGGCAGCCCCGAGGGCGAGCCGCAGAAGGTGGGCGTGGCCTTTGCCGACATTTTCACCGGGCTCTACTCGGTGATCGGCATTCAGGCGGCGCTGGCGGCGCGGGAACGCACGGGGCAGGGGCAGCTTGTCGATATGGCGCTGCTCGATTGTGCCGTCGGCGTGCTGGCCAATCAGGGGATGAACTACCTTGCCACCGGCAAGGCGCCGCGGCGGCTTGGCAACGCGCATCCCAATATCGCGCCCTACGAGGTGCTGCCGACCGGCTCGGGCGATCTGATCCTCGCCGTGGGCAACGACGGGCAGTTTGCCCGGCTCTGCGACGTGCTGGGGCTGACGCTGGCCGAGGACGGACGCTTTGCCACCAACGAGGCGCGGGTGGCGCATCGCGACCTGCTGCGCCCCGCGCTGGTCGCGGCGCTGGCACGCTGGGACCGGGGTGAGCTGCTGGCCGCGCTGGAGAAGGCGACGGTGCCCGCTGGGCCGATCAACTCGGTCGATCAGGTCTTCGAGAACCCGCAGGTGATCGCGCGGGGGATGCGGGTCGAGGCCGACGGCGTGCCGGGCATCCGCACCCCCATCCGCCTGTCGGAGACCCCGCTGGCGTCGGCACGGCCCTCGCCGAAGCTGGGGCAGGGCTGAGGCGGCGCGCCGCTGGAGCGTGTCAGAACCGCTCCAGCAGCCTTTCCAGGTAGTCGAGTTCTTCCTGCGGACGTTCGCCCTCGCCGGTGCGGCGGCGAATCTCGTCGAGCAGTTCGCGGGCGCGGCGGTAGACGTCCTCGCCCTGCAGCATGGTCTCGTCGGTGCCGAGCTGGCCGTTGCTGCCGGCGTTGCGGCCGAGCGGATCGCGCTGCTGGCCGGGATCACCGCCCTGCGCCATGCCTTGCTGGCCCTGACCCTGCTGTTGCTGCTGAGCCAGCGCCTCGCCAAGGTTGCGCATGCCTTCGCGTAGCGCCTCCATGGCCTGCGACTGCTGGTCCAGCGCCTCGGCAAAATCATCCTGCCGCAGCGCGTCCTCGGCGCCGTCCATGGCGTCGTCGGCGCGGCGCAGCGCATCGCGGGCGGCCTCTCCGGCCTCGGTGCCCGCGCCGGGCAGGTTCTGGCGCTGGCGGTTCAACTCGTCGCGCAGCGCCTGCTGACGATCGGCGAGGTTTTCCTCGAGCGTGCCGCCATCGCCCTGCTGGTCCCCGCCCTGACCCTGGCCCTGCGCCTGTCCATCGCCCTGCCCGGGCTGCTCGCCGGGTTGACCCTGTCCGGGCTGGCCCGGCTGCTGGCCCTGCTGGCCCTGTTGCCCCTGCTGGCCGGGGTTGAACTGGTCCTGAAGTTGGCGGAAGGCCTCGTCCGAGAGCCCCTGCTGGTCGCGCAGCGTCTCGCCCAACCCCTCCATAGCCTGCTCGCCGGGGGTCTGTCCCTGGCCGGGCTGGCCTTGGGTGACCTGCATGTTCTCCATCATCTGCTGAAGCTGGCGCAAGGCTTCCTGCGCCTCGGCCATGCGGCCCTGCTCCATCAGCTCCTGGATGCGGTCCATCATGCGTTGCAGGTCGTTCTGGCTCATCTCGACCATGTTCTGATCCTGGGCCATCTGCTGCTGGTTCTGGTCGGAGTTCTGCTGCGCCTGCCGCGAGAGCTGGCGAAGATAGTCGTCGGTCGCGTCGCGCAGCTCCTGCATCAGCTCGGCGATCTCCTGATCGCTCGCGCCGTTCTTCATCGCCTCGTTCAGCCGGTCCTGCGCGCGCTGCAGCCGTTCCAGCGCGTCGGACAAGTCACCTTCCTCGAGCAGCAGCGCGAGGTCCCACAGCGCGCCCGCGATCTCGTCCTGCTGCTCGGGGCTCATGCCGTCGGTGGCAAAGGCGTCGAGGCGGCGCTGGATGGTGCGCAGCCGCAGGTAGGGCACCGCCGAGCGGAAGATGTCGTCTGGCTTGTAGCTGACGGCGCGGAGGATCTGGCCCACGTCGCGGGCATTGTCGCGCGACCAGAGCAGCGCGCGGCGCTGCTCGATCAGCGCCGCGGCAAGCGGATCGAAGAAGCGGCGCCCCGGCAGGGTGATGATCTGCGGTGCGGCACTGCCGGTCTGGCCCGCCTCGTCGGCGACCTCGAAGGAGATGCGCACCGGAAGGTTGGCCCAGGGGTGTGTCGAAAAGTTCTCGATCAGCGTCTCGGTGAACTCGGTGCGGCTGCCGGCGATGGGCATCGGCAGGGGCAGCTCGATCTGTGCGCGTTGCTCGGGCTCGATCGCGAGCCCGTAGCGGCGGTCGACCTCGTCCAGCGCCAGCTCGACGCGGGCGGTGCCGGAGACCACACCGTAATCGTCACTGGCGGCGAAGGGAATTTGCGCGTCGCCCTCGTAGCTCGACTCGATCTCGCCCTGCTGCGCAACGGTTGGCTGGGTGTCGGGAATGACCGCAATCTGCCACGACCGGCCGCCGGGGCCGTCGATGGCAAGCTCGCCTGATTGGATGACCTCGAAATCCTGCGCCGTTTCGGCAGGGGCCTCGGATTCGGCTGCCGGATCGGGCGCGCGTCCCGAAACGGTCTCGGTCACATCGAGTGCACCGACTTCGCCGTAGAGCCGAAGGGTGATGCGTGCGCCCTCGGGCACGTCCAGCGAGGCCGCGGTGATGTCATTGAGGTAGACCGACGGCAGGCGAGTGTAGGCCGGCGGTTCCATCCAGCCTTCCCAGGTCGGGCCGGACGCGAGGCCGTTGCCCGAGGGGCCCATGGCGGTGACCGAGCGCATCTGCAGCAGCGACCCGAAGATCAGCGCGACGAAGAGCGCCAGCAGCGCCACGTAGCGCAGGGCGAAAGGGTCGGCGCGGGCGACGCGCAGGTCGGGCTGCACCGCGTGGGCCTCGAGCATGCGGGTGCGCATGCGCTCTTGGTGCGCCTTCCACAGAGCCTGCGAGCCGGGGTCCGTGGCGCCGATGGCGGGGGTGTCGAGGGCGGCGAGGATCGGGCTGCCGCGCAGGGTGCCGTCAAGCCGCAGCATCGCCTCTTCGCGGCGCGGCCAGCGCATCCGCCGAATCCCGCGCCAGAGCGCCCAGCCGGTGCCGCCCAGTGCCAGCACGCCGGCCGCCCAGACCCATTCCACGTCCACCAGATCCTGCAGGCCGAGCATCAGGGCGGCCAGAACGACGAAGACCACTGACCACAGCGGCCAGAAGGCGCGCACGACCCGTTCCGCCGCCATGCCCCAGAGGGTCAGGCGGATTTGCCATCTTACAGGCTTCAGGACGTCTTCGGGCGCGCGGTCCCTTGAGGCCATCGGTGTCTCCTGAGGTCTCTCCTGCGGTCCGGTGGTCGCAGGGGGCCCGTCAGGAACGAGAGCTTACAACCACTCGGGGAGCGTATCGCGGTTTATGATTTCCTCAAAGCTCGGTCTCCGGCGAATGACAGCGAATTGATCGCCATTCACCAGCACCTCGGGGACCAGTGCCCGCGTATTGTACTCCGAGGACATGACCGCGCCGTAGGCACCCGCCGAGCGGAAGGCCACCAGCTCGCCGGGGGCGACCGGGGGCATGGTGCGGCCCTTGGCGAACGTGTCGCCGCTTTCGCAGACCGGGCCGACGATGTCATAGGTGCTTTGCTCGGTGGCGGGGGCGGGCTCGATCACCGGGACGATGTCGTGATGCGCGTCGTACATCGCCGGGCGGATCAGGTCGTTCATCGCCGCGTCGAGGATCAGGAAATCGCGCCCTTCGCCCTGCTTGAGGTAGATCACCTCCGACACGAGGATGCCGGCGTTGCCGGCGATGAGGCGGCCCGGCTCGATCTCGATCTCGCAGCCCAGATCGCCGAGTTCCTCGCGGATCATCTGGCCGTAGTCGGTGGGCAGCGGCGGGGCCTCGTTGCTGCGGGTGTAGGGGATGCCGAGGCCGCCGCCGAGGTCGAGCCGCTGGATGTCATGGCCATCTTCGCGCAGGGCGTGGGTCAGATCGGCCACCTTGCGATAGGCGAGGCGGAAAGGCTCGAGATCGGTCAGCTGCGAGCCGATGTGCACGTCGATGCCGACCACCTTCAGCCCCGGCAGATCGGCGGCGCGGGCATAGACCTCGCGGGCGCGGGCGATCGGGATGCCGAACTTGTTCTCGGATTTGCCGGTGGCGATCTTGGCGTGGGTCTTGGCGTCGACGTCGGGGTTCACCCGGATGGTCACCGGGGCGGTCAGCCCAAGGGTGACGGCGACCTCCGAGATCACCTCCATCTCGGGCTCGCTTTCGATGTTGAACTGGCGGATGCCGCCTGTCAGCGCGGTGCGGATTTCGGCGCGGGTCTTGCCAACGCCGGAGAAGACGATGCGCTCGCCCGGCACGCCGGCGGCCTTGGCGCGGGCGTATTCACCGCCCGAGACCACATCCATGCCCGCGCCGGCCTTGGCGAGGGTCTTGAGGATCGCCTGGTTGGAGGCGGCCTTCATCGCGTAGCACACGAGGTGGGGCCCCCAGTTCAGCGCCTCGTCGAACAGCAGGAAGTGCCGCAACAGGGTCGCGGTGGAGTAGACATAGACCGGGCTGCCCACTTGCGAAACGATCTCTGGAAGGGGCACGTCCTCGGCGTGGAGAATGCCGTTGCGATAGAGGAAATGGTCCATTTCGGTCCCCGGATAACTGTTGCCGCCCTAGGGCTTCAGCGCCGGGATAAAGGATAACCCGTGGGAAGGGAACAGGGGCCGTCCGGGCTCAGATCGGGCGCGAGCGGAACCATAGATAGAGCGGCAGCCCGCAGCTCACGCCAATGAGGAAAGTGGCGGGGATCGCCAGCAGCGCGGACCAGTTGCGGCGCACGGCGACCTCGGCGAGGATCCAGAGCGTGAGCGTGACGGCGGCGATCACCAGATCCCAGCTAAGCCCGGTCACCGCCGCATTTGCCTGCCAAGCGGCGAAGAGGCCGTTCAGCGACCAGCCGTTCTGCGAGAGCCAGCCGAGCAGGTAGACCATCGGACGAACCGCGCCCCAGAGCGCGAGCCCAAGCCAGAGGTGGCGCAGCCTCATGGATAGGCGACGCCCATTTTCACGGTGCCATGGACGCTGACGCCCGATGCGGCGGGGCGCTCTTTGGGTTCGGGGCGGGTCGGCGGGCCGTCGGCACCGCAGGCGGCGAGCAGTGCGACGAGGCCGAGAGCCAAAACGCTGCGGGTGATCATGGTCGTCCTCTAGGTCGTTGCGCGCCCCTGAGCAGCGGGCGCGTTCACCATCGCCCAGGATGCTGGGCGCGACAAGTCAGGCGAGAAGAGAAGGCGCGGCGCCTCAGGTGCCGACGCCGACGCGGACAGGACCGCGCCCCGCCGAGACGCCCACCGAAGGGTGGACGCCGCCGGGGCCGATGGACACGCCGGTATGAACCCTCGGGCCGCGGTTCGGATCCTCGCAGGCAGCGAGAAGCATGGTCACGGCGATCAGGGACAGTCCGGCGAGTCGTCTCATCCGAGGATTTCCTTCCAACGGGCCACCTGCTCGCGCACGCGGGCCGGGGCGGTTCCACCATAGCTCATTCGACTTGCCACCGAATTATGCACGCCGAGGACGTCGAAGATACCCTCGGTGATGGTCCCGTTGACCGATTGCATCTCTTCGAGCGAAAGATCGCTCAGATCGCAGCCCTTCTTTTCGGCCATGGCCACAAGCGCGCCGGTGACATGGTGGGCATCGCGGAACGGCAGGCCGGTCTCGCGCACCAGCCAGTCGGCCAGATCGGTCGCGGTGGAGAAGCCCGAAGCGGCCGCTGTCTCGAGATTGGCGACGTTGGCGGTCATGTCGCGGACCATGCCTTCCATCGCGGCCAGCGCCAGCATCAGGTTGTCGGCGGCGTCGAAGACCTGTTCCTTGTCTTCCTGCATGTCCTTGGAATAGGCCAGCGGCAGACCCTTCATCACCATCAGCAGCGCAACGTTGGCGCCGAAGATGCGGCCGATCTTGGCGCGGATCAGCTCGGCGGCGTCGGGGTTCTTCTTCTGCGGCATGATCGACGAGCCGGTCGAGAAGCGGTCCGACAGGGTCACGAAGCGAAACTGGGCCGAGGACCAGATCACCAACTCTTCGGCGAAGCGCGACAGGTGCATGGCGCAAATCGAGCCGACGCTCAGGAATTCCAGCGCGAAATCGCGGTCAGAGACGGCGTCGAGTGAGTTGGCCATCGGCCGGTCGAAGCCGAGCGCCTCGGCGGTCATCTGGCGGTCGATCGGGAAGCCGGTGCCGGCCAGCGCAGCCGCGCCGAGCGGGGATTCGTTCATCCGCTTGCGGGCATCGCGCATGCGCGACAGATCGCGGGCGAACATCTCGACATAGGCCATCATGTGGTGGCCCCAAGTCACCGGCTGCGCGGTCTGCAGGTGCGTAAAGCCCGGCATGACCCAGTCGGCGCCCGCCTCGGCCTGACCCAGCAGCGCCTTCATCAGCGCGAGGATGCCGCCCTCGGCAGCGTCGCACTGGTCGCGCACCCACAGACGGAAGTCGGTCGCCACCTGATCGTTGCGCGAGCGCGCGGTGTGCAGGCGGCCGGCGGGCTCGCCGATGATCTCTTTCAGCCGGGCCTCGACGTTCATGTGGATGTCTTCGAGCGCAGTGGAATACGCGAAGTCACCTCCTTCGATCTCTGACAAGACCGTGAGCAGACCTTCCCGGATGGCCTCGGCGTCGCTAGTCTTCACGATGCCTGTGGCGGCGAGCATGGCCGCATGGGCCCTCGAGCCGGCAATATCCTGCGCCGCCAACCGCTTGTCGAAGCCGATCGAGGCGTTGATCGCCTCCATGATGGCATCGGGTCCAGCGGCGAAACGGCCGCCCCACATCTGGTTCGAGGTCTTGTCCGACATGCTCTGCCTTTCCGGAGGGAAGATGAAAAAACTGGCCTTGGCGATCCTCTATACCGCCGGTGTTGCGCTTGCAAATCCGGCGCTGGCCGATACCGAGGCCGCAAGCGCCCTTAGGGAAGGCGAAATGAAGAAGCTGGTCTTCCATGCGGCGCCAAAGCCGGTGGGGAGCGCGGGCTTCACCGACTTCGACGGCGCGCCCATGGCTCTGGCGGACCTGCAGGGCAAATGGGCGCTGGTGAACTTCTGGGCCACATGGTGCGCCCCCTGCCGCGAGGAGATGCCGGCGCTCTCGGCGTTGCAGGCGGATATGGGCGGCGCCGACTTCGAGGTGGTGACCATCGCCACCGGCCGCAACCCGCCGCCGGCGATGCAGACCTTCTTCGAGGAGATCGGCGTCGACAACCTTCCGCTCCACCGCGACCCGAAATCGGCGCTGGCGCGCCAGATGGCGGTGCTGGGCCTGCCGGTCACGGTGCTGATCAACCCCGAGGGGCAGGAAGTCGCACGCATCACCGGCGACGTCGATTGGTCTTCCGAGAATGCAAGGGCGGTGCTTGCCGCGGCGATCGGCGGCGAGGAAGGCTGAGCCTGCAAGAAAAACAGGGCGGGGTCTCCCCCGCCCTGCGTCACTGGTTACACATTCTCCGGGCTGACAGCAGGTGCGCGCCGCCAGACCGATCTCGCGCCAAACCCGTTACAACAAAGGCGCCTCCGGCCATTGAGCTCCGCGAGACCAGCGCGTCCTGCAAAACTCTCGAAAATTCGTTAAGTTTCTATTTCAATGCCAACGATATTCTGATGGCCCGTGAGCGATCGCCGCTGCGCAGGTCGCGGCGCCAGCTTTCGCGCGGCGCGCCGAGGTCGTCGAGCGTGGTGCCGCCGATGGCGACAGGCCCCTTGCGGTCCCATTCCGTCCACGCCAGCCCGTCCTCGGTTTCGCGGGTCTCGCGCTGGCGGGTTTCGCGCCGGCCGTCCGCGTGGACGATGTCGTATTCGCAGGCGCCGAGCGTGCGGGCGCAGCTATAGGGTTCAAAGCGCGTCACATTGCCCTGCGCAGTGACGCTCAGCAGCACTTCGCCGCGCGTGTCGGTGTAATAGCGCCCGGCGTAGAGCGCATCCCCCGTGGCCCCGTCGTAGAGATCGAAACGGTACAGCCCCTCCACCTCACCCCGGGCGAGATGGCTGACCACATGGCCCTGATCGTCCTGCATCACCAGCAGCGAGCCCGGTGCGAGCCGCGCGGTCTCCATCGCGATGTCGGCGTGCACTGGCGCGGCCGCCAGCGACGCCAGAACGGCATAGAAAAAAAGACGCATGGCAGTGCGCTCCTCCTAGGCGGTTCCCCGAGCAGCAGGGAACACCCATCAAGGGTGCGGAAGATACGGCGATTTATCAAATTTTCGCCGCAAAGTGGGCCTTATTTCGGGGTGATCCGGTGACAATGTGCGCGGAAGACGGAGGAGTGTTTCCGGATTCGTGCGGCTGCCTCCGAATCGCTCCCGCCGGAGTGAGGATGCTTGCCCTGATTTCGCCGGATTTCCCTGTCAGCGGCAGTAGCTGCCGGAGCGGTAGCGGGCGGTGTCGAAATGCAGGTGGTCCTTGTGGAACGGATCTGACTCGGGGCCAAGCACTGTGCCGAACGGACCGCAGGCGCCGCTGTGCAGCTTGCGCAGGATGCGACCCTTGGTGCTCCGGCCCCAGTCCTTCAGCACGGAGATCTCGCTGCCATCGTTCAGGCGGATCGCAGCGATGTCGATGGCGCGGCCCCGGGCGTGCTCGCTGATCTTGGCACCGGGCTGGTTGTTGCGCGAGCGGCAGGCGTAGCTGCCAGCAATGCGCAGCCCTGAGACGCCGCCCCCGGTCGAACCCACCGCGGGTTTCAGCGCGCGCTCGACCCAGGTCTTCAGGGCGCGGGCGGTGGGGCAGTCGATGGTGGCGCGGGTGCTGAGCGCGACGCCCGAGACCGTGCGCAGCTTGATCGCCTCGTCGATGCCACACCCCGAGATGCGCCCGGGAACGGCCCCGATGATGCTGCCCTGCAGGTCGGGATCGCCGCAGACGGCGCCGCGGGCGCGCTCTCGGCGGACCGCCAGCGCCTGTTCGACGATGGCGGGGCTGCGCGGGCTGGGGCGGAGCGATCTGGGGATCGCCTGCGGCGAGCGCGCGGCGAACGCCGTGCGCAGGGCGATGTCGCGGGGGTCGGGCCCGTGACCGAGGGCCGGGGCACCTACGGGAGGGTCGGGATCGCCGAGCGTTGTGCCGAGCGGTGCGGGCCTGGCTTTCGGCCGTTCGAGCGTGCCGGAGGCGGTGACGGTGACGGAGGCAGGTTGCGGCGCCTCGAGGAGCGCGCGCGCGACCGGACGCAGCGAGGCATCGGGGGCGGTTTCGGGCGCGGCAGAAAGCGGAGATGCGAAGAACATCATTGCCGCCAGTGCCGCTGCCCGAGAGATCATTTTTCCACCTTCACCCGTCCGAAATCCGGCGCATCCGTGTCCTGACCGGCCTGAAGGATGCCACGACGAATTTCCCGCGTCCGGGTGAAGTAGTCAAAGAGCAATTGCCCGTCGCCGGTGCGGATGGCGCGTTGCAGCGCAAAGAGCTCTTCGGTGAAGCGCCCGAGGATCTCCAGCGTGGCCTGCTTGTTGGTCATGAAGACGTCGCGCCACATGGTCGGGTCCGAGGCCGCGATGCGGGTGAAATCGCGGAAACCCGCGGCCGAGAACTTGATCACCTCCTGGTCCGAGACCCGCCGCAGGTCGTCGGCGACGCCCACCATCGTGTAGGCGATGAGGTGCGGCACGTGGCTCACCACCGCGCAGACGAGGTCGTGGTGTTCGACCTCCATCTGCTCGGTCTTGGCGCCGAGCGCCTGCCAGAAGGCCTCGACCTTCGCCGTGGCCTCCTCGGAGGCACCGTCCGGCACGATCAGGCACCAGCGATTGTCATAGAGCGAGGCGAAGCCGGCGCCCGGGCCGGAATGCTCGGTGCCCGCCATCGGGTGGGTCGGCACGAAGTTCACCCCCTCGGGCAGGTGCGGGCGCACCGCCTCGATGATCTCCTTCTTCACCGAGCCCACGTCGCTGACGGTGCAGCCGGGCTTGAGATGCGGCGCGATTTCCTCGGCGATCGGGCCCATGGCGCCGACCGGCACCGCAAGGATCACCAGATCGGCGTCTTTCACCGCAGCTTCGGCGCTGTCCACGACCTCGTGGCAGAGGCCAAGGCGCTTTGCGGTCTCGCGCGTTTCTGCCGAGCGCGCGTAGCCGGTGACATGGCTCTCCATGCCGGCCCGCTTCATCGCCCAGAAGATCGACGAGGCGATGAGGCCGAGGCCGATCAGCGCCACCTTTCCGTAGGTCTGCGTCTCGCTCATCGGGCGCCGGCCTTGAACTGCCCCACCAGATGCGCCACGCGTCGGCACGACGCCTCGTCGCCCACGGTGATACGCAGCGCCTGCGGCAGCCCGTAGCCGGTGGTGCGGCGCACCAGAACGCCCTGCGACTGCAGGTAGGCGTCGCAGGCCTCGGCCTCGGCCTGCGAGCCGAAGCGGGCGAGGATGAAGTTCGCGGTGGACGCATCCGACGACACGCCGTGTTCGGCCAGCGCCTCGCTCAGCCAAGCGCGCATGCGGGCGTTTTCCGCGCGGCACTTCTCGACGTAGGCGGTGTCGCGGATCGAGGCCTCGGCAGCGGTCAGCGTCAGGGCGGCGACGTTGAACGGGCCGCGGATACGGTTCAGAACGTCGATGACCGCCTGCGGGCCGTAACCCCAGCCGATGCGCATGCCGCCCAGCCCGTACAGTTTCGAGAAGGTGCGGGTCATGAAGACGTTGGGCCGGTCAGTGGCGAGCTTGGCGCCGCCATCGTAGCCCTCGACGTATTCCGCATAGGCGCTGTCGATCACCAGAAGCGCGGTCTCGGGGATGCCGTTCGCCAGCCGTTCGAGCTCGGCGAGGCCGATCATCGTGCCGGTGGGGTTGGCGGGGTTGGCGACGAACACCAGCCGGGTGCGCTCGGTGCAGGCGGCGAGGATGTTGTCGACGCTGACCACGCGATCCTGCTCGGCCACCTCGACGGGGGTCGCGCCGGCGGCCATGGCCGAGATCTTGTGCATGGCAAAGCCGTGCTCGGTGTGGATCACCTCGGTCCCCGGCCCGGCATAGGCCTGGCAGAGGAAGGCGATGATCTCGTCCGAGCCGGCGCCGCAGATGATCCGCTGCGGGTCGAGCCCCCAGGTCTCGCCGATGGCCTCGCGCAGGGCGGTGTGGTCCGAGGAAGGATAGCGATGCATTTCGTGCACCACGCGCCGGACCGCCTCCTGCGCCGCCGGGGAGGGGCCGAAAGGGTTCTCGTTGGAGCTGAGCTTGATGACGTTCGAGACGCCCGCCACATGCGACGCACCACCCACGTAGAGCTCGATGTCCATGATGCCGGGTTGCGGTTCGATGCCAGCCATATGCGGTCTTCCCTGAGACTAAGAGTGCCGCGCCTGCATAGCGCGACGCCGCGGCACATGCCAGTCTCGGGAATGGGCAGGTGGCCCTAGACGACGACCTCGTGGCGCTCCTGCTCACCGACCTCGAAGACCCGTTTGTAGCGGGCGATCTCATCCGCCGGACCCATCGCCTTGTTGGGGTTGTCCGAGAGCTTCACCGTTGGCCTGCCGTTGGCGCTGATTGCCTTGCAGACGAGGCTGAAGGGCGCCAGCCGGTCGTCGGGCGTGAGGCCGCGGAAATCGTTGGTCAGCAGCGTGCCCCAGCCGAAGGAGACCCGCACCCGGCCCGCGAACTTGTGGTAGAGTTCGAGGATCTTTTCTTCGTCGAGTCCGTCCGAGAAGATCACCAGCTTTTCGCGCGGGTCTTCGCCGCGCTCCTGCCACCAGCGGATGGCGATCTCGGCGCCGGTCTCGGGATCGCCGCTGTCGATCCGGATGCCGGTCCAGCCAGCCAGCCAGTCCGGGGCATTCCTCAGGAAGCCTTCGGTGCCATAGGTGTCGGGCAGGATCATCCGGAGGTTGCCGTCGTGCTCGCGGTGCCAGTCGGCCAAAACATCATAGGGCGCGCGGGCCAGCGCCGCGTCATCCTCGGCCAGCGCGGCGTAGACCATGGGCAGCTCGTGGGCATTGGTGCCGATGGCCTCGAGATCGCGGTTCTTGGCGATCAGGCAGTTGGAGGTGCCGGTGAACCCGTCGCCCAGACCCTCGACCATCGCCTGCACGCACCAGTCCTGCCACAGGAAGCTGTGGCGGCGGCGGGTGCCGAAATCGGCGATCTTGAGGCCGGGCTGCTGCCGCAGCCGCTCGATCTTCTCCCAGAGCTTGGTGGCGGCGCGGGCATAGAGCACCTGCAGCTCGAACTTGCCCATGTGGTTGAGCACGGCGCGGCCGCGCAACTCCATCAGCACGGCGAGCGCCGGGATCTCCCACAACATGACCTCGGGCCAGCTGCCCTCGAAGGTCAGCTCGTACTGGTCGCCGACGCGTTCGAGGAAATAGGGCGGCAGGCGCAGGCTCTCGAACCACTCCATGAAGTCGGAACGGAACATCTGCCGCTTGCCGTAGAAGGTGTTGCCGCGCAGCCAGGTGCTTTCCCCGCGTGACAGGCTGAGCGAGCGGATGTGGTCGAGCTGTTCGCGCAGCTCGCCCTCGTCGATCAGCTTGGCCAGCGGCACGTTGCTGGAGCGGTTGATCAGGCTGAAGGTGACTTGGGTGTCACGCCGGTTGTGAAAGACCGACTGGCACATCAGCAGCTTGTAGAAATCGGTATCGATCAGCGACCGGACAATCGGGTCGATCTTCCAGCGGTGGTTCCAGACTCGGGTCGCGATTTCCACGGCGCACACTCCTCACGGGCAGTCGGGGCCCCTGTTACGCGAATGTGACAGGGAGGGCCAAGCGCTTTCTGCCTTTCCGGCAACGGCTTGCGGGACCGATTGTTCCCGTCCGCTGGCTCAGGCGGCGCGCGAGAGCTTCACGCCGGCGCCGTTCATGCCCGCTCGGGCGGCCGAAAGCGAGCCGTCGAGGTCGATGGCACGGCAGAGATCCTCGCGCACGGTTACAGCGAAATCGAGTTTCGCCGCATCCAGAGCCGAGTAGGTCACGCAGAAATCCGTGGCGAGGCCGACGAGCGTCAGCCGCTCGACTCCCCGCGTCCGCAGGTAGCCCTCGAGCCCGGTGGGCGTGCGGCGGTCGTTCTCGAAAAAGGCCGAGTAGCTGTCGATCGCCGGGTTGTAGCCCTTGCGGATGATAAGATCGGCGCGGTCGGTGTTCAGCGCCGGGTGAAACGCCGCGCCAGGGCTGCCGATGACGCAATGGTCGGGCCAGAGCACCTGCGCGCCATAAGGCATCTCGGTCAGGTCATAGGGCGCCTTGCCCGGGTGGGCGCTGGCAAAGGACGAATGCCCGGCCGGGTGCCAGTCCTGGGTCAGCACCACCGCGTCGGCCTCGTCCATCAGCGCGTTGATCGGGGCGACGATCTCGTCGCCGCCGGGCACGGCTAGCGCCCCGCCGGGGCAAAAATCGGTCTGGACGTCGATGACGATGAGCGCGTGCATGTCTCTGGGCCTCCGGGCATTTTCCAAAGGCTTACGCGCCGCGCCGCGCGCGCGTCAATGCTGCGGCAATCCGGTCGCTTGCCCGACTCGACCCTTGAGCGTAAATGCGCCCGCATGTTCACAGTCTGCGCCCTCTACCACTTCACCCGCTTCGACGATCCCGCTGTCCTGCGCGGACCGCTTCTGGACCTGTGCCTCGCCAATTCGGTCACCGGCACGCTGTTGCTGGCCGGCGAGGGGATCAACGGCACCATCGCCGGCCCGCGCGCCGGGGTCGATGCGGTGCTCGCGCATATCCGCGCGCTGCCCGGCTGCGCCGATCTGGAATGGAAGGTCTCCGAGGCCGCCGAGCGCCCCTTCGCCCGCATGAAGGTGCGGCTGAAGAAGGAAATCGTCACCATGGGTCAGCCCGGTGTCGATCCGCGCGCCAACGTCGGCCATTACGTGGCGCCGGCCGACTGGAACGATCTGATCCGCTCGCCCGACGTGGCGGTGATCGATACGCGCAACGACTACGAGATCGCCATCGGCACTTTCGAGGGGGCGGTCGATCCGCAGACCGCCACGTTCCGCGAGTTCCCCGAGTGGTGGGCGCAGAACAAAGACCGCTTCCACAACAAGCGCATCGCTATGTTCTGTACCGGCGGGATCCGCTGCGAGAAGTCGACGAATTACCTGCTGAGCCAGGGCGTTGAGGAGGTCTACCACCTCAAGGGCGGTATCCTGAAATACCTCGAGGAGGTGCCCGAGGAGGACAGCAGCTGGCAGGGCAGCTGCTTCGTCTTCGACGGCCGCGTCTCGGTCGAGCACGGGCTGCGTGAAGGCCCGCACGAGCTCTGCCATGCCTGCCGCCGGCCGATCCTGCCCGAGGACCGGGCCCGTCCCGAGTACGAAGAGGGCGTCTCGTGCCACCAGTGCGTTGCCGAGACCTCGGACGAGGACAAGGCGCGCTTCCGCGAGCGGCAGAAGCAGATCGCCCTCGCCAAGGCGCGCGGTGAGCGCCACCTGCACGCAGATACGCCGGGCGAAGGGCTGTAATCTGCTCCGCCTTGCCGGCCTCCCAATTAGTCCCGCGGTGCCTGTCCGCGGGATTTTCTTTTGGGGCCGCCGGGGTGGCGCGGGGTGTGCGTCATTCTCTCGGTAGCCAGATCGCGCGGACCGCGCGCCGGGTGTCTTCAGAAATAGCTTCGCACCAAGGCGCCCGAGAGCAGCGACCAGCCGTCGGCGATGACGAAGAAGGCGAGCTTGAAGGGGAGTGAGACGATGGCCGGGGGGACCATCATCATGCCCATCGACATCAGCACCGCCGCCACCACAAGGTCGATGATCAGGAAGGGCAGGAAGATCAGGAAGCCCACCTGGAAGGCGCGGGCGATCTCCGAAAGCATGAAGCTCGGCACCAGCAGCGACAGCGGGGCGTCGGGTGCGAGCGACGTGCCCGACGTTTCCGGTCGCAGCTCGGCCATGGTCTCGAAGGTCGCCGGATCGCAGCGCGCCGCCATGAAGCCGCGGAACGGAATGAGCGTGCGCTCGGTCGCCTCGGCCAGTTCGATGCGCTCGTCGAGCAACGGCTCGATTCCCTGCTCCCATGCGGTGGTGAAGGTGGGCTCCATGACGAAAAATGTGAGAAACAGCGCGAGGCTGACGATCAGCATGTTCGGCGGCGACTGCTGCAGCCCCAGGGCCTGACGCAGGATCGCCAGTACGGTGACGATGAAGGGAAAACAGGTCACCATCACCGCGATTCCGGGCGCCAGGCTGAGCAGGGTGACCAGCGCGATCAGTTGCAGGCTGACCGCGGCGACAGAGCCACCCGCGCCGAAATCGACCGAGACCTGCTGCGCCGCCGCGGCGCCCGGCAGCAGGTTGAGCAACGCCAGACCCGCGCCTAGACCCGCTCTCCCAAGGCGGTGCGCGGCGAGACGGCAGACGTGGCGGCGGCTGGACATGGTCAGCCCGGGCTCTGGATGTCCATCACCTCGAGCAGACGCACTGCGAGCTGCGCGGTTTCGCCCTCCCCGGTGACCTCCAGCGCGCCGGTGCCAATCAGCTTGTCGCCAACGTAGAGCTCGACCGGGTCCTCGAGCCGGCGATCGAGGGTCAGCACCGAGCCTTCGCCAAGCTTCAGAAGCTCGCGTACAAGCGGGCGGGCACGCCCGACCGAAACGGTGATCTCGATCGGCACAGAGGTGAAGGCGGTGCTGCGCGCGCCACCCCCGGCGGGGCTGCCATCTTCGGCTCTCTCATCCATGTGCTGCACTCCTCCGGGTGTCATGGGCGAATCCCTCGACCGCACGGGTCACTTCCTCGAGAAGGCCGGTCATGTCGATCTGTCGCTCGGTCTCGCCGAAGCGCAGGTCGGCCTGCCCTTCGGCCAAGGTCTCGTCCTCCTCGAGCCGCAGCGGAAAGCCGAAATCCTGGTCAAGTAGCGGGGCGACCCGTGCCGAGGTGCCCGGGGCCACGGCGATCAGCACCTCGCGCCGCGCGATCTCCTGCGCCATGGTGCTCAGCTGTTCGCGCAGGTGCAGCCCGAGGGTCTCGTGAAGCAGCCGGGGCAGCAACGCCCGTAGCATTTCCTCGAGCAGCGGTGTCACCGCGTCGAGCATCTGCCGGTAGGCCTCGTTGTAGGTGAAGGAGAGATCCTGGAGATTCTGCGAAAAATCGCTGGCGATCCGGCCGGATTCCTCGGATTGCGCCTTGATCGCGTCGTCCCAGCCTGCGCGGTAGCCGGAATCGAAGGCCTCCAGTTTCAGCGCGTCGACCTGCTCCGTGCCCGATTCGGCCGCCGTCACCTCGGGCCTCGGGGGGCGGCGCGAGAAATCTTCGAGAAAATTGCGCAGGTCGCTCACTTCGCCTCTTCCTTCTCATCGAGCCAGCTGCGCAGGATCTCTACCGTTTCGGTCTTGCGCTCTTCGATGAGGGCGCGCAGGCGGTCCACAGGATCCTCCTCGGCGGGAGAATCGAAATCGACCATGCCGAGCCCGCCGAAATCGGGTCCGCTGCCCAGCGAGGTGAGCGGGGCGAAGCCGTCGTCCTCCTCGATTTCGCCGCTCAGCGCTTCAGGTGCGGAGCCCGCGCCGGGAAGCGCAAGCGGCGCGGCAGTGCCCTTCCCGGCGAGAATCGGGCGCACCACGAAGAGCCCGAGGATGAGCGCGACGCTGGCGAGCACGCCGAGCTGGATCAACGTCATCGGGTCGAGCGGCATGGAGACCCAGCTCGGCTCTATGGGGCCGGTCCCCAGGCCCTCGGGTCGCTCGAAAGGCAAGGACCGCAGGGTGATCTCGTCGCCACGCGCCTCGTCGAAGCCGACGGCGGAGGCGACCAGATCGCGCAGCGCCGCGAGCTCCGCGTCGGGCAGGGGCACGAAGGTCTGCGCGCCGTCGGCCGCGGTCTCGAACCGGCCATTGACCAGCACCGCGACGGTCAAGCGGCGCACCGCGCCGGGCACGCGGGTGATCTCGCGGAGAGTTTCAGATACCTCGTAGTTCACCCGTTCGCGCGTCTCGCTGCTCTGGCTCGAGGAGGACTGGTTGCCTCCGGCCTCCCCGTCCGGAAGGTTCGAGGCGACGGTTACATTCGGGCTGCCGCTGTTCTGGTCGCTGTTGCTCTCTTCTTCGGTGTCGGTCGAGATCGCGACGCGGCCTTCGGGGTCGAAGCGCCGTTCTCGGATCGACTCGCTCTCGGTCACCGTGTCGACGCTGACCTCGACCACGGCGTTCCCGGTGCCGACCCGCGCCTCCATCAGGCGCTGCACCCGGTCGCGCAGCGCCAGCGCACGGTCTTCGGCGCTGCGGCCGCTGCCGGGCTCGTCTTCGCTGCCGATGAGACCGGCGAGGCTGTCGATCACCGCCACCTCCTCGGGCACGAGCCCGGGAACGGCCGAGGCGACGAGATATTTCAGCGCGCGCGCCTGTGCCGGGGTGATCGCCGGCCCAGCGACGGTGACCGAGATCGAGGCGGAGGGCGTGACCTCCCGCTGGAAGGGATTCGCGCTGGAATTCGCGATGTGTACACGGGCTGCGGCGATGAGCGGGCTGGCGACGATGGTGCGCGCCAGTTCCCCCTCCTTGGCGCGCCAGTAGGCGGCATCGAACATCTGCGAGGTGGTGCCGAACCCGGACAGGGTATCAAGCAGCTCGTAGCCTTGGGTGCTGTTCGCCGGCAGCCCCTCGCTGGCGAGGGTCATACGCAGCGCATCGCGCTGCGCGTCGGGTACGAAGATCGCGCCGCCGCGCACCTCGAAGGTAATGCCGCGCGATTCCAGCGCTTCGACCACCTCGCCAGCGGCGCCGTTCTCGAGCCCGGCGTAGAGCAGCGACATGGGCGGCGCACTGGCAACGCGGGCAAGCCCGAAAACCGCCAGTATCATCGCCAGCGCGGCCCCGAGGGCCACGGCGCGGCGGCGCGGGGTGAGCGTGTTCCAGACTGTCGCGAGCTGCTGCAAGTGGTCCTCCGTCTCGGCTCCGGCCGGAGGGCCGGGATGCCCCGGAGGCCAGCCCCGGGGAACGTCAGATGAATGCATGTTTGGCCGATCCGACTTAATAATCGGTTAGCCTCTGTGCGCCTATAAGCGGCCTGCCAGACACGAGGTGCCCCATGACCGACGCCACCGCCGACGCGGCCGGCGAGGATGACCCGCCGCCGAAGAAAGCAACGAAACTTCCGCTTCTGATCGGGCTTCTGCTTGCTCTGCTCGGGGCTGGTGGCGGCTTCTACGCGGCTTTCTCGGGGATGCTTCCGTTTGGTGGCGCTGCTGCGATCGGCGGGGCCGAGCGCCATGGGGAGGAGGCGGAAACGGGGCATGGGGGGACGGAGGCGAAGGGCGACGGACGGGGCGAGGCCGCCGGGGCCACCGCATTTATCGCGTTGCCGCAGATCGTCGCCTCGCTTGGGCCGGTGACCTCCTTGCACCACCTGCGCTTCACCGCGCAGCTCGAGGTGGCACCGGATCAGCGCGCCGCGGTCGAAGCGCTCATGCCGCGGATCCTCGACGTGCTGAACACCTATCTGCGCGCGCTCGAGTCGGGCGACGTTGAGGCGCAGGGCGCGCTCATCCGTCTGCGTGCCCAGATGCTGCGCCGCATCCAGATGGTCGCCGGAGACGAGAGGGTCCGCGATCTGCTGGTGACAGAATTTGTGCTGAATTGAGAGGGCCTCATGGAGATGATTGCCGATATCCTGCTGGCGGCCGGGGCGTTTGGCGCCGGATTCTACTGTTTTGTCCTGTCGCGGCGGCTCACCCGTTTCACCGACCTGGAGAAGGGCGTCGGCGGGGCGGTGGCGGTGCTTTCGGCGCAGGTCGATGATCTCACCCGGACGCTGGAGGCGGCGCAGCAGGCGGCGGGAAAATCCGGCGAGACCCTGAGTGACCTGACCGAACGGGGTGAGCAGGTGGCGCATCGGCTGGAGCTGCTGATCGCCTCGATGCATGACCTCCCGGAGGTGGCCGGAAGTTCGGGCGGGGCTGCGGGTGACGCTGCCTCGGGCAGGGTCAAATCCCCTGAGCCGGAGGCTGACTCGGGCTTCGCAGAGCCGGTGTTCCTGCGCCACTCGCGCAGCGGCGCCGCGTGACGATGGCCGCCGTCTTTCGCAAGTTGATCCCTGGTCGCGGGCGCGGTGCCCTGGGGATCATCAGCGCCTTGATGATCGTGTCGGCCATCTTGCGGCTTGGTGCCGGTGCGGCGCAGGCGCTGGACAACCTGCCGCAGGACGGGGCGGCGGAGCAGGACGTCATGGCTGGCAGGGGGGACATGTCAGGGCCGGCAGCCGGGTCCGACCCAATTGGGACCTGTATGGGCGAGGAAGACCTCGCCCCGGCGCTTGCGGCGCTTCGGGCGCGCGAAGCCGATGTTGCACAGCGCGAGACCGACCTGCGCAGCCGGCAGCAGGCGCTGCAGCTGGCCGAAAGCACCATCGATCAGAAGCTGGCCGCGATGGAAGAAACCGAGCAGCGCCTGCGCGCCACCCTGGCCATGGCAGAGACCGCTGCCGAGGATGACGTCGCCCAGCTCACGCAGGTCTATGCCAACATGAAGCCGCGCGAAGCGGCGGCGGTTTTTTCGCAGATGGAGCCTGACTTCGCCGCCGGGTTCCTCGGGCGGATGCGCCCGGATGCCGCGGCCGCGATTCTTTCCGGAATGGACCCGCAGGCTGCCTATACGATCAGTGTCATGCTGGCAGGACGAAACGCCAACGCGCCGAAGAACTAGCCGCGGCGCGCGGGGTCTTGGCGCTCAGCGCCCTTCCGGAGAGCGCAGTGTAAAGGCCTCGATCTTCGCGGCGGGCAGCGCACCGGATTGCCGCGCGGCCTCGCGCCCCTTGCCGAAAGCGATGAGCGTGGGGATGCCGCGGATGCCGAATTGCGCCGCGGCCTTCTGGTGCTGCTCGGTGTTCAACTTGACCAACCGGGCCTTGCCCTTCAGCGCGGTGGCGGCCTTGGAGAATTCCGGCGCCATCATCCGGCAGGGGCCGCACCAGGGCGCCCAGAAGTCCACCACCAGCGGCGCTTCGTCGGTGCGGATCGCCTTGGCCAGCGTATCGGCGTCGATCTCGTGCGCCTTTCCGTCCATCAGCGCGGCGCCGCAGGTGCCGCATTTGGGGCCGGCGTCGAGACGCTCTTGCGGAACCCGGTTGGTCTGACCACACTCAAGGCAGACAAGCTTGACCATTTCTCGATCTCCATACATTCATTTCAACTGATATGTGTTCTCCGCGCAATTGTGACAATCCCCCTGACCGTTTCCCATTGATTTTATGCGCAGCGGAAACAGAATCCTTATGCCTTACGACCAAACTGGAGAGGTGCCCATGATCACCCGTCGCAAATTCGTCGCCACGGCCAGCGCAGGGGCGCTTCTGGCCGCCGCAGGTCCGACGTCCGCCTTCGCGCTCGATCCGAAATTCGCGCCGCAGCCCGTCCGCATGCGCAGCGACATGCAGCCGGGGCAGATTCTGATCATGCCGCGCGCCCATTTCCTTTATTTCATCACCGCGCCAGGCGAGGCGCTGCGCTACGGCGTCGGCGTGGGCAAGGCGGGGCTGGAGTTCACCGGCGAGGCGGTCATCCAGGTCAAGAAGGAATGGCCGACATGGCGCCCGACCAACGAGATGATCGAGCGCGAGCCACAGACTTACGCCAAGTTCAAGGACAACGATTATGTAGAGCCCGGCGGCCCCGGCAACCCGCTGGGCGCGCGCGCGCTCTACCTGTTCCAGAACGGGCGCGATACGTTCTTCCGCATCCATGGCACGACGCAGCCCGGCACCATCGGCCGCTCGGTGTCGAACGGCTGCATCCGGATGATCAACGAGCACGTCATCGATCTCTACCAGCGGGTTCCCGTCGGCACGAAGGTGACGGTGATTTGAGCGCTCGCCACGCGGCAGCGCGTGGCCCGAAACAGGAGGCGGTCCCGGCAGGGACCGTCACCCAAAGAATAGTCAGATGCACTTTTAGCATATTGATTTGAACGGAAATTTTCGCGGTTTGACGCGCGGGATGCCATATTCAGGCCCGAATCCGCCAGCAAGATCAGACCATAATCAGCGGCCCGGACGTCCGGGACCCCTGCAATCAAAAGAATTCGAAGGGTAAGTCTATGGCGATTGTGGCTCTCTTGGCCGGCAGCACCCTGGGTGCCTTCTGCGGCCTTTTTGCATGGTTGTTCCTTGATACCTCTGCGCTGAGCGCATTGGGTCTCTACTTCTCTGTCAGCCTCGTTTCGGGGCTGCTTCCGATCCTCTGTGCGTCTCTGCGCGGCGGAGACGCCGGGTCTGACGAGGCGGTGATCGTCCGCTCTTGAGCCGCGCGCTTGCATGACGCCGTTGCGCGTGACCCGCGCGCGCTGCCTTCACCGGTAGGGCCTGCGACGGCCGCAAGACAACTACCGAAAGACACGGGTGTCCGGCTGCCGGGCTATCTGTCCTCGGCTTCGGCGATCAGCGCCTCGACGCTCGGGCCAAGCGCCGCAACCACCCGTTTCACCCCTTCGGCATTTGGATGAATGCCATCTGGCTGCATCACCGCGCCAAGGTTCGCCGGCGCCGCGCCGCCTTCGCGCAACCCGGAAAAGAAATCCGCGTAGAACAGCGCGTCATAGGTTTCGGCCAGCTCGGGGTAGATCGAATCGAACTGCGCCTTGTACTCTGGTCCGAAGTTGCCGGGCGCCGTCATCCCCACCAGCAGCACCGGCAGATCGCGGGCCTGCGCCTCCTTGAGGATGCCATCGAGGTTGCTGCGCGAGGTGGCCGGATCGATCCCGCGCATCATGTCGTTGCCGCCCAGCATCACGATCATCGCGTCGATTTCGGGGGTGAGCGACCAGGCGACCCGCGATAGCCCACCCGCCGTGGTGTCGCCGGACACGCCGCCGTTGACCACCGTCACCTCGTGGCCCCGCGCCTGCAGCCAGCTCTGAAGCTGCGGCACCAGCCCGTCGGACGCCGGCAGCCCGTAACCCTGAGTCAGGCTGTCGCCCAAGGCCAGGATCTCCATCGCCGAGGCGGGCAGGGGGGCGAGCAGAAAGGCAAGGCAGGCCGCAGCCTTGCTGAGCGGGGCAAAGCCCCCATATGTCAGTGAACGTGCCATTTTCCCGAAAGGCCCTTTCGATGCCCGATCCCGTGATTGCCCTGCATGATGTCACCCTCAGCCTCAGGGGCAATGCCGGACCGGTCGAAATCCTTCACGGAATCTCGATGGAGGTCGCACGGGGCGAGACATTGGGGCTGATCGGGCCGTCCGGCTCGGGGAAAAGCTCGCTGCTGATGATCATGGGAGGTCTGGAAAGCGCGACGACGGGGCGGGTGTCGGTGTTGGGACAGGAATTCACCGGCATGGACGAAGACCGCATGGCGCGGTTTCGGCGCGACCACATGGGCGTGGTGTTCCAATCGTTCAACCTCATCCCGACGATGACCGCGCTGGAGAATGTCGCGACCCCGCTCGAGCTGGCCGGACACAAGGATGCCTTTGCCCGGGCCGAGGCCGAGCTGGAGCGGGTCAACCTTGGGCATCGCGCCGGGCATTACCCCTCGCAGATGTCGGGGGGCGAGCAGCAGCGCGTGGCGCTGGCCCGCGCCTCGGCGCCAAGGCCGCAGATCCTCCTGGCGGATGAGCCGACCGGCAATCTCGACGGCAGCACCGGGCAGGCGATCATGGACCTGCTCTTCGGGCTGCGCGACGATCACGGTGCGACGCTGGTGCTGGTCACCCACTCCAACCGGCTGGCCGAGCGCTGCGACCGCGTGGTGCGGCTCACCGACGGCCGGATCGACCCCGCGGCCGCGCGCGCCCGGGCCGCCGAATGAGGGCGGCGCGATGAGTCTGGCCACCGCTGCCCGTTTCGCCCGCCGCGAGCTGCGCGGCGGCGTGCATGGCTTCCGCATCTTCATCGCCTGCCTCGCACTCGGTGTCGCCGCCATCGCCGGGGTCGGCTCGGTGCGCACCGCCATCGAGGCGGGGCTCGCCGATCAGGGCGCGGTGCTGCTTGGCGGCGATGCGCAGGCCGAGTTCACCTATCGCTTCGCCAGCGACGAGGAGCTGAGCTGGCTCGAGGGCATCTCGACCGACATCTCGGTCGTCACCGATTTCCGGTCCATGGCCACGGTCACACGGGATGGCGAGACCGAGAGGGGCCTGACGCAGGTCAAATCCGTGGACGACGCCTACCCGCTTCTGGGCGAGATGGTGCTCGACCCGCCGATGCCGCTCTCGCAGGCGCTGGACGGAGGCGCGCTGCCGGGGGCCGTCATGGCGCCGGTGCTGGCGGACCGGCTGGGGCTTGCGCCGGGCGACAGTTTCAAGCTGGGCACGCAGGCCTTCACCCTCTCGGCGGTGATCCTGCGAGAGCCCGATGACGCGGGGGACGGCTTCGGGCTCGGCCCGCGCACGCTGGTGCGCACGGGCGATCTGGAGGGAAGCGGACTCCTCGCCCCTGGCTCGCTCTACGAAAGCCAATACCGGCTGCGGCTGCCGCCCGGCAGCGATCTCGAGGCGCTGAAGACCGAGGCGGCGGAGCGCTACCGCGAAGGTGGCATCCGCTGGCGCGACTCGCGCAACGGGGCGCCGGGCATCGCGCGCTTTGTCGAGCGGCTCGGGCGCTTCCTCGTGCTGGTCGGCCTGTCGGGGCTGGCGGTTGGCGGTATCGGCGTATCGGCGGCGGTGCGCGCCTATCTCGCGCGCAAGACCTCGGTGATCGCGACGCTGCGCACGTTGGGGGCCTCGCGCAACACCATATTCCTCACTTACTTCCTGCAGATCGGGGCGCTGTCGCTGGTGGGCATCGCGCTGGGGCTGGTCCTCGGGGCCGGGATCCCGCTGCTCTTCGGCCCGCTCATCGCCAGCGCGCTGCCGGTGCCGGTGCTCTTCACCATCTACCCGGGCCCGCTGGCCGAGGCCGCGCTCTACGGCGTGCTGACAGCGCTGCTCTTCACCCTCTGGCCGCTGGCCCGGACCGAGGAGGTGCGCGCCGCAACGCTCTTTCGCGACGCGCTCGACAGCGCCCGGGGGCTGCCCGCACCGCGCTACGTGATCGCCACGCTGGTACTGCTGGCTCTGCTGGTCGGCGCCGCGACGCTCTTCTCGGGGGACCGCAAGATCACCCTCTGGACGGCGGCCGGCCTGATGGCGGCACTGGTCATCCTGGCGCTTGCCGCCGGTAGCATCCGCTGGTTGGCGCATCGCGCCGCACCGCTGTCCCGCGGCCGCCCGGCGCTGCGGTGGGCGCTCTCGGCCATCGGCGGCCCGCGCGAGACAGCTGCCTCGGTGGTGCTTTCGCTGGGGCTCGGGCTGACGGTGCTGGCCGCCATTGGCCAGATCGACGGCAACCTGCGCGCCTCGATATCGCGCGACCTGCCCGCGGTCGCACCTTCGTACTTCTTCGTCGACATCCAGCCCGATCAGATCGACGGCTTCACGGAGCGGCTCGCGGACGACCCCGCCGTCAGCCGCGTTGACACGGCGCCGATGCTGCGCGGGGTGCTCACCCAGATCAACGGGCGGGACGCGCGCGAGGTGGCGGGTGGCCACTGGGTCGTGCGTGGAGACCGGGGCCTTACCTACGCCGCACAGCCGGACGAGCGCACCAAGGTGACGGCGGGCGCATGGTGGCCCGAGGATTACGCCGGCCCGCCGCAGGTGAGCTTCGCCGCCGAGGAGGCCGAGGAGATTGGCCTCAAGCTCGGCGACCAGATCACCCTCAACATCCTCGGCCGCGACATCACCGCCACGATCACCAGCTTCCGCGAGGTGGATTTCTCGACCGCCGGGATCGGCTTTGTGATGTCACTCAACCCCTCGGCGGTGGCCGGCGCGCCGCACACCTGGATCTCGACGGTCTACGCCGAGCCGCAGGCAGAGGCGGCAATTCTGCGCGACCTGGCAGATGCCTATCCCAATATCACCGCGATCCGGGTGCGCGACGCCATCGACCGGGTCTCGGAGCTGCTCGAAGGCGTGGCGGGGGCGATCCGCTGGGGCGCGGCGGCGACGCTGCTGACCGGCTTCCTGGTGCTCATCGGCGCGGCCTCGGCCGGCGAGGCGGCGCGCAGCTACGAGGCGGCCGTGCTGAAGACGCTCGGCGCCTCACGCGCGCGCATTCTGCAGAGCTTCGCCTTGCGCTCGGCGCTGCTCGGGGCGGCGGCGGGCGGTGTCGCATTGGTCGCCGGTATTCTCGGAGGCTGGGCGGTGAGTCATTTCCTGATGGAGACCGAGTTCAGCATCATGTGGGGCTCGGCCATCGCGATCATCCTCGGTGGCGCGCTGGCGACATTGCTGGCCGGCCTCGCCTTCGCCTGGCGGCCGCTGTCGGCAAGACCTGCGCGGGTTCTGCGCGCGCGCGAGTAAGCGGCTTGAACCTCGGGGCAGGGGCTGGCAGGTCAGTGCCGACCCCTGGCTGAAACGAACGGACTTGCCCCATGACCGATTCCCTGCCTATGCCGATCTCGGCCCCGATCACCCCGGCGCAAAGGACCAGCATCCTCAACCTGCTGCGCCGCGCAGCGCGGGCCGAGATCCTGCCGCGCTTCCGGGCGCTCGACCCGTCGGAAATCTCGGAAAAGACCGGTCGGCAGGATCTGGTGACCGCCGCCGACAAGGGTGCCGAGGCGATGATCGCGCGAGGCCTGCAGCGCATGTATCCGCACGCGCTCATCGTCGGCGAGGAGGCCGTGGCCGAGCACCCCGAGATCCGCGACCGCATCGGCGATGCGGAGCTGGCCTTCACCATCGACCCGGTGGATGGCACCTGGAACTACGCGCATGGGTTGGCGACCTTCGGGATCATCCTCTCGGCGACACGCTTCGGCGTGCCGGTTTTCGGGATGATCTACGATCCGATCATGGACGACGTGGTGATCGCCGAGACCGGAGGCCCGGCGGAGATGTTCCTGCCCAAGCGCCGCCTGACGCGCCGCCTTGGCGTTTCGCCGGGCGGGCAGCTGTCGGACCTTCAGGGCTTCATTCCCTTCTACCTGATGCCCGAGGACAAGCGGCCCGAGGTCGGCGCCGTGCTGCCGCTCTTCGAGCGCAGCCATACGCTGCGCTGCTCGGCGCATGAGTTCCGCCTTTTCGCGCAAGGTTCGGTGGATTTCCACTTTTCGGCCCGGCTCACCCCTTGGGACCACGCCGCGGGCGCGCTGATCGCGCGGTGCGCGGGCGGTCATGTGGCGATGCTGGACGGCTCCGAGTACAACGCCAAGCTGCGCGACGGGGTCCTGCTCTGTGCCTCCAACAAGGAGACCTGGGAGCGCATCCGCGACGCCTTCGCCTTCCTGCTCGAGGCGCCCTCCGCAAGCTGAGGCCGCGCGGCGACACAAGAAAGGGCGGGACCGAGGTCCCGCCCTTTTGCGTTGCAGCCTTCGGCTTGGCTCCGGTGCGAAAACCCCCCGCTGCGCGCGGGGGTCGTGACGTGCGCCGCAATCGGTCCGGGCCCGATGGACCGCGCCCCTCGCTTTTTCCGGCTTACTCTGCTGCCTCGGCGTAGTCGCTCATCGGCGGGCAAGTGCAGGTCAGGTTGCGGTCGCCCCAGGCGTTGTCGACCCGGTTGACCGGCGGCCAGTACTTGTCCACCCGGAAGGCGCCCGGCGGGAAACAGCCCTGTTCGCGGCTGTAGGGCCGGTCCCAGTCGCGCACGAGGTCTTCCATGGTGTGCGGCGCGTGTTTCAGCGGGTTGTTCTCGGGATCGGCCTTACCCTCTTCCACCGCACGGATCTCCTCGCGGATCGCCAGCATGGCGTCGCAGAAACGGTCGAGCTCGGCCTTGGTCTCCGACTCCGTCGGCTCGATCATAAGTGTGCCCGCGACCGGGAAGCTCATGGTCGGTGCGTGGAAGCCGCAGTCGATGAGCCGCTTGGCCACATCGTCCACGGTGATGCCGCAGCTGTCGGCGAAGGGGCGGATGTCGATGATGCACTCATGCGCCACGCGGCCCTCGTGGCCGGTGTAGAGCACCTCGTACGCCCCCGCGAGGCGGGTCGCGATGTAGTTGGCATTGAGGATCGCCACGCGCGTCGCCTGCGTCAGCCCCTCGCCGCCCATCATCTGGATATAGCCCCAGGAGATCGGCAGCAGCGAGGGCGAGCCGTAGGGCGCGGCCGAGACCGGCCCGGCGATGCCATCCTCGAGCGGGTGCGCAGGAAGGTGCGGCACCAGGTGCTCCTTGACGCCGATCGGCCCCATGCCGGGTCCGCCGCCGCCATGCGGGATGCAGAAGGTCTTGTGCAGGTTCAGATGGCTGACGTCGCCGCCCAGATCGCCGGGGCGCGACAGGCCCACCATGGCGTTCATGTTGGCGCCGTCGATGTAGACCTGCCCGCCATGCTCATGGGTGATCGCGCAGACGTCGCGCACCGTCTCCTCGAAGACACCGTGGGTCGAGGGATAGGTGATCATGCAGGCCGCCAGCGTATCAGAGTACTGCTCGGCCTTGGCGCGGAAGTCCGCGAGGTCGATCGAGCCCTTCTCGTCGCATTTGACCGGCACCACCTTCCAGCCGACCATCTGCGCCGAGGCGGGGTTGGTCCCATGGGCGTTGACCGGGATCAGGCAGACATTGCGCTGGCCCTCGCCGCGCTCGCGCTGCCACGAGGCGATGGTGAGCAGCCCGGCATATTCGCCCTGCGCGCCGGAGTTCGGCTGCATCGTGAAGGCGTCATAGCCGGTGACCTTGCAGAGCTTGTCCGACAGATCGTCGATCATCTGCTTGTAGCCGAGCGCCTGATCCTGCGGCACATAGGGGTGCAGACCGGCGAACTCGGGCCAGCTCACCGGCATCATCTCGGCGGCGGCATTGAGCTTCATGGTGCACGATCCGAGCGGGATCATCGCCCGGTCGAGCGCCAGGTCGCGGTCCGCGAGGCGGCGCATGTAGCGCATCATCTCGGTCTCGGCCCGGTTCATGTGGAAGACCTCGTGGGTGAGGTAGCTGCTCGTGCGGATCGACGCCTCGGGCAGACGGTAGCGCGGGGCGAAATCCTCGTCCTTGCGCAGCAGGCCGAAGGCGCGCCAGACCGCCTCGATGGTGGCCGGGCGGGTGGTCTCGTCAAGCGTGATGCCGACGCGGGTCTCGCCGACCTTGCGCAGGTTGACGCCCTCCTTGACGGCGGCGCGCAGCACGCCCTGCTGCAGCAGGCCGACATCCACGGTGATCGTGTCAAAGAAGGTTTCGGGCTCGACCTTGAAGCCGGCCTCTTCCAGACCGCGCGCCAGCCGCTCGGTCTTGCGGTGGATGCGCTGCGCGATGGCCTTCAGACCCTCGGGGCCGTGGAACACCGCATAGAAGCCCGCCATCACCGCCAGCAGCGCCTGCGCGGTGCAGACGTTCGAGGTGGCCTTCTCACGGCGGATGTGCTGCTCGCGGGTCTGCAGGGCAAGCCGGTAGGCGCGGTTGCCGTGGCTGTCGATCGAGACGCCGACGATGCGCCCGGGCATGGAGCGTTTGTAGGCATCGCGGGTGGCCATGTAGGCGGCGTGCGGGCCGCCGTAGCCGAGCGGCACGCCGAAGCGCTGCGTGGAGCCCACGGCAATATCGGCGCCCATCGCGCCGGGCTCTTTCAGCAGGCAGAGCGCCATAGGATCGGCGGCAACGATGCCGATCGCCTTGGCTGCGTGCAGCGCCTCCATCTCGGCGGAGAGGTCACGGACGTGGCCGTGGGTGCCGGGGTACTGGAAGATCGCGCCGAAAACCTTTTCGGCCTCGAGAGCGTCCGGGCTGGCGACGATGATCTCGATGCCGAGCGGCGCGGCGCGGGTCTTCATTACCGCGATGTTCTGCGGGTGGCAGTTCTCGTCGACGAAGAAGGCGGTGGCCTTCGACTTCGCCACGCGCTGCGCCATGGTCATCGCTTCGGCGCAGGCGGTGGCCTCGTCGAGCAAGGATGCGTTGGCGATCTCGAGCCCGGTCAGATCCGAGACCATGGTCTGGTAGTTCAGCAGCGCCTCGAGGCGGCCTTGGCTGATCTCGGGCTGGTAGGGTGTGTAGGCGGTGTACCAGGCGGGGTTCTCGAAGATGTTGCGCTGGATCGCCGGCGGGGTGACGGTGCCGTGGTAGCCTTGGCCGATCAGCGAGGTCAGAACCTTGTTCTTCGATGCGACCTCGCGCATGTGCCAGAGCATCTCGCGCTCGGACATGGGCTTGCCAAGCTCCAGCGCCTCGGCCTGGCGGATGCCGGCGGGGACGGTCTGCTTGATCAGCGCGTCGAGGTCCTTGACCCCAAGCACCTCGAACATCTGCGCCATCTCCTTGGGCGACGGCCCGATGTGGCGACGGTTGGCGAAATCATACGGCAGGTAGTCTGTGGGCGTGAAGGCCATGAGGTTCTGTCCCAAAACAGCAGATTCAGCAGGGCTTGGGGGCAAGGTAAGGCCCTGCCCCTTTCATCTTTCTTCAAATGTGCTCCGCCCCTGCGGCACCGCCGCGCGGCGCGGCGGGGCAGGGCACGGGGACATCAGCCGATGAACTTCTTGTAGGCGGCTTCGTCCATGTAGTCGTCGAGCGCCGAGAGGTCCTCGATCTTCATCTTGAAGAACCAGGCCTCGCCCTCGGGGTCGTCGTTGACCTTCGACGGCTCGTCAGCGAGCGGGCTGTTCACCTCGACGATCTCGCCGTCGAGCGGGGCGAGAATGTCGGAGGCGGCCTTGACCGACTCGATCACCACCACCTCGTCGTCCTTGCTGACCGTGGTGCCCTCTTCCGGCAGTTCCACGAAGACGACGTCCCCGAGTTGCTCGGCGGCGTGGGTGGTGATGCCGACGACGACCAGATCGCCCTCGACGCGGAGCCATTCGTGCTCTTCGGTAAATTTCATCGTGCTGTCCCTGTCTGTGTCAGCGTTTGTAGGTCTGGGTGACGAAGGGCATCTCAGCCACTTCGACGGCGAGGCGCTTGCCGCGGACCTCGCCGAAAAGCTGGGTGCCTTGGGCGGCGTGGTCAATATCGACATAGCCCATGGCGATCGGAGCGCCGGTGGTCGGCCCGAATCCGCCCGAGGTGACGCGGCCGATCGGGGCGCCGCCCTCTTCTTGTGCAAAGATCTCCACGCCTTCGCGCATCGGGGCCCGCCCCTCGGGGCGCAGACCAACGCGGGCGCGGCGGGCGCCGCCGTCGAACTCGGCGAGGATCTTCTCGGCACCGGGGAAGCCGCCCTCGCGGGCTCCGCCGCTGCGACGGATCTTCTGGATTGCCCATGTCAGCGCCGCCTCGACGGGGGTGGTGGTGCTGTCGATGTCGTGGCCATAGAGGCAGAGGCCGGCTTCCAGCCGCAGCGAGTCGCGCGCGCCAAGGCCGATGGGCTCCACATCCTCATGCGCCAGCAGGGCGCGGGCAAGCTCGACCGCCTTGTCCTCGGGCACCGAGATCTCGAAGCCGTCCTCGCCGGTGTAGCCCGAGCGCGAGATCCAGCAGTCGGCACCGACAAGCACGACCGTCGCCACATCCATGAAGCGCATCTCGCGCACCGCGGGGTTGAGCGTGGCCAGAGCCTCCTCGGCCGCCGGACCCTGCAGCGCCAGCAGCGCGCGGTCGCCGAGCAGCCGGGGCGTCACGCCCTTGGGCTCGAGCCCGGCGCGCATATGGGCCATGTCCTGGGTCTTGCAGGCGGCGTTGACCACGACGAAGAGGTGATCGCCACGGTTGGCGATCATCAGGTCGTCCGCGATGCCGCCCGCGTCATTGGTGAAGAAGCCATAGCGCTGACGGTTCTCGGCCAGCCCGGCGATGTTCACCGGCACCAGCGATTCCAGCGCCAGCGCGATGCTCTCCACGCTCTCGCCGGACAGGATGACCTGCCCCATGTGGCTGACGTCGAACAGCCCGGCCTTCTCGCGCGTGTGAAGATGTTCCTTGAGCACCCCGAGCTTGTACTGCACCGGCATCTCGTAACCGGCAAAGGGCACCATCTTGGCGCCCAGCTCGACGTGCAAATCGTGTAAAGGCGTGCGTTTCAGCTCGTCCATGCGCTCCCCGATCCTCTCGGCCCGGAATGGCGCAGAGCCCCCGGACATTCCCCGCACGGATCCCGCCCGTGCCCGAAATGCCCCCTCTGTCCTTTCGCCTGAGATCGTTATCCCTTCGGCGGGCGCTTCGCGCGCCTCTCTCCAGAGTTTTCAACTGCCGCGAAGGTCCTGTGGCCTGAGAGTTTCCGGGGCGGTTGCTCCTTCGGCACCGGCAAGCCGGTTCTCCCATCGCGCTGGGCCGGAAACTATTATACTTGCGCAGCCGCCGCAAGCGTGGCCGTGCCGCGCGGGATCGAGCAGGCCCTGCCCGGCACGAGGATGTCGATCAACGGGGCGTTGTCGCAGACAAGCGCGTCAAGCGTGATCGGATCGAGCGTGGCGTAGAAGGCATTCGCCGCCTCGGACAGCGCGAGACGCAGCCGACAGGCCTCGGTAAGCGGGCAGGTGTTGTCGGCATCGGCGAAGCATTCGGCCAGCGGCACCGGGGATTCGAGCGTCCGGAACACTTCGCCAATCTGAATCTGGCTGGCTGGGCGCGCAAGCTCCAGCCCGCCGTTCCGGCCGCGGTGTGTGCTGAGATACCCGAGCTGTGCCAATTGGTTGATGACCTGTGCCAGATGGTTTTCAGAGGCATTGCAGCATCTGGCGATCTCGGATTTGGTGACCAGACGCCCGCTGTTTGCCGCGCAGTGCATCAGGACACGGATCGCGATATTCGTTCTCTTCGTCACACGCACGGGAAATATCCTCGCTTTGAATGATTGGCGGGTTAAGTACAGGGTTCGGGCAAAGGTTGAATTGACACATATCAATTGGGTCTGAGAAAAAGCGCGGAATGAGCACATCTTATTTCTTCGGGTATGGGTCTCTCGTCAATCGCCGCACGCATGGGTTCGACCCGGCGCACCGGGCCACGGCCTCGGGCTGGCGCAGGGTCTGGGCGCAGGTGCCGGGACGGCCAGTGTCGCTGTTGACTGTGGTGCGCGATCCCTCCTGCGAGATCGAGGGTCTGATCGCCCCCGTCGATGACGCGGGCTGGGCCGCGCTTGACCTGCGCGAGGCCTGTTACGACCGGACCGATGCATTGCAGGATGTGCGCCACCCCGCCGAACGGGTGGAGGAACTGGCGATTTACGTCGTTCCCGAGCGCGACCGCCTGCCCCCCGATGCCGCGCACCCGGTCCTGCTGAGCTACCTCGACGTGGTGCTGCAGGGCTATCTCGGTGAGTTCGGTGCGGCGGGCGCCGAGCGCTTCCTTGCCACCACCGCCAATTGGGAAGCGCCTATCCTCAATGACCGCGCCGCGCCGCAATACCCGCGGGCGCAAAGCCTGACGGACGATGAGCGCGCCTTTGTCGATGCGGCGCTCTCGGGGCTCGGCGCGCGGGTGCTCGCCAGATGACCCCACGCTGGCTGCTGCTGCTTTACCGTATTTCGAAGCGGCTCGGGGTGAGGGTGCTGCTCGGAGCTGTTTTGGCTTTGCTGGCAGTGGCGGTGGCGCCGCTTTTCCAGTCGCTGATACCGGACTGGATGAAGGACCGTTTCGGCGCGGACGCGGTGACGCCGATCCTGTCGATCCTTGCCACGACAATGCTGACTGTCACCACCTTCTCGCTCTCGGTCATGGTGCAGGCCTTCCAGTCGGCGGCGAGCCAGGCGACACCGCGCGCCTACCGGCTGCATCTGCAGGACACCACCGCGCAGACCGCGCTGGCCGCCTTCACCGGCACCTTTCTTTTCTCTCTGACCGCGCTCGTGCTGTTCAACGCCGGGCTCTATTCGGAAGAATCGGCGGTGGTGATCTTCTTCCTGACCATTGCCTGCATCGTCGCCGTGATCCTCGCCATGCTGCGCTGGATCGGCCACCTGAGCGTCATGGGCAGCATGGACCACACGCTCGAGCGGGTCGTGGAAAGCGCGCTGCCCCCGCTGGAGCGGGCGATGGCGCGCCCTTCGCTGGGCGCCGCCCGTCCCGAGCATGCGCTGCCGTCGGACGCAATCGAGGTGCCGGCGAAAGCCGCCGGCTACGTGCAATACATCAACCTCGAGGCGCTGGAGGAGAAGCTGGCGGCCTCCGAAGCAATGTTCCGGGTGATCGCCCATCCGGGAGCCCATCTGGTGCCAGGCATGCCGCTGGGACTGGTCGCGGGCGGCCATGTGGCCCCCGAGGAGATCGCCGAGTGTTTCACTGTCGGCGCGGCGCGTACCATGGAGCAGGACGCGCGCTACGGGGTGATGGTGATGAACGAGATCGCCATCCGCGCCCTCTCGCCCGCGGTGAACGATCCGGGCACGGCGATCGACGTGGTCCAGCGGCTGGAGCGAATGCTGATGAAGCTTGGCCGCCCGGAGCACGCGCCGCCGGACTTTCCGCACGTGCAGATGGCGCCGCTCAATCCCGCGCACCTGCTGGAGGACGGCTTCTACCCGCTGATCCGCGACGGCGCGGCGCGGCCCGAGGTGATCGCCAGCGTACTCGCGGCGATGAAGGTGCTGGGCCGCGCGGAGTGGCCCGCGCTGGCCGTGGCGGCCGAGATCACCCGCGACTACACCTTTGCCCATGCCGAGGCGGCGCTGACAGTCGAGGCGGACCGGCGCTGGCTGGAGGCGAAGCGGCAGGAAGTCTGAGGCGGCTTCTAAGCGTGCAGCGCGAGAGGGGCGGGCTTGCGCGACGAAGCAAACATGAAAAAGGCGGGACCGGGGGTCCGCCTTTCGCATCTCGATAGCCCGGCGCTTACTTCGCCAGGTCTCTTGCCGGTATCTTCTCGAGCAGCGGCAGCACGTCCGCCATCTCCGGCCCGCGCTCGAGCCCGGTCAGGGCCTTGCGCAGCGGCATGAACAGGCCCTTGCCCTTGCGGCCCGTGGCTTCCTTCACCGCCTTGGTCCATTCGCCCCAGGTCTCGGTGGTGTGGGGGCCTTCGGGCAGCAGCGCCATCGCCTCGGCAATGAAGTCGCGATCCTCGTCGGCGATCAGCGGCTCGGCGCCGTCGCGGAACAGCTCCCACCAGCCGGCGATCTCCTTGCGGGTCACGATGTTCTCGCGCGCCACGTTCCAGAAGGCCGCCTGCTTGCCCTCGGGCACGCCGATCTCGGTGAGCTGGGGTGCAACCGCCTCGAGTGGCAGCTGGTGCAGCTTGCGGGCGGTCAGCGGGTAGAGATCCTGCTCGTCGAACTTGGTCGGGGCGGCGCCGAACTGGCTCAGCTCGAAGCCTTCGGCGATCTCGTCCAGCGACAGGCGCAGTTCGACCGGCTGGCTCGAGCCCAGACGCGCCATCAGCGACAGCAGCGCCTCGGGCTCGACACCCGCCTCACGCAGGTCGCGGATCGACAGCACGCCGAGGCGCTTGGACAGCGACTCGCCCTGCGGGCCGGTGAGCAGCGAATGGTGCGCGAAGCCGGGGGGCGTGCCGCCGAGCGCCTCGATGATCTGGATCTGCGTCGCGGTGTTGGTGACGTGGTCCGAGCCGCGCACGATGTTGGTGACGCCCATGTCCATGTCGTCGACCACCGAGGCCAGCGTGTAGAGGATCTGCCCGTCGCCGCGGATCAGCACCGGGTCCGACACCGAGGCGGCGTCGATCGAGATGTCGCCGAGGATGCCGTCGGTCCAGTCGATGCGCTGCTGGTCCAGCTTGAACCGCCAGACGCCGTTGCCGCGCTCGGCACGCAGGGCGTCCTTCTCGGCCTCGGACAGCTCCAGCGCGGCGCGGTCGTAGACCGGCGGCTTGCCCATGTTGAGCTGTTTCTTGCGCTTCAGGTCCAGCTCGGTCGGCGTCTCGAAGGCCTCGTAGAAACGGCCCAGGGCGCGCAGCTCGTCGGCGGCGGCATGGTAGCGGTCCAGCCGCGCGCTCTGTCGCTCCGTCTTGTCCCAGTGCAGACCGAGCCATTCGAGGTCGCGCTTGATGCCGTCGACGTATTCTTCCTTGCTGCGCTCGGCATCGGTGTCATCGATGCGCAGGATGAAGGTGCCGCCGGCCTTGCGCGCGATCAGGTAGTTGAACAGCGCGGTGCGGAGGTTGCCCACATGGATGTGACCGGTGGGCGACGGTGCGAAACGGGTGGTGGTCATGCTAGCCTCCTGCATACGCGGCTGGCAATTTCACAAGCGCGGCGGTTTGTCCAGTTCGCGGCCCTTGGCGCGGTGTCCAAGCCGTGTATTCTCCGCCATATGAGAGACATTCTGACGGTCACGCTCAATCCCGCGCTCGATCTGTCGACCACCACGGATCGCGTGGTGGCCGGGCCGAAGCTGCGCTGTGACACGCCAAGCGCCGATCCCGGCGGCGGCGGCATCAACGTCGCGCGGGTGGCCGCCGAGCTTGGTGGCCCCGCACGGGCGTTTCTGGCACTCGGCGGGCCGACGGGGATGCGGCTCGAGGCGGCGCTGGAAGAACTCGGATTGCCGCTGGTGCGGATGCGCGCCCCGGGCGAAACGCGCGAGAGCCTCGCCGTGCACGACCGCCACAACGGCGAACAATACCGCTTCGTCATGCCCGGGCCGGTCTGGAGCGAGGGGGACGTGCACGACGCGCTTTCGTCGGTTGCCAGCACCGTGCACGAGGGCGGCATCGTGGTGCTCAGCGGCAGCCAGCCGCCGGGGGTGCCGAGTGATTTCCCGATCGAGCTTGCCCGCGCGCTGCGTGAGCGCGGCGCCTATCTGATCGTCGACACCTCGGGGCCGGTGCTCGAGCTTCTGGCCAAGGGCACCGATCCGGCGCCGGCGGTGCTGCGGATGGACAGTCTCGAGGCCGAGGACCTGGCGGGTCGGCCGCTGATGACCCGGGCCGACTCCGCCCGCTTCGCTGCCGAGCTTGTGGCGCGGGGCGCGGCCGAGCGGGTGATCCTTGCGCGCGGCGCGGATGGTTCGGTCATGGCGGGGCCGGACGGGCTCTGGCAGGTGAGCGCGGCCAAGGTCACGGTGCTCTCGGCGGTGGGGGCGGGGGACAGTTTCGTCGGAGCCTATGCCTTCGGGATTTCCTCTGGCCTGAGCGCACCGGAGTCTCTGGCGCTCGGCGCGGCCGCGGCCAGCGCGACGGTGACGACGCCGGGCACGACGCTCTGCACGCGGGCCATGGTGCGCGGGCTGCTCGCGCAATGCGGCGCGCGCGAAATCCGAGCCTGACAGCACTGCGGCCGGGCAGCGGCGCAGCCTACGAAGAGTTCGGTCAATCCCGCGCAAATACAAGGATGTGATGATGCGCCAGCCCGTGCCCTGTGGCCGAATGACGCGGGGGCGCTATCCTTTCGCACAGGAAGACCGCCTGCAGGGCAACAAGAGAGGAAGACGACAATGGACAAGGACAAGATCACCCGCCGCACGGCGCTGACCTGCGCTGCCGCGTTGCCGCTTGGCGCCACTCTTGGCGGTGCCACGAGAGCCCGGGCGCAGGACTCGCAGGGTCCGCAGGTGCCGCGGACCTACCGCGTGCCGCTGGGCGATTTCGAAGTCACCGCGATGATGACCGGCACTCGCACCGTGCCTGACCCACAGGGCACCTTCGGCATGAACGCCAGCGCCGAGGAATTCGCCGAGGTCTCCGAGGCCGCCAACATCCCGACGGACAAGGCGCAGTTCTTCTTCACGCCGACGCTGGTCAATACCGGCAACGCACTGATCCTCTTCGACACCGGGCTCGACCCGGCGGGTATCGTCGCCGCGGTCGAGGCGGCGGGCTATGCCGCGGAGGACGTGAGCCACGTGGTGATCACCCACATGCATGGCGACCACATCGGCGGGCTCTCGGAGAATGGCACGCCAACCTTCGCCAATGCCGCGCTGCTCACCGGGCAGGAGGAATGGGATCACTGGTCCTCCGCCGGCAACGAGACCTTCGACGGCAAGGTGCGCCCGCTGGAGGGAAGCTTCAGCTTCCTCGGCAACGGCGCCGAGGTGGCGCCGGGGATCACTGCCGTTCTGGCGCCCGGGCATACGCCGGGCCATATGTGCTTCATGCTCGAAAGTGGTGGCAAGAAGCTGATGCTGACCGCCGATCTGGCCAACCACTATGTCTGGTCGGTGGGCAAGCCCGACTGGGAAGTGCGCTTCGACATGGACAAGGAGCTCGCCGCCTCGTCGCGACGCAAGATCTTCGGCACCCTGGCCGAGGACAAGACGCCCTTCATCGGCTATCACATGCCCTTCCCGGCGATCGGCTACGTCGAGGCCGAGGACGACGGCTTCCGCTACGTGCCGCACAGCTACCAGCTGCTGCTGAGCTGAGCGGGCCCGAAAGGGTCTGGCTTGCGCGCCCGAGGCGCGCGGGCCTCAGCGGAAGGCCGGCCCGTGCGCCCAGATGGTCAGCGAGTGACGCTCGCCGCTGCTCACCGGGGTCACGCGGTGCAGCATGTAGGACGGGAAGAGCGTGGCGGTGCCGCGCTCTTTTCCTGCCGTGACGATGTGGTTCGACGGCATGACTTCCAGCGCGCCGCCCTCGTAGTCGTCCTCGTCCGAGAGTTGCACAACCATGGTCAGCTTGCGACGCGCGGCGAGGCGGCCTTCCCCGATGTCCGAATGCCAGTCGAAATGCCCTTCGCGCTCGGCACCGTAGCGGGCGATCTGGGCGCTCTCGTCAAAGGCGTCAAGCGCGAAGTCATAGGCGCTGCGATTGGCGTCGCGCACCAGTTCGATAATCCGGTCCATGACCCACTCCGCGCCCGCGACATCGTCGAGCCATACCAGATCGGCCCGGCGCAGGTTGTGCGCGCGCTGCTGCCCCACCAGCCGCGCGTCCGAGGCCTCTGCGGTGCGCGCGATCTCGATGAGACGGGCGCAGTCGGTCTCGGAGAAGGCCTCGGGGATGCTGTGGACGGTGATCATGCGACTCTCCTGCAAACGGAGCGCGCAGCTAAGAGCGGGGGCGGGGAAAATCTGTACCGTTTGCGACATGGATTCCCAAAAGCGACCTGTCTTTGCGTCATTGTGAGAACTCCGCCGCGCCGGGCCGCAGCGCGCCGCGGTTCCCTCTTTTCCCGCGCCCTCCGGCACGCCATATCCGCTGCATGAACACTCCGGATCTCGCCGCCTTCGAGACCATGGCCCGTGCCGCGGTCGATGCCCTGCCTGCGCCCTTCCGCGCCGCCGCCGCCGAGGTCGTGCTGCGCGTCGAGGACTGGCCACCGGAGGAGATTCTCGACGAGATGGAGATCGACGACCCGCTCGAGCTGACCGGTCTCTACGAGGGCATCCCGATGACCGAGAAATCCTCGAGCTGGCCCTCACCCTATCCCGACACGGTCTGGCTGTTCCGCGAGCCGATCCTGCAGGAGTGGCGCGAGCGGGATGACGTGACGCTGGAGGAGCTCGTCATCCACGTGACGGTGCACGAGTTCGCGCATCATTTCGGCTGGTCCGACGACGACATCGCGCGCATCGACCGCTGGTGGGAGTGAGCAGGCGCAAGCTCAGGGGGTGACGCCGCTCTCCTGCAGCAGCGCGCGCATCCGGGTGACGAAGCGCTCGGCGCCGAGGTCTCCCTGCGCGGTTGCGAGCGCGGCGGCGCCGAGGCGATGCCGGAGCGCGGCGTCGTCGAGGAGCGAGGCCAGCACATCTTCCACTGCGCCGGTGCGGGTTACGTCGACGTGCAGCCCATTCTCGCCGTGCCGCACGTAGCCCGCCGAGCCGGCATCGGTCGAGATCACCGGCACGCAGCCATAGGCCATGGATTCCACCGGGGCGAAGCCGAGCGGCTCGCGCACCGAAGGCAGGATGCAGATGTCTGCCCGCCGGTAGAGCTCGGGCATCTGCTTGAAGGGCACATTGGCGTGCAGCTCGAGCCAAGGCTCGGCCGAGGCCACCTCTTGCAGCGCGGCAACCTGCGCGGCGTGTTGCACCGGATCGCCGATGGTGCCCGCCAGCAGCAGCCGCACCTTGCCCGCACGGCCCTGCGCCCGCAGCGCGTCGATCACCATGCCGTGGTTCTTGCGCGGGTTGTGAAGCTTGGCGACGCAGAGAACCGTGACCTCTCGGCCGTTCCGGGTGTCGGCGTCGCAGGGCGCGGCGTCCGGCGCCGCCATGACGGGCCAGGGGATGTAGCGGGCGTCGCGGTTCGGGGGGATGGTCGCGTCGAGCCCCAGCACGGGCGTCACCCGGCGCAGCGGCAGGCCCTGGAAGCGGCGCGTCAGCCGGCGCTTCAGCGGCTCGCGCCAGTGGTAGGGATTGAGGTCGTAGAACCACATCGGCGTGCCGCTGGCACGCGCCAGCCGGGCCACCGCCCGGCGGTGCCGCGCGACGTTGCGCAGGATCACCAGGTCCGGCTGCAGCGCGTCCCAGGCGGCACGGAATGCGCCGGGGTCGGCATCTTGGGGAAAGAGCCGCGGCGCGACGACGCTGTGGTCCTCGGTCTTGCCGCTGCCACTGCCCCAGACCGCCACGTCGATCTCCGCTGCGTTCAGCGCGCGCGTCGCCTCCCAGAGGTTCGTGTGGAACCGTTCGACGACGAAGAGGATCCGGGGCCGCACCGCGCTCACCCGTTGTCGCGCCAGCGGTTGGCGATCGGGTAGCGCCGGTCAAGCCAGAAGGCCTTTTGCGACAGCCGCGCGCCGGGGGCGGACTGGAAGCGCTTGTATTCGGAGATGTAGAGCAAGTGCTCGACCTTCTTGGCGTCGGCGCGGTCGTAGCCGGCGGCAACGCAATCGGAGATCGAGCCGTCCCGGTCCACGAGGATCTCGAGGATGCCGTCAAGCACCGGGTAGTCGGGCAGGCTGTCGCTGTCCTTCTGGTCCTCGCGCAGCTCGGCGGAGGGGGGCTTGGTGATGATCCGCTCGGGGATCACCTCGCCCTCGGGGCCCTTCATCCAAGGGCGCGCGTTCTCGTTGCGCCAGCGGCAGATTTCGAAGACGCGGGTCTTGTAGAGATCCTTGATCGGGTTGTAGCCGCCCGCCATGTCGCCGTAGATCGTGGCGTATCCCACCGCGACCTCGGACTTGTTGCCGGTGGTCAGCAGCATCTCGCCACGCTTGTTGCTGAGCGCCATCAACAGCAGCCCGCGCAGGCGCGACTGGATGTTCTCCTCGGTCAGGTCGGCGGGCCGACCCTCGAAGAGGGGCGCCAGAGTGTTGGTGATCGCAGCCCGCGCCTCGGCGATGGGCACGAAGTCGTAGTGGCAGCCGAGGTTCTTGGCGCAGGCCTTGGCATCTTCGAGCGAGTGCTCGGAGGTGTATTCCGACGGCAGCATCACGCAGCGCACGTTCTCGGCGCCAAGCGCGTCGGTGGCGATGGTGGCAACCAGCGCCGAGTCGATCCCGCCCGACATGCCCAGCAGCACCTTTCCGAAGCCGGTCTTGCGGCAATAGTCGCGCAGGGCCAGCACCATGGCGTGGTAGTCCTGTTCCATCTCGCTCGGGTGCTGCACGAAACGCCCGGCCTCGGCGCGCCATCCTTCGGGGGTGCGCACCAGATCGACCTGCGCGATCTCCTCCTCGAAAACCGGCAGCTGCAGCGCCGCCTGGCCGCCGGGGTTCAGCACGAAGGAGCCGCCGTCGAAGATCTGGTCGTCCTGCCCGCCCACCATGTTGAGGTAGATGAGCGGCAGGCCGGTTTCGATGACCCGCGCCACCATCTTGTTGAGCCGGGTGTCGTGTTTGTTGCGGCGGTAGGGCGAGCCGTTGGGCACCAGCAGGAATTCGGCGCCGGTCTCGGCGAGGGTCTCGGCCACGTCCTCGTACCAGGCATCCTCGCAGATCGGCGAGCCGATGCGCACATTGCCCACCGCGTAGGGTCCGCCGATGGCGCCGCTGTCGAAGACCCGGACCTCGTCGAAGACGCCGTAGTTCGGGAGGTGGTGCTTGAAGACCTGGGTGACGATCCGCCCGCCCCGGCAGATGAGATAGGCGTTGTAGAGCTCCGTGCCTTCGATCCAGGGGCAGCCGATGGCCAGCGCCGGGCCGTCGGCGCAATCCTCGGCCAGCTTGCGTGCAACCTCCATGCAGTCCAGCGTGAAGGCGTGCTTCATCGGCAGGTCCTGCGGGTTGTAGCCGGCGATGAAGAGCTCGGGCAGGGCGACGAGCTGGGCCCCCGCTTCGCGGCCCTTCTCCCAGGCGTCTTTCGCCTTGGCAGCGTTGCCGGCAAGATCGCCCACGGTCGGGTTGAGCTGCGCGAGGGTCAGGCGGAAACGGTCACCCATGAGCCACGTCCTTTTGGTCACATCCGCGTGCCCACATAGCAGAACCACGCCGGAGGGGAAGAAGCTGGGGGCAAAAGAGATTGTCAGCCAAGGGGGTGTTGTTTAGTTTCGCGGCGGCAGAAGGCCCGTTTTCAGGTCGATTTTCGGGGCAGACCAACAGGCATCCGGCAAGGTCCGGCAAGGAAAGCGCATGAAGCTCTCAGGCAGAACCATCCTTACGGCAGTGGCGATCGCGGCGCTGACCTATCCCGCGCTGGCGCAGGTCGAGGGCGGCGAGGTCCAGACCAAGCAATACGACGATGGCGGGGTCTACGAGGGCACCTTCCAGAACGGGCTGCAGCATGGCACCGGCACCTACCGGCTGCCGAATGGCTACGAATACACCGGCCAATGGGCCGAGGGCGAGATCCGCGGCGAGGGCGTCGCGCGCTTCCCGAACGGCTCGGTCTACGAGGGCCAGTTCGCCAAGGGCAAGCCCGAGGGCATCGGCCGCATCGTCTTTGCCGACGGCGGGACCTACGAGGGGTCGTGGCTCGACGGCAAGATCACTGGCAAGGGCGTCATGCAATACGCCAACGGCATGCGCTACGAGGGCGCCTTCCGCAACGCGCTGCACCACGGACGCGGCGTGATGACCGGGCCCAACGGCTACCGCTACGAGGGCGACTGGGTGAACGGCGTCAAGCAGGGCAATGCCGAGATCGCCTATCCCGACGGATCGGTCTTCGAGGGCCGCGTTGCCAACGGGCTGCGCGATGGCCAGGGAAAGCTGACCATGCCGGACGGTCTGATCTACGAGGGCACATGGCGCGAAGGTCAGATCGACGGGATCGGCAAGCTGACTCAGCCAAACGGCGATGTCTACGAGGGAGAACTGGTCGACGGCCGCCGCGAGGGGCAGGGCAAGGTCACCTACGCCAATGGCGATGTCTACGAGGGCCAGTTTGACAACGACCAGCGGCAGGGCAAAGGCGCCTTCATCGGCGAGGACGGCTACCGCTACGAGGGTGACTGGGTCTCGGGGCAGATCGAGGGGCAGGGCAAGGTTACCTATCCCGACGGGTCTGTCTACGAGGGTGCCTTCCTTGGCGATCTCGCCAACGGGACCGGCAAGATCACCTATCCCGACGGCTCCACCTACGAGGGCGATTGGGTCGACGGCGTGATCGAGGGGCAGGGCGTGGCTCGCTACGCCAACGGCTTGGTCTACGAGGGGACGTTCAAGAACGCCCGCAACGATGGGCAGGGGGTGATGACCTACCCCGACGGCTACCGTTACGAGGGCGACTGGAAGGATGGTCAGCGCCACGGCGAGGGCACCGCCACCTATCCTGATGGCACGGTCTATACAGGCGCCTTCCGCGACGGGCAGCGCCACGGGCAGGGCACGATCACCATGCCCGACGGCTTCCGCTACGAGGGTGGCTGGGTCAACGGCGAGATCGAGGGTGCGGGCGTGGCGACCTATGCCAACGGCGATGTCTATGAGGGCAACTTCAAGGACGGCAAGCGACAGGGCGAGGGCACCATGCGCTATGCCACCGGCGAGCAGAGCACCGGCACATGGGTGAACGGCGTTCTGACCACCGACACGCCCGTGCAGGACAGCGAGACCCCTGCGGAGGCGCCGGACGAAGGGGCCGATCCGACCGAGGGCGAGGCGCTTCCGGCGGAGCCGGGCGCCGCGACCTCCGAGTAACGCAGGAACCTCCAAGCTTGAATGCGTGTTTCCCCAAGGTAATCCAGGGAGGCACATGATGAGCAAGTTTCAAGTCGGCGAAATCGTAGAGTGGAATTGGGGCGATGGCAGAGCCAAGGGCAAGATCGCAGATCGCTTCGAGCGCAGGGTCACGCGAAAGATCAAGGGCCAGGAGATCACCCGCAATGGCTCTTCGGACACGCCTGCCTTCCTCATTGAGCAGGAAGACGGCGGCCGGGTGCTGAAACTCGAGAGTGAGCTCTCCAAAGTCTGAGCCAGCGAGCCCGGCCTCAGCCGAGCTCCAGAGTCGCCACCGCGTGCAGGCCGGGTCCGGGCAGTGGAGCGGGGCCCCGATACATGCGGGCGGTGTGGAACATCTGCTCGAGCCCCATCTCGAGGCAATGCGCGGCCAGCGGCGCCGACCCCTGCGGCAGGTCGATCATCACCGGCTCGTCCTCGGTGTGCTGGGCCGCAGCCTCTAGCAGCGTGCTTGCAACCTGCAGATCCGGCGCGCAGAGCGGGCCGATCTTCCAGCCTTCGCGGCACCGCCGCAGGGTGAGGAACCCATCCGGCGCGCCATTGATCCGGTGTACCAGCGTGTAGCGGCTTTGCGCCGGTTCAAGCCAGGCGGCGCAGAAGGCGGGCTTGGCATAGCCGCAGGCGCGGCGCTCCAGCTCCATCAGCAGCGGGTGGTCCGCCGCCGAGGCCGAGGTCACCCCCTTGCCGTGCCCAGCGTGCAACCTCCCGGCGTAGCGCCTGGTCTGTCCGGCCAGCACGAAGCCCGACTTTCGATAGTTCTCCTGCTGCGCCGGTACGCCGTCGAGCCCGACCGTGCGGTCGCCGGCGTGTCTCAGCGCGTGCAGCCAGAGCGCATGGGCGATGCCCTGGCCGCGGTACGCCGGTGCGCAGAGGTAGAGCCCCAGGAAGGCAAGCGTGGGAGAATGGTTCACCACCGAGATCGCCGCCGCCATCTTGCCGCCAAGCTCGGCGCAGAAAAAGCCGCTCGGGTCGGTTGCATGAAAGACCTCGAGATCCTCGAGCCCCGGGTTCCAGCCCTCCTCGGCGGCCCAGTCGAGCGCCCGGCCGAGATCGGCCCGGGTCATGGTTCGCAGCATCATGGCCGCAGGGCGTCGCGCAAGCTCTGCGGCGGAGGCGGGGCCTCGCGCAGATCGAGCGACGACAGCAGATCGAGCAGGTGGCCCTTCATCATCTCCTCCGCCGTGGCGCCGTCGCCCCGTTCAAGGGCGGACAGCAGCGCCTCATGCGCATGAGTTTCGCACATTGCCTCGGGTCTGCGCCAGTAAAGAGCGATGACCAGAGAAGATCTTGCGATGAGCTGGGTGATGAATTCGGCGATGGTGGACTGGTCGGCAATGCGCGCGATCTTGATGTGGAACTCGCCGGAGAGCCGCAGCGCGGTGCCGTAGTCGCCCCTGTCGAGCGCCGCGTGCTCGGCCCTGTTGTGGGCGCGCAGCCGGGCGACGCCCTCTGCTGTGATGCGTTCGGCGGCCGAGCGGGCCGTGCGCGGCTCGAGCAGCGCGCGGGCCTCGAAGACCTCGCGGGCCTCGCGGATCGACGGCTCCGCGACAAAGGCGCCGCGGTTGGGCTCGATCGTGACGAGTTGATCATGCGCCAGCATCTGTAGCGCCGAGCGAACGATTGTCCGCCCCACGCCGAAGATCTCACCGACTTCGTCCTCGTTCAGCTTGAGGCCCGGCGCCAGACGGTGCTCGTGCACCGCCAAGGTCAGCGCATCTGCGACAGACCGGGCCTTGGAGCCCTTGGCGCGTTCTGCGGTTCTTCCCGGGTTTTCCGCTCCTGAGCTCACGCGTGTCTCCTTTCGCTTCACTGTTCCCCCAGAGCCTCTGTGCGCACAAGTGGTGCGGGGATCGCACGGGATGATTTCGAGGATCGTATACAATATGAAGTCAAAAAGCGCACAGAGGTCATGAACATTGGTGAAAATTTAAGCGGACACCAGTTTCTGGCCTTCCCCATCGTCGCCCGCGCTTCGTTTTTCGCGCGCCCCGGGGACACGATCTGGAGGCAGCCGCTGCGGCGGAGCTGAGGCCGGAACAACGGGGGACACATGCGCCAAGGACTCGATCTTGAACTCGTCGGCCTGACCAAGCGCTACGGCGACACTGTCGCGGTGGACGCGATCAACCACCATTTCGGCTCGGGCGTCTATGCCTGCCTGCTCGGCCCCTCGGGCTGCGGCAAATCCTCGACTCTGCGGATGATCGCCGGGCACGAGACGGTCAGCGACGGCTCGATCGTGCTGGGCGGGGCTGACATCTCCTACCTGCCGCCTGCGAAGCGCGGCACGGCGATGATGTTCCAGAGCTACGCGCTCTTTCCGCACCTGTCGGTGGCCGACAACGTCGCCTTCTCCCTGAAGATGAAGGGCGTCGACGCCGCCACACGCCGCAACTCGGCGATGGAGATGCTCTCGCTCGTCGACATGACGCCCTATGCAGAGCGCCTGCCCTCGCAGCTCTCGGGCGGGCAGCAGCAGCGCGTGGCGCTGGCACGGGCGCTGATCACCGAGCCACAGATCCTGTTGCTCGATGAGCCGCTCTCGGCGCTGGACCCGTTCCTGCGCATCCGCATGCGCGCCGAGCTGAAGCGCCTGCAGCGCGAGCTTGGCATCACCTTCGTGCATGTCACCCACGGCCAGGACGAGGCCCTGGCGCTGGCCGACGAGATCGTCGTGATGAACAACGCCGTGATCGAGCAGGCGGGCCCCCCGCGCGACGTGTTCAATGCGCCGAAGACAGAGTTCGTCGCCCGGTTCATGGGGGGGCACAACGTGCTGGCGCTGCCGCAGGGCCGTTTCGCCATCCGCAATGACCTGACGCGCATCGCCCCCGAGACCGGCGCGCCTCTGGGCGGGCGGGTCACCTCGGTGGAGTTCCAGGGCGCGCATGTGGCGGTGACCGTCCTCGCGGCCGGCGATCAGGATGTCACGGCCTGGGTGCCGGAAGCGCAGTTCTTCTCCGATCCGAAATCCCCCGGCGACGGGGTTGGCCTCAGCTGGGACGACCGGGCGCTGCATCCGCTTTCGGCCTGACCGCGCCGCGCGCGGCGCTGCCCCTTCTTCTCTTTCCAAATACGCATTTCCAAAGACCGCAAACCAGAAAAACAACAGACAGGGAGACCACCATGACCAAACAGACCCTCAGCCGGCGGACGCTTCTGAAGGGCGCCGCCGCCGCAGGTGCGGCCAGCGCCTTCCCGGCGCCGATGATCTGGGCGCAGAACATCAAGGATGTCACTCTGCGCCAATTCGGCACCGGCGTGTCGAACCTCAACGAGGTGGGCCAGAAGGTGAAGGAAGACCTTGGCTTCACGCTCGAGATGACCGCGCTGGATTCCGACGCGGTGACCCAGCGGGCCGCCACCCAGCCCGGCAGCTTCGACATCGCCGACATCGAGTACTGGATCTGCAAGAAGGTCTGGCCGACCGGCAACCTGCAGGCCATGGATGTCAGCAAGATCAAGAACTACGACAAGATCGTCGGTATCTTCAAGGACGGCAAGCTGACGCCCGAGTCGACCATCGCGCAGGGCACCGCGCCGCATACCGTGGGCTTTACCGACGGTCCCGACGGCACCACGTTCGCCTCGGAACAGACCAACTGGATGACCCTCATCCCGACGATCTACAACGCCGACACACTGGGCATCCGCCCCGACCTCATCGGTCGCCCGATCGACACTTGGGCCGAGCTTCTGAACCCCGAGTTCAAGGGCAAGGCCTCGATCCTCGACATTAGCTCGATCGGCATCATGGACGCCGCCATGGTCTGCGAAGCGATGGGCGAGATCGCCTATGGCGACAAGGGCAACATGACCCGCGAAGAGATCGACAAGACCATGGCGATCTTCACCGAGGCCAAGAAAGCCGGCCAGTTCCGCGCCTTCTGGAAGACCTTCGACGAGAGCGTCAACCTGATGGCCTCGGGCGAGGTGGTGATCCAGTCGATGTGGTCGCCGGCGATCACGGCCGTCAAGTCGCGTGGCATCGATTGCGTCTACCAGCCGCTGAAGGAGGGCTACCGCTCGTGGGGCGGCGGCATCGGCCTGTCGAAGAACCTCTCGGGGCTCGAGCTCGACGCGGCCTACGAGTACATCAACTGGTACCTCGATGGCTGGGTCGGCGGCTTCCTGATGCGCCAGGGCTATTACTCGGCGGTCCCGGAAACCTCAAAGGATTACATGACCGAGAACGAGTGGGGTTACTGGTTCGAGGGCAAGGAAGCCACCGACACCATCACCAACCCCTTCGGCGACGCCATGGCACAGGCCGGCGAGGTGCGCGACGGCGGTTCCTTCGAGGAGCGCATGGGCTCCGTCGCCTGCTGGAACGCGGTCATGGACGAGAACCAGTACATGGTCCGCAAGTGGAACGAGTTCATCGCGGCCTGATCTTCTCGGCCTGATCCCTCGGGTCTGACCTTCACACCTTGGTCCTGACCGAGACCGCCGCGCCCCGGATGTGCCCGGGGCGCGGCCCATGATGCGGTGCAGCCGCAGGACACAACGACCGGAGGCCCCATGCGCGCTGGCGAAACGAACCGACACCTGACCGGCTGGCTGCTGGCCTCGCCCCTGACGCTCGTCCTGATCCTCTTCCTCGTGCTGCCCATCGCGATGATCGTCGTCGTCAGCTTCTGGCAGGCGACGGAATTCTCGATCATCCCGGCCTTCAGCTGGGAAAATTACGATTTCCTCTTCGGCTCGCCGGTGACCTACCGGGTGTTCGGCAACACCATCAAATATGCGCTGATCGTCTGGGCCTTCACCCTTGGGATCGGCTTCACCGTCGCCTATTTCCTCGCCTTCCACGTGCGCACTCAAACGTGGCAGATCGCGCTCTTCCTGCTCTGCACCATCCCGTTCTGGACCTCGAACATCATCCGGATGATCTCGTGGATCCCCTTTCTCGGGCGCAACGGGCTGGCCAACTCGGCGCTGATCTCGGCGGGCATCACCGACGAGCCGCTGGACTGGCTGCTTTACTCGGACTTCTCGGTGATCCTGGCCTTCGTGCATCTCTACACGCTGTTCATGGTGGTGCCGATCTTCAACACCATGATGCGCATCGACAAATCGCTGATCGAGGCGGCCTATGACGGCGGCGCCAGCGGGTTCCAGACGCTGACCAACGTGATCATCCCGCTGTGCAAGCCGGGCATCATGATCGGCACGATCTTCGTTGTCACATTGGTGATGGGCGACTTCGTTACGGTCCGATTCATGTCAGGCTCGCAATCGGCCAACGTCGGCCGGCTCATCCAGAACGACATCGCGCTGCTGCAGTACCCCTCGGCCTCGGCCACGGCGGTGGTGCTGCTGGTCACCGTGCTGATGGTCATCGGCATCCTTCTGCGCTTCGTCGACATCCGCAAGGAGCTCTGATCCATGGAAACCCGCCCCCGCTCCTTCTACGTGCTCGGCGCTTTCTTCGTGCTGTTCCTGCTGTTCCTCTACGGGCCGACCTTCACCATCGCGATCCTCAGCTTCCAAGGGCCACAGGGCGGCCTCACCTTCCCGATGCGCGGCGCGTCGCTGCACTGGTTCTTCGACCTCTTCCAGCAGCAGGCGGTGGGCGACATCTGGGGCAGCTTCCGCCGCAGCTTCGTGCTGGGGCTCATGGTCATGGTCACCACCGTCATCGTCTCGGTGATGGGCGGGCTGGCCTTCCGCAAGCGCTTCGCCGGCAACGTGGTGCTGTTCTACCTGGTGATCACCGCGCTGGTGATCCCCTCGATCCTGGTCTCGCTCGGGGTCGGGCTGATCTTCAGCCAGGCCGGGCTGAAGATCCACTGGGCCAGCTCCGGCTTCGGCTCGCAGCTGACATGGACGCTGCCCTTCGGCTTGCTGATCATGTTCGCGGTGTTCAACCGTTTCGACAAATCCTACGAGGAGGCGGCCCGCGATCAGGGCGCGAGCAACTGGCAGGCGTTGCGCCACGTGGTGCTGCCGATCATCGCGCCCTCGCTGATCGGCGTCGCGCTCTTCGGGTTCACGCTCAGCTACGACGAGTTCGCCCGCACCCTGCTGACCGCGGGCAGCTACAACACGCTGCCGCTCGAGATCTACGGCATGACCACCAATGTCACCACGCCGGTGATCTTTGCGCTCGGCACGCTGACCACGGCGTTTTCGCTGGTGATTATCGGGGTGTTCCTGATCACCGTCTGGTCGATGAACAAGCGGCGGGCGAAGCAGGGGTCGGATGCCGGCAAGGGCATGATCTGATGGCCTACCTCATTATCAACCCCAACAGCACCGCCGCGATGACCGAGGCCATGCTGGAGGTCGCCCGCGCCTCGGTGCCGGGGCTGACCCTCGAGGGCTGGACGAATGCCGACGGCCCGCCCGCCATCCAGGGTCACGCCGACGGGCTGAAGGCTGCGCCGCCGCTGCTGGGGCTGATCGACAAGGCCAATGCCGAGGGCTTCGAGGGCATCATCATCGCCTGTTTCGACGACACCGCGCTGGCCGAGGCGCAGGCCCGCTCGAAGGTGCCGGTGATCGGCATCGGGCAGGCGGCCTATCACGCCGCCGCCCTGCGCGGCTGGAGCTTCTCAGTGGTCACTACGCTGGCGGTTTCGGTGCCGATCCTCGAGGAGAACGTCATCCGCTATGGCTTCGAGCACCTGCTGGGCAAGGTGCGCGCCTCCGACGTGCCGGTTCTGGCGCTTGAGGAAGATCCCGAGGCGGCGACCGAGGCGGTGGCCGCCGAGACCGCGCGTTCCATGGCGGGCGACGGTGTGGATTGCGTGATCCTCGGCTGCGCCGGCATGGCGAAGCTGACGGCACACCTGCGGGAACGGTTCGACAAGCCGGTGATCGACGGCGTGGAAAGCGCGGCGCGGCTGATCTCGGTGCTCTGATCCGCCGAGCTATCGTCAAGAGGATGGCTCAGGCCAGCGCCTTGCCTGTCGCTCCCTCGCACACCCCGGCCTTCGCCATCTTCGGCCAGCTCGCGAGGATCGCCGCGCAGCCCTTTACCCTGTGCTGGACGAGCAGCGCCGGAAGGTCCACGAGCCGCCCGATGATGATCCGTTCGCCCGGCTTCGAGACCTCCACCGCGATGGTCAGCGGCGCATCCTCGGGCATCCCCGTCTCCAGCAGCGACCGGGTGATCCGCTCGGCCTGGCTCACCGCCATGTAGAGCGCCAGCGCGACGCCGGGCCGGGCGTGGCGGGCGCAGTCGGGCAGGGGATCGCCGGCGCGGGCGTGGCCAGTGGCCAGCACCAGCGCATCGGTCTCGCCGCGCGTCGTCAACGGGATGCCGGCGCGGGCGGCGGCGGCCATGGCAGCGGTCACCCCGGGGACGATCTCGGTCTCGATGCCGTGCATCCGCGCGGCCTCGAGTTCCTCGGCGGCGCGTCCGAAGATGCCGGGATCGCCGGACTTGAGACGCACGACATTGCGCCCCCGCAGGGCGGCGGCAACGATGACGGCGTTGATCTGCTCCTGCGGCCAGGCGTGGGCGCCGACCTCCTTGCCGACGAAGACCAGCTCGGCGCGCGGCCCGGCCAGCGCCAGCACCTCGGGATCGACGAGCCGGTCATAGAAGATCACATCGGCTGTCTGAAGACGCGCCGCCGCCCGCAGGGTCAGCAGATCCGCCGCGCCGGGGCCAGCCCCGACGAGGGCGATGGTCCCCTTGGCCGGCATCTCGTCCGGCGTGGCGATGTGAAAGCTGGGAAGAACGCTCATCTCGGGCTCCTCATTCTGCGGCTTCGGGGGTCAAGGTCTTGGCGCGGGACAGCAGGGCCGCGAGCTCGGGGCGGCAGGAGCCGCAGTTGCTGCCCGCCTGCAGCGCCGCGCCGATGGCGTCGACACTCATCAGCCCCTGCGTCTCGATGCCGTCCAGGATGGTGTTCACCCCGACGTTGAAGCAGGCGCAGACCACCGGACCAGGATCGGGCTGGTCGGCGGGGGCGCGTCCGGTGAGCACATGCGGCGCTTCTTCACCGGGCAGCGTGGCGACATGGCTGCGCATCACCCCCACCGGCTCGGGCGAGACGAAGAGCGCGGCGCGCAGCCGGCCCTCGGCGTGAAAGGCGATGCGGACCGAACCACGGCGCGGATCGCTGACCACCTGAGCCTCGGCGCGCGGCAGGTCGAAGAGGCGGCGCGCCTCGGCCTCCCAGTCTTCGGGAGCCTCGCTCCCGGCCATCTCGAGCCGCCAGCCGCTCTCGGTGCGGGCGACCGCCCAATAGTCGCTTTCGGGCGCCATCTCGGTGCAGGAAACGGCAAAGCCGTACCACTTGGCGCTGAAGGGCGCGAGCGCGACCACCGCGCCCTTGCTCTCGGGCTGGCCCGAGATCGGGTCGGTGATGGGGGGCACGAGCGCGTCGATGCGGGCGGCGGGCGCGGTCTCGCCGGTCCAGTGTATGGGGGCAAAGACCTCGCCGCGCTGCACCTTGTCGGTGATGAGGGCCCGCAGGAGGGCCGTTCCGTGAGTGGAGGTGACCCGCACGAGGCTGGCGGGCGCGATCGCCAGCGCCGCCGCGTCCTCGGGATGGATCTCGACGAAGGGCTCGGCGAGATGCGCCGACAGCCGCGGCGAGCGCGCCGTGCGGGTCATCGTGTGCCACTGGTCGCGGATACGCCCGGTGTTGAAGCGGAAGGGGAAGCGACGTGCGGTCTTCTGAGCGAAGTCCTTCCATTTCACCGGCACCATGCGGGCGCGGCCACTCTCGGTGTAGAAGGCGCCGTCGCCAAAGAACCGCCCGCCCCTGCGCGCTCCGGCGTAGGGCCAGCGAAAGGGCGCGAGCGCGTGGTATGCTGCGTCTGAAAGATCGGCATGGCCCGAGATGTCGAAATCCTTGCCGAAACCGCCGGCGATGCCCGAAAGCGCGGCGTGCTCGCGGAAGATCTCGGCGGGGGAGGCATAGTCGAAAGCCGAATGCCAGCCCATGCGCCTTCCCACTTCCGAGAGGATTTCCCAGTCGGGTTTTGCCGCGCCGGGCGCGGGCAGGGCGGCGCGCTGGCGCGAGATGGTGCGGTCGGAATTGGTGACGGTGCCCTCCTTCTCGCCCCAAGCGGTGGCGGGCAGCAGCACATCCGCAAGCCGGGCGGTGTCGGTGGCGGCGGTGATGTCGCTGACCACCACGAAGGGGCAGTCCTTGATCGCGTCACGCACCCGGTCGGCGTCGGGCATGGTGACGGCGGGGTTGGTGTGGATCACCCAGAGCGCCTTTATCCGGCCCTCGCCCACGGCCTGGAAAAGGTCCACCGTCTTCAGCCCGGGCGTGTCGGGGATGGTGGGCGCGGACCAGAATTCGCGCACGGCGGAGCGGTGGGAAATATTCTCGATATCTAGATGGCAGGCCAGCATGTTCGCCAGCCCGCCGACCTCGCGCCCGCCCATGGCGTTGGGCTGGCCGGTGACAGAAAGCGGCCCCATGCCCGGCTTGCCGATGCGCCCGGTGGCGAGGTGGCAGTTGAGGATCGCATTGACCTTGTCGGTGCCCGAGGAGGACTGGTTCACGCCCTGCGAGAAAACGGTGACGACTTTCTTGGTGCGCACGAAGAGATCGTAGAACCGCCGCAGCGTGGCGGTGTCGAGCCCGGTGCGGGCAGGATCATCGTCCGAGGCCGATCCCAACGCGGCTTCGAAACCCTCGACATGGGTGATGAAATCTGCGTCCACCGCGCCCTGCGCGGCGATCTCGGTCAGCAGTCCGTTGAACAGCGCCACATCCGTTCCGGCCTTCAGCGGCAGGTGCAGGTCGGCGGCGTCGCAGGTGGCGGTGCGGCGCGGATCGACCACGACGACCTTCATGCCCGGGCGCGCCTTCTTCGCAGCGACGACGCGCTGGAACAGCACCGGGTGGCACCACGCAAGGTTGCTGCCCACCAGCACCACCAGATCGGCCTCTTCGAGGTCCTCGTAGCTGCCGGGCACGGTGTCGGTGCCGAAGGCGCGCTTGTGGCCTGCCACGGTCGAGGCCATGCAGAGTCGCGAGTTGGTGTCGATGTTGGCGGAGCCGATGAAGCCCTTCATCAGCTTGTTGGCGACGTAGTAATCCTCGGTCAGCATCTGACCCGAGACGTAGAAGGCCACGCTGTTCGGCCCGTGCTCGGCGATGGTCTCGCGGAAGCGCAGGGCGACGAGGTCGAGCGCGGCATCCCACTCGCTGTCGAGCCCGTTGACCCGCGGCTTCAGCAACCGGCCCTCAAGCCCCACCGTCTCGCCCAATTGCGAGCCCTTGGAGCAGAGGCGCCCCTTGTTGGCCGGGTGCGCGGGGTCGCCGCGCACGACGAGCCCGCCCGCCCCGTCGGGGCGCAGCAGCACGCCGCAGCCGACGCCGCAATAGGCGCAGGTCGAGCGGATTTCAGGCAGGCCCGAGCCGTCCATCACGCGGCGCTCCGCTTTCCGACGGCATGGCCGTCGAGCAGGATACGCGCCCCCTCGAGCCGCACCGGGTAGGTGGCGATGCGACCCTCGTCGGCGCCCTGCGCCTCACCGGTGTGGAGGTCGAACACCCAGTTGTGCAGCGGGCAGGTAACCTTCTGGCCGTGCACGATGCCCTCCGAGAGCGGCCCCGCCTTGTGCGGGCAGGCGTTGGAGGCGGCGAAAACCTCCGCCTCGGCGGTGCGGAAGATCGCCACGCAGCCCACGGGGGTCTTTACCAGCCGCGCCCCGCGCAGGGGGATGTCGTCGATATGTCCGATGTCGATCCAGCTCATTCCGCAGCCTCCAGCGTGAGATCGGCGAGCGGGTGGAAGCGGCGCGCCACCTCCGGTTTGGCCCGCTCGGCCCAGGGGTCCTTTTGGTAGACGGATTGCGACAGGTCGAAACGCTCGACCAGCGCTTGCCGCTCAGCGGCATCCGCGAGGGTTTCCTTCACCCAGTCGAGCCCCACCTTGGCGACCCATTTGTAGGGCCTGTCGAGATACTTGGCGTGCTCGCGGTAGAGCTGGATGAAGGCGACGGTCCATTCCATCGCCTCTTCCTCGGTGCGCACGTCCACCAGACGCTCGGTCTCCTTCACGTCCATGCCCGCGGCCCCGGCGACGCCGATCTGGAAGCCAGAGTCGACGCAGACGATGCCGACGTCCTTGCAGGTGGCCTCGGCGCAGTTGCGCGGGCAGCCCGAGACGCCGAGCTTGACCTTATGCGGCGTCCAAGAGCCCCACAGCCTCCGCTCGAGCGCGATGCCGAGCCCGGTGCTATCCTGCGTGCCGAAGCGGCACCAGTCGCTGCCCACGCAGGTCTTCACCGTGCGCAGACCCTTGGTGTAGGCGTGGCCCGAGACCATGCCGGCCTGATTGAGGTCATGCCAGATGGCGGGCAGGTCTTCCTTTTTCACCCCCAGAAGGTCGATGCGCTGGCCGCCGGTGACCTTGACCGTGGCGCCGTATTTCTCGGCCGCCTGTGCGATGGCCATCAATTCCTGCGGGGTGGTCATGCCGCCCCACATGCGGGGCATCACGCTATAGGTGCCGTCCTTCTGGATGTTGGCGTGGTTGCGCTCGTTGACGAAGCGGCTCTGCGGGTCGTCCACGTAGTCGAGCGGCCAGTCGGCGAGCAGGTAGAAGTTCACCGCCGGGCGGCAGACATGGCAGCCGTTGCGCGTGGTCCAGCCGAGTTCCTGCCAGACCGCCTCCTGCGATTTAAGCTCCTGCGACTTAATCAGGCGGCGCACGTCCTCATGGCTGAGATCGGTGCAGCCGCAGATGGATCGCGCGGCGGGGATGACGAAGTCATCGCCCAGCGTTGCGCCGAGCAGTTGCTCGACCAGCCCGGTGCAGGTGCCGCAGGAGGCACTCGCCTTGGTGGTGGCGCGGATCGCCCCGAGGTCGGTCGCGCCGGTGAGGATGGCATCTTCGATCTGTCCCTTGCAGACGCCGTTACAGCCGCAGATCTCCGCGTCACGCGGTAAGGCTGCAACGGCCGCCATAGGGTCCGCAGCGGCCCCCCCCTGGTAGGCCGGTCCGAAGATCAGCGTCTCGCGCATCTCCTCGACGTCGGTGGCGTCCTTGATAAGGCCGTGGAACCACGCGCCGTCGGCGGTGTCGCCATACATGACCGCGCCGATCAGGCGATTGCCCTTGAGGATCAGCCGCTTGTAGACGCCGCGGGCCGGGTCGCGGAAAACAATGTCCTCGCGGCCGTCACCTTCGGCGAAATCGCCCGCCGAGAAGAGATCGCAGCCGGTGACCTTGAGCTTGGTGGCAACTTCCTTCTGCAAGAAGCTCGCCTCCTGCCCGAGCAGGGTCTTGGCCAGCACCTTGGCCTGATCGTAAAGCGGCGCGACAAGGCCGAAGATCGCCCCGGCGTGCTCGACGCATTCGCCAAGCGCCAGAACATCGGGGTCCGAGGTGACCATCTGGTCGTCGACGACAATGCCGCGGTTCACCTCAAGCCCCGCCGCCTTGCCGAGCGCGGTGCTCGGGCGGATGCCGACGGCCATGACCAGCAGGTCGCAGGGCAGCTCGGTGCCGTCATCCAGTTGCAGCGCGCGGACATGGCCGCGGTCGTCCGCGAGGATCTGCTTGGAGTTGGCCTTGCAGTGGATGCGGATGCCCTTGTCGACCAGCGACTTGCGCAGCAAGTAGCCCGCCGCCTCGTCGAGCTGGCGCTCCATCAGGTGGCCCATGATGTGCACCACGTCGACCTCGGTGCCGCGTGCGGCCATGCCGGCGGCGGCTTCCAGCCCCAGAAGGCCGCCGCCGATGACAACCGCCCTTTTGGCCGCGCCAAGCGCCATCATCGCCTCGGTGTCCTCAAGGTCGCGGTAGGGGATGACGCCCTCCAGGTCATGTCCCGGAAGCGGGATGATGAAGGGGTTCGACCCGGTGGCGATGACCAGCTTGTGGTAGGGCAGGGTGCCTTTCTCGCCGGTAACCACCTTTGCAGCGGTGTCGATCGCCACGACCTTCTCGCCGAAGCGGCAGGTCACGCCCCGCTCTTCGTACCAAGCGGCGTCATGGGTGACGATGTCCTCGTAGGTCTTTTCACCCGACAGCACTGGCGAGAGCATCAGCCGGTTGTAGTTGCCGCGCGGCTCGGCGTTGAAGAGCGTGATGTCATAGGCGCCGGGCGCCTCGTCGATCAGATGTTCCAGCATGCGGCCAGAGGCCATGCCGGCACCGATCACGATGAGTTTCTTCGCCATCTTGGTCACTCCGCTGCGATGGCCTTGGCGGCCGGTTGGGGTTTGGGCTTGGCGCCGTGTTCATATTCTTCGAGGAAATCGAGCACTTCCTGGCGGTAGGCGTAGTAGTCGGCGTGCTCGAGCAGCGCCTTGCGGGTGCGCGGGCGGGGCAGGTTCACATCGGTGATCTTGCCGATGGTGGCCTGCGGGCCGTTGGTCATCATCACCACGCGGTCAGCCAGCAGGATCGCCTCGTCGACGTCATGGGTGACGCAGATCGCGGTGACCTTGGTGCGGCTCCAGACCTCCATCAGCACTTCCTGCAGCTCCCAGCGGGTGAGGCTGTCGAGCATACCGAAGGGCTCGTCGAGCAGCAGCAGCTTGGGCGAGAGCGCGAAGGCGCGGGCGATGCCGACGCGCTGCTTCATGCCGTTGGACATGTCGGCGGCGCCGCGGTCCATGGCATCGGCCAGCCCGACCCGTTCGAGGTAGTATTCCACAACGTCCTGACGTTCGGCCTGGCTGGCCTTGGGATAGACCTTGTCGACGCCGATGGCGCAGTTCTCGCGGGCGGTGAGCCAGGGGAAGAGGTTCGGCGACTGGAACACCACGGCGCGCTCGGGATCGGCCCCTTCGACGTGGCGGCCATCGAGCTTGATCGCGCCCTTCGAGATGCCGTTGAGCCCGGCGGCCATGGTCAGCACGGTGGACTTGCCGCAGCCCGAGTGGCCGATCAGCGAGATGAACTCGCCGCGGTTGACCTTGAGGTTGAAGTCCTCGACCACCGTCAGCGGGCCCTTGGGGGTGGGGTAGATTTTGTGCAGCTGGCTGAAGTCGAGGAAACGCTCGTCGATCATTCCTTCCTGCGCCTTCTGCACCGCAGCGGGCACGGCGTGGATCGGGGTGACGTTTGGCAGGATGCGCGAGCCCTCGACCTTTGCCTTGATGCCGACGTCCATCAGGTAGCCGGTGACCTCGGCGCGCAGCTTCTTGAACCCCTCGTGGTGGTTCATCTCGCTGCGTTCGCGCGGGCGGGGAATGTCGACGCGGAATTCGGCGCCCAGCGTGCCGTCGGGGTTCAGCGAGATGATCCGGTCGGCGAGGGTAATCGCCTCGTCGACGTCGTTGGTGATCAGCACGCAGGTCTTCTTGTCCTGCTCCCAGATCGCCTCGATCTCGTCGGCGAGGTTGGCGCGGGTCAGCGCGTCGAGCGCCGAGAGCGGCTCGTCGAGCAACAGCATCTCGGGCGACATGGCCAGTGCCCGGGCGACGTTGACGCGCTGGCGCATCCCGCCCGAGAGCTCGGCAGGACGGCGGTGCGCGGCGTGGCTGAGGCCGACCATCTTGATGTAATGGGCGGTCTTCTTCGATTTCTCGGTCTTGGTCATCTCGGGGAAGACCGCGTCGAGCGCGAGGCGCACGTTGCCCTCCACCGTGAGCCAGGGCATCAGCGAGTAGTTCTGGAAGATCACGCCGCGCTCTGGGCCGGGGCCCTCGATGTCGTAGCCCTTGAAGGCGACGCGGCCTTTGCTCGGCGTCTCGAGCCCGGCCATCAGGTTGATAAGCGTGGTCTTGCCGGTGCCGGAGAAGCCGAGGATGACAAGGAACTCGCCCTCCTCGACAGTCAGGTTGATGTCCTTCAGCACGTGGGTCGCCTGGGTGCCCTCGCCGAAGCTTTTCGAGACGTTCTGGAACTCAAGGATGGCCATTGCGCTCACCGGTTGCTCGAGAAGGTGAAGAGGGATTGCAGGGCATACATCACGCGGTCCAGCAGGAAGCCGATGATGCCGATGGTGAAGACCGCGACCATGATCTTGGCCAGCGACGACGACGAGCCGTTCTGGAACTCGTCCCAGACGAACTTGCCGAGGCCTGGGTTCTGGGCGAGCATCTCGGCGGCAATCAGCACCATCCAGCCCACGCCGAGCGACAGGCGCAGACCGGTGAAGATCAGCGGCAGGGCCGAGGGCAGCACCAGCTTGGTGATCTTGGTGTAGGTGTTCATCTTGAGCACCTTCGAGACGTTCACCAGATCCTTGTCGATCGAGGCCACGCCAAGTGCGGTGTTGATCAGCGTCGGCCAGAGCGAGCAGAGCGTCACAGTGATCGCCGAGATCAGGAAGGATTTGGAGAACATGCCGTCGTTGGTGGCATAGGCAGCCGAGACCACCATGGTTACGATCGGCAGCCAGGCCAGCGGCGAGACTGGCTTGAAGATCTGCACCAGCGGGTTGATCGCGGCATTGGCGGTGGGCGAGAGGCCCGCGCAGATTCCCAGCGGAATGGCGACGGCGGAGGCGATCAGGAAGCCGAAGAAGACGGTTTTGATCGAGGTCCAGATCTGCTGGTAGTAGCTCGGCGCGCCAGTGTAGGCAACGTCCTTGACCTGATCGGGCTTGCCTGCGGCGATCAGCTTTTCGTTGCGCTGCGCCACCATGGTTTCGAACTTGGCCTGCTTGGCGGCCTTGGCCTGCGCATCATGGTGCAGGTTCACCGCCTCGGACCAGACCTGCGCCGGGCCGGGCACCGCGCCGAGAGAGGTCTGTACCTGCGGTGCCAGCGTGCCCCAGAGCAGGAGGAAGGCGGCGATGGCGACAAGCGGCACACCCAGCAGGCGCCAGACATCCTTCATCTGGGCGCGGGGGTTGTCGCCGGCGGCGGCCTTGAGCAGCGGGGTGATCCAGGCGAGGCCGAGCACCTTGAACCAGGCATCCGCCTTGTTGATGCGGGTGAAGAGACGCGCCCGGCGAGCCTCGCGCTCGGCGTCTCGGGCGAAATCGGGGTCGACGGTGGTCATTTGTCCGGTCCTTGGTCTGGATGGCGCGGGGGGGAGCGGCGCGCATCGGGATGAGGAAGAGGGAGGGGGGGGCGGACGCGTGGCGCCCGGCCCAGAGGGGGGCAGGCGGGGTCAGCCCTGGACTTCGTTGCCGATGACCTTCTGGTCGCCCTTCAGGCCGATCGGCAGGCTCTCGAGATAGGCATTGGGCGCCTTGCCGTCGTAGGCGATGCCGTCGATGATGTCCTCGGACGGGGTCGGCGCCTTGTAGCCGTCACTGGCCCAATCGAAGTCGGCCTCTTTGGCCAGCCCCTCGTCGACCAGCGCGCGGGCGGCCTCGAGGTAGATCTCCGGCTTGTAGACCGACTTCGCCACCTCGTCGTACCAGCTGTCGGGCTTGGCTTCGGCGATCTGGCCCCACCGGCGCATCTGCGTGAGGTACCAGACGGCATCCGAGTAGTAGGGGTAGGTGGCGTTGTGCCGGAAAAAGACGTTGAAGTCCGGCACCTCGCGCACGTCGCCCTTCTCATACTCGAAGGTGCCGGTCATCGAGTTTGCGATCACCTCGGCGTCGGCGCCCACGTATTCCGGCTTCGACAGCATCTGCACCGCTTCCATGCGGTTGGCGTTGTCATTCTCGTCGAGCCACATGGCAGCACGGATCAGCGCCTTGACCACGGCCTTGGTGGTGTTGGGGTTTTCCTCGGCGAACTCGGCGGTGATGCCGAAGACCTTCTCAGGGTTGTTCTTCCACAGCTCGTAGTCGGTGATCACCGGCACGCCGATGCCCTTGAACACCGCCTGCTGGTTCCAGGGCTCGCCCACGCAGTAGCCCGAAATGGTGCCGGCCTCGAGCGTGGCGGGCATCTGCGGCGGCGGGGTGACCGAGAGCATGACGTCGGCGCCGATCTGGCCCGAGATGTTCTCCGGGGAATAGAAGCCCGGGTTCAAGCCGCCGGCGGCGAGCCAGTAGCGCAGCTCGTAATTGTGGGTCGAGACGGGGAACACCATGCCCATGTTGAAAGGCTTGCCCTCGGAGTTGAACTTCTCGACCACCGGCACCAGCGCCTCGGCGCTGATCGGGTGCTGCGGCAGACCGGCGTCGGTTTCCGGGATGTTCGGCTTCATCATCTCCCAGACCTCGTTCGACACGGTGATGCCGTTGCCGTTCAGGTCCATCGAGAAGGGCGTGATGATATGCGCCTCGGTGCCATAGCCGATGGTGGCGGCGAGCGGCTGGCCAGCCAGCATGTGGGCGCCATCGAGGGTGCCGCCGATCACCCCGTCGAGCAGCACCTTCCAGTTGGCCTGCGCCTCGAGCGTGACAAAGAGCCCCTCGTCGAGGAAGTAACCCTGCTCGTAGGCTACCGCGAGCGGCGCCATGTCGGTCAGCTTGATGAAGCCGAAGGTCAGCTCGTCCTTTTCCAGCTCCTGGGCCATGGCCGGGGAGATCAGCGCGGTGGAGGTGGCGAGAGCGATGAGAAGTTTCTTCATGTTCGTTCCGTCCCTTGTTGGAAGGTCCGGAATGGGATGCGCCCGGACCAAGACAAAAAGCCGCTGACTCACCGTGACGGATGTCACGGGGTCGAGCGGCTTTGCTCATGGATCCCAGGCATTGGGAGAAATCTTCGGGTCGGGCGCCATTGCCTGACCGTGAGACTCTGTGTGCCTCAGTGGAGACCGTGGATCAAAGGGAAATCCCTATTCCTGCGCTGGAGTCAGGGTATTTTGCGCAGCCTCCTTGCTGCATGCGCAAAATCGCGGCATCAGCCTCCGCGCGGCTCAAAAATGCGGCCATCGAAGAATTCGTCAGGGCCGAGAAACAGCCGGCCTGATTCCGAGGCGACGGGGAGCCTTGTAGTCAGGCTTCCCTCGAGCTTCGACGAGGCGCCGGGCAGATCGGCGCTGGTTCCGGCCAGCGCGGCGCGATGCAGGTCCGAGCGGAAGGTGGCTCGGGCGGCCCCAGCCGCGGCCTCGGGGTCGAGCCGCGCGCGGGCGGCAAGCTGGCGGCCGATCCATTCGGCCTGGCTGCGCCAGGGGAAGGTGGCGGCGCCGTCGTGGAATTCGAGCATCCGCGGGACCTGCCGCTCCTCGCCCTGCGCCGAGATGACCATGCGCCCGGTGAGCGCCCGGTCGAGCACCTCGGCGGGCAGGCCGAGATAGTCGGGGCGGCTGAGGATCTCGGAGGCGAGCGAGCGCGAGGCGGGCTCCGCGAGCCAGCGGCCGGCGCGCCAGGTGGCGCGGATCAGCCGGCTCAGCAAGGACTGCTCGGTCTCGGCCCAGTCGCTGCGGATCGCCAGTACCTTTTCCGGGGCGAAGGACCAGATCGCGGTGCCCGGCAGCAAGAGCGCGCCGACACCGTTTTCTACCGCGATGCTGCCCCAGGGCTCGCCGACGCAGAAAGCGTCGATCTCGCCCGCCTCCAGAGCATCGGCCATGAGCGGCGGCGGAACGGTGCGCACCTGCAGCGCCTCGGGCACCGACAGGCCAAGGGCGGAAAGCCAGTAGTAGAGCAACTCGGCATGCATCGAGAAGGGGAAGGGCACACCGATGCGCAAGGTTTCGTCGGTGGCGGCGATCAACGCCTCGCCCGCGGCGCGGGCGTCGTCGAAGCCGAAGTCGTGGCCTTGCGCCCGCAGCTTCTCGGCCAGTGCGTTGCTGACGCCGATGACATTGCCATTGACCGAGAGCACCGAAACCGCCGAGAGCGGCACACCGGCGCCGCCAAGACCCAGCGCGCTCGCCACCGGCACCGGCGAGAGCATGTGGGCGGCATCCACCCGCCCGAAACTGAGCATGTCGCGCAGGCTCGACCACGAGGGGGCGCGCTTGAGGTCGAGGGCGATGCCTTCCTCGGCGGCATAGCCCATCTCCTGCGCGATGATCAGCGGCGCGGAATCGGTGAGGGGAATGAACCCGACAGACAGCGTGGTGGTCTTCATCCCAGCAGCCCCGCCGCGGTCACCAGCGCTTGCGCCACGTCGGCGACACGCTTGCCCTGGTCCATCGCGGCCTTGCGCAAGAGCGCATAGGCCTCGTCCTCGCCGACGCCTCTGGCCTTCATCAGCATGCCCTTGGCGCGGTCGATCACCTTGCGCTCTTCGAGCGCGCGCTTGGTCTCGGCCAGTTCGGTGCGCATCCGCTGGAACATGCGGAAGCGGGCGATGGCGGCGTCAAGCACCGGCTTCACCCGCTGCGGCGTCAGCCCGTCGACCACATAGGCCGAAACCCCCGCCTCGATCGCCGCGTCGGTGAGCCCGTCGCCGGAGCGGTCGACGAACATCGCGACCGGGCGCTCGAGCGGGCCGGAGGCGAGCGCCAGCTCCTCGAGCATATCGCGCGAGGGGCTTTCCAGATCGATCAGCACCACGTCGGGGCTGAGCTGCTGGATGCGCCGGGCAAGGCCGGGGATTTCCGAAACGACGTGGATGTCGAACTCGCCGGCTTCGCGCAGGCTCTGCTGGATCAGCAGGGCGCGTTCCCGGTCGGTTTCCACGATGGCGATGGAGAGTGAGGCGGAGGACATGGCTCCTATCGGCCACGCCGGCGCGGGGGTTGTAAAGCTGGCGCACGCGCGGAAGGTGGTATGAAATGGGCAGCCGATGAAATATTGGGCGGTTGGGCGCCGCGGGTCTGTCAGCGACGGGGCCGCGAGGGCACTGCCCGCGTCGCGCACGGCGCCCACCCCCGGCGAATAGCGCCGCCTAGAAAACGCAGCGAGTCAGAGATCGAAGAGCGCGGCGCCGAGATAGGCGGGGGCGAGCAGGGCGCGGCGGAATCGGCCAAGGGGGAAGCGGCTCGGCGGCGTCTGCAGCGCCACGGGATAGGGGGTGCGGGGGGATTTGCCCTGCACGAGATCGGCCAGCATCAGGCCGGCGTGGCTGCCCATGGCGACGCCGTTGCCGTGAAAGCCCATGCCGGCGAAAAGCCCCGGGTGATCGGGGACCGCACCGACGAAAGGGGTAAGCCGCGCCATCAGGCAGACGAGGCCGGCCCATTCGTGGCTGATCGTCACGTCCCTCCAGGCGGGGAACATGGCGTGGAACTCGCGGCGGATCCTCGCGCTGATCGCCCTTTGCGCACGGGGCGTGGCGGTAAGCCCGCCGCGCATGCCAAAGAGGAAGCGGTTGTCGGGCAGCAGGCGGAAATAGTGCAGCAGCTGGCGGGTGTCATAGGCCATCTGGCGCGAGGTCCAGCCTGCGGCGGCGCGCTGCATCTCGGTGAGCGGCTCGGTGACGATGACACTCGACTGCACCGGCATGTAGCGCCCCCGCAGCCAGTCGGGAAGGTCCTCGGACGAGTAGCCATTGGTGGCGAGAATCACGCGGTCCGCCGTGAGCGTCGCCTGCGGCGTGCTGAGGTTCCATTTGCCGCCCTCTCGGCGCAGCGCGGTGACCGGGCTGTGCCCGTGCAGCGTGGCGCCCTTTGTCTGGGCGGCGCGGGCGAGGCCGGCGTGGTACTTGCGCGGGTTCAGCGCGAAGCCGAGCGGTGTGGTCATGGCGCCGTAGAAGGGCCCGCCGAGCCCCTCGGCGGCCAAGCCCTCCTGCGGGGTGAGCCGGGGTGTGACGCCGTAGAGCGCGGGCATCGTCTCGGCGTCGGTCTTTAAAGACGCCCATGCGCGGGGCGTATGGGCGAGCAGCGTCTCGCCTTCGGAATGGGTGTCGGCCGCGATGCCGTACGCAGAGATGAGGCCAGCCGCGGTGTCGATGGCGGCGCGCTCGGTCTGGCACCAGGCGCGCAGGCCCTCCTCGCCGAACCGCTTTCGCAGCAGCGCATGGGGCGCCTTGGCGCCACCGAGACAGCAGAAGCCGCCGTTGCGCCCGGAAGCGCCGAAACCGGGGTGGTCGGCCTCGAGCACCGCCACTTCGACGCCGTCCTGCGCGAGATGCAGCGCGGCGGAAAGCCCGGTGAAGCCGCCGCCGATCACCGCCACTTCGACGTGGCGCGGAGCGCTCGGCGCGGCCCAGTCCATCGGCGGCACGGTGTCGGCCCAGAAGCAGGCGCCCTGCGGCCCGTAGGCCGCAGCTTCGTATATGCGTTGCATGGCTGTCTTTCGGTTACTCGGCGCGGATGGCCGCCTGTTCGTCACGCTTTTGCGCCACCGCCGCCCGCTTGGTCAGGATCGAGGCGGTGATGACCCCGATGGTCACGATGGCAATCATGATCGTCGAGAGCGCGTTGATCTGCGGGCTGACGCCGAGGCGCACCGCCGAGAAGATCTTGATCGGCAGGGTCGTGGCCGAGGGGCCGGTGGTGAAGCTGGCGATCACCAGATCGTCGAGCGACAGGGTGAAGGCGAGCAGCCAGCCCGAGATCACCGCAGGTGCGATGATCGGCAGGGTGACCAACCGGAAGGCCTCGAAGGACGAGCAGCCGAGATCCAGCGCCGCCTCTTCCAGCGAGCGGTCGAAGGTGGTCAGCCGCGAGGAGACCACCACCGAGACGTAACACATGGAGAAGGTGGTATGCGCCAGCACGATGGTGAAGACGCCGCGGTCGAGATTGATGCCGATGAAGAGCAGCAGCAGCGCGAGGCCGGTGATCACCTCGGGCATCACCAGAGGCGCGTAGATCATCCCCGAGAACAGCGTGCGCCCGTGGAAGCGCCCGGCACGGACCAGAACGTAGGCGGCCATTGTGCCGAGGATCGTGGCGAGGGTCGAGGAAAAGACCGCCACCTTCAGCGTCACCCACGCGGCGTCGAGGAAGGCCTGATCGCGCAGGAGCTCGCCGTACCATTTGGTCGAGAAACCCGCCCAGACGGTGACGAGACGGCTTTCGTTGAAGCTGTAGAAGACCAGCAGCACCATCGGCAGGTAGAGGAAGGCGAAGCCGAGGGTCAGCGAGACCGTGTTGAACCAGCTGAAGCGTCTCATGCCCGGCCTCCCTTGGTGCGGCCGGCGGTGCGGCGGGTGCGTATTTGGAAAGAGAAGAAGGGGGCGGCGCTCATCCTTCGGCCTCCCGCTGCTTCTGTTCGTTGCGCTGGAAGAGGATGATCGGGATGATCAGGATCAACAGCAGCACCACGGCCACGGCGCTCGCCACCGGCCAGTCTCGGTTCGAGAAGAACTCTTCCCAAAGCACCTTGCCGATCATCAGCGTGTCGGACCCGCCAAGCAGCGAGGGGATGACGAATTCGCCGATGGTGGGGATGAACACCAGGAAACAGCCGGCGATGATGCCGTTGCGCGACAGCGGCCAGGTGACCAGCCAGAAGGCCGCGAAGCGCGAGCAGCCGAGATCCTCGGCTGCCTCGAGCAGCGAGCCGTCGAGCTTTTCCAGCGCCGAGTAGATCGGCAGGATCATGAAGGGCAGGTAGGTGTAGACCACGCCGATGTAGACGGCGGTGGTGGTGTTCATGATCTGCAGCGGCGTGTCGATGATCCCGAGCCACAGCAGCAGCTGATTGAGGACACCCTCGTTCGACAGGATTCCCATCCACGAGTAGACGCGGATCAGGAAGGAGGTCCAGAACGGCAGGATTACCAGCATCAGCAGGGTCGGGCGCCATTCCTCGGGGGCGCGGGCCATGGCGTAGGCCACCGGGTAGCCGACCAGCAGCGTCAGAAAGGTCGAGATCGCGGCGATCTTCAGCGAGCTGAGGTAGGCCTTCCAGTAGAGATCGTCGGTGGTCAGGAAGGTGAAATTCTCGAAGTCGAGCTCGGAGAAGAAGGTCTTCAGCCCTTCCCAGCCGGCGGCGAAATCGAGCTGCGGCGTGTAGGGCGGTCGGGCCAGCGCGATGTCAGAGAGCGAGATCTTCAGGACGATCAGGAAGGGCACCAGGAACAGCGCCAAGAGCCACAGGTAGGGGATCGCGATGAGGGTGAGGCGGCGCATGGCTTACTCCTCGAGCACAACACCGGCGGTGTCGGTGAAGCCGACCCAGACCTCGTCTTCCCAGGTGATCGGGCGGTTGGCGAGGCGGCGGGCATTGACCATCTGCGCCTTGATCATCTTACCGCCGGCGAGTTCGACGTGGTAGGTCGAGATGTTGCCGAGATAGGCGATGTCGATGACCTTGCCGCGGAAGGTGTTGGGGCGGTCGGGCTTCTCGACGTCGATGGTGACCTTCTCGGGGCGGATGGCGAAATGCACGCTCTGGCCGGCCTCGACGCTTTTCGCGGGCGTGGCGAGGATCGGCGGCTGACCCTCGGCCCAGGCGATGCCGGTCTTGGTGCCGGGCTGGGTGGCGCGCCCCTCGATGATGTTCACGTCGCCGATGAAGTCGGCCACGTAGACCGAGTTCGGCGCCTCGTAGATCTCGGCCGGGGTGGCGACCTGCACGAGGTTGCCCTCGTCCATCACCGCGATGCGCGAGGCGACCGTCATCGCCTCTTCCTGGTCATGGGTGACGATGACGAAGGTAGTGCCGGTCTTTTCCTGGATGTCCATCAGCTCGAACTGGGTCTGCTCGCGCAGTTTCCTGTCGAGTGCGCCGAGCGGCTCATCGAGCAGCAGCAGCTTCGGCGCCTTGGCGAGCGAGCGGGCCAGCGCGACGCGCTGGCGCTGGCCACCGGAAATCTGGTGCGGCTTGCGCCTGGCGAACTTGGTGAGGCGGGTGAGGCGCAGCATCTCCTCGACGCGGTCGCCGATGAAGGCCTTGTCCTTGCTCTCGCGGCGCAGGCCGAAGGCGATGTTGTCCCAGACCGACAGATGCGGGAAGAGCGCGTAGCTCTGGAACATCATGTTCACCGGGCGCTGGTTCGGCGGCACGTGGCCGATGTCCTTGCCTGACAGGAAGATGTGTCCGGAGGTGGCCGTCTCGAAGCCCGCGAGCATCCGCATCATCGTGGTCTTGCCGCAGCCCGACGGGCCAAGAAGGGCGAAGAACTCGCGTTCGTAGATGTTCAGCGATAGATCGTGGATCGCGGTGAAGTCGCCGAACTTCTTGGTGACGTTGCGAAACTCGATGATCGGTTTCTGGTCCGGGTCGGTCCAGGGTTCGAAGGCGGTCTGAGCCATACGGAGGGATCCTGTCATGAAAATGGCCCGCCCCTCGGGGAGAGGCGGGCCGGATGTGTCAGGCTCAGGAGCCGGACTTGATCTTGGTCCAGAGGCGGGTGACCACGCGCTGCACCTTCGGCTCATAGGGCGTGGTGGTGAAGAGGTTGTTCAGCGCTTCTTCCGACGGGTAGATCGCCGGGTCGCCGATCACGTCCTCGGCCAGGAACTCCTGCGAGGCCTTGTTGCCGTTGGCGTAGTAGACGTAGTTCGACGCCGCCGCCATGTTCTCGGGATCCATGATGAAGTTCAGGAACTTGTGAGCGCCGTCCGGGTTCGGTGCGTCAACCGGGATGGCCATTTCGTCGAACCACATCTGCGCGCCTTCCTTGGGCGCGTTATAGGCCACCTCGACGCCGTTCTCGGCCTCGGCAGCACGGTCGCGCGCCTGCAGGATGTCACCCGACCAGCCCACGGCCACACAGATCTCGCCGTTGGCCAGCGCGTTGATGTACTCGGAGGAGTGGAACTTGCGGATGTAGGGGCGGATGGCCATGTAGACCGGCTCTGCCTTGGCGATCACGTCAGGATCGTGGCTGTCCGGTTCCTCGCCGATGTACTTCAGCGCGGCCGGGATCATCTCGGAGGGCGCGTCGAGGAAGTAGACGCCGCAGTCTGCCAGCTTTTCCATGTTCTCCGGCTTGAACACCAGATCCCAGCTGTCGATCGGGGCGTCTTCGCCGAGGATTTCCTGCACCTTGGGCACGTTCACGCCAAGGCCGGTGGTGCCCCACATGTAGTTGATCGCGTAGTCGTTGCCGGGGTCGTATTTGGAGGTCCGCTCGGAGATCACGTCCCACATGTTCTCGAGGTTCGGCAGCTTCGACTTATCGAGCTTCTGGAACGAGCCCGCCGCAATCTGCCGCTGCAGGAAGGTGCCGGTGGGGACGACCACGTCATAGCCCGAGCCGCCGGCGAGCATCTTGGTCTCGAGGACCTCGTTGCTGTCGAAAACGTCGTAGATCAGGTCGATGCCGGTCTCCTGCTCGAATTTCTCGAGCAGCGATTCGTCGATGTAGTCGGACCAGTTGTAGACGCGGACTTCTTCGGCCTGGGCCGAGGCGGCCGCAAGCGCAAGGCCCGCGGTGAAAGTGAGAAGAGATGTCTTCATCATGTGCTCCCGTTGGTTGCGGGGTCTTCGACGCCCCGGTTCCCCGAATTTGATCAAATGTTGCATCTCTTGGCAACATCTCGGATGTTTCCACGAGCCGCAACAGCGTGCAAGATAACGTGGCGGCAGAAGTGATCAAATGAAAGGCAACCGATGAATGTTCGGGCAGAAGGCGCGGGCCCCCCGGTCCATGAACAGGTTTACCGGCGTCTGCGCGAGATGGTGCTCTTCGGCGAACTGGAGCCGGGGCAGGCGGTGACCATCCAGGGGCTCGTCGAACAGCTCGGCGCGGGGATGACCCCGGTGCGCGAAGCGCTGCGCCGGATGATCTCGGAAGGGGCGCTGGCCTTTCGCGGCAACCGCCGGATCATGGTGCCGGTGCTTGACGCGGAGGCGGTGGAGCAACTCCTGCTGGCCCGTGTCGCGCTTGAACCGCAGCTCGCCCGCCGCGCCGCCGAGCGCTGTTCCCCCGAGGACATTGCCCGGCTGCGCGACACCGATGCGCGGCTCGACCACGCCATCGCGCGCGGCGACGTGCGCGGCTATCTCGAAGAGAATCACCGCTTCCACGCCGAACTCAACGCCATTGCGGATGCGCCGATCCTGACCGAACTGGTCGAGGGGCTCTGGCTGCGCTTCGGACCTTCGCTGCGGGTGGTCTGCGGCATGTTCGGCACGCGCAACCTACCGGACCGTCACAAGGATCTTCTCACGGCGCTGCAGCATGGCGATGCCGAGGCGGCGGCTGACGCAATGGAAGGTGACGTGGTTCAGGGCATGACCCAGATCCGCGAGGGACTGGCCTGATTCGAGGGGCGGATCGCGCGAGGGCGATTGACGCGGAATAATTTGATCATATTATCGGCGGCAGCTTTCCGAACAGTCGACCCGAACAATCGAAAGGTGTCCGCCATGACGCTCATCTCCGTGAACTCGCCGACCTCCGAGCTGCAGGCTCTGGATGCGGCGCATCACATGCACCCCTTCACCACGGGCTCGGATCTCGCGCGCCGCGGCGCACGGGTCATCACTCGCGCCGAGGGGTGCTGGCTGACCGACAGCGAAGGCGAACGCATCCTCGACGGCATGGCCGGCCTGTGGTGCGTGAACGCCGGCTACGGGCGCACGGAACTGGCGCAGGCCGCCGCCCGCCAGATGGAAGAGCTGCCCTATTATAACACCTTCTTCATGACGACCCACGTGCCGGTGATCCAGCTCTCGGCCAAGATCGCCGAGCTGGCGCCGGGCGATCTGAACACGGTGTTCTACGCATCGTCGGGCTCCGAGGCGAATGACACCAATATCCGCCTCGTGCGCACCTACTGGGCCGAGAAAGGCCAGCCCGAGCGCGACGTGATCATCAGCCGCTGGAACGGCTACCACGGCTCCTCGGTGGGCTCGGGCTCGCTCGGCGGGATGAAGGGCATGCACGCGCAGGGTGGCCTGCCCATTCCCGGCATCCATCACATCGACCAGCCACATTGGTACGCCGAGGGCGGGGACATGTCTCCCGAGGAGTTCGGCCTCGAGCGCGCCCGCCAGCTGGAAGCGGCGATCGAGGAGATCGGCCCGCACCGCGTCGGCGCCTTCATCGCGGAACCCATCCAGGGCGCTGGCGGCGTCATCATCCCGCCCGAGACCTACTGGCCGGAAATCACCCGCATCGTGAAGAAATACGGCATCCTGCTGATCGCCGACGAGGTGATCTGCGGCTTTGGGCGCACCGGCAACTGGTTCGGCTCGCAGACCATGGGCATCGAGCCCGACATCATGACCATCGCCAAGGGCCTCAGCTCCGGCTACCAGCCGATCGGCGGTTCGATCCTCTCGGACGAGGTCGCGAGCGTGATCGCCAAGACCGAGTTCAACCACGGCTATACCTACTCGGGCCACCCGGTGGCCTGCGCCGTGGCGCTGGAGAACCTGCGCATCCTCGAGGAAGAGAAGATCGTCGAGCGGGTGCGCGAGGAGACCGGCCCCTACCTCAAGGCGAAGTTCGAGAGCCTCACCGACCACCCGCTGGTCGGCGAGGCGAAGATCGCCGGCATGATGGGCTCGATCGCGCTGACCCCGGACAAATCGGCGCGCGCGCCCTTCGCCGCCGAGGCGGGCACCGCCGGCTACATCACCCGCGAGCGCTGCTTTGCCAACAACCTGATCATGCGCCACGTCTACGACCGGATGATCATCTCGCCGCCGCTGGTGATCTCGAAGGAAGAGATCGACGTGATGATCTCGCGCGCCTGGAAGGCGCTGGACGAGGCGCATGCCGAGCTCAAGGCGCAGGGCCTGATGAAGGCCGGCACCCGCTGAGCACGGAAGAGGGGGCGCTGCGTCCTTGCCCTCCGGGCTGAGCCCCGGGACACTTGATGCCGTAGGAAAGGCCGGGAGCGCGCATGCTCCCGGCCTTTTCGGTTCTTCCAGGCGGAAATACCCGAGGGGTGGCCGCGCGTCCAACCGGGCCGGGCCGTGCGACGGTCTTGGCTGGCGGAACGCCACGGCAGCGCCGCCAGTCCCCGGGACACGAAAAAACCCGGGCGCAAGCGCCCGGGCCAGTTGGTCAAAAGCTGATAGGAAGGAGGAAATCAGCCCTTGGAGAACTCCGGGTATGCCTCCATGCCCAGTTCGGCCATGTCGAGCCCGTTGATCTCGTCTTCTTCCGATACGCGGATGCCGAAGATCATCTTGAGGAGGAACCACAGGACCAGCGACACCACGAAGGTGAAGATGCCGACCACGACGATGCCGTAGATCTGGGTGCCGAAGGAGGCATCGGGGTTGGTGAAGGCCACCGCGATGGTCCCCCAGATGCCACAGATCAGGTGCACCGGGATGGCGCCGACCACGTCGTCGATCTTGATCTTGTCGAGGAACGGAACCGCGAAGACCACGAGGATACCGCCGATTGCGCCGATGATCGTGGCTGCGCCAAGCGTCGGGGTCAGCGGCTCTGCGGTGATCGACACGAGGCCAGCCAGCGCGCCGTTCAGCACCATGGTGAGGTCGGGCTTCTTGTAGAGAAGCTGGGTCAGGATCATCGCGGCCACGGCACCGCCTGCGGCTGCGGCATTGGTGTTTGCGAAGATGCGGCTGATGTCGGCGACGTCACCCACAGTGCCCATGGCAAGCTGCGATGCGCCGTTGAAGCCGAACCAGCCGAGCCAGAGGATGAACGTGCCGAGGGTTGCGAGCGCCAGGTTCGAGCCCGGGAACGGCGTCACGCGGCCATCCTTGTACTTGCCGATCCGCGGCCCGAGCAGCAGCGCGCCAGCCAGAGCGGCCCAGCCACCCACGGAGTGCACGACGGTCGAGCCTGCGAAGTCGAGGAAACCTGCCGCGTCGAGGAAGCCGCCGCCCCATTTCCAGGACGCCTGGAGCGGGTAGATGATCGCGGTCAGCACAACGATGAAGACCATGAAGGGCCAGAGCTTGATGCGCTCCGCCAGGGTGCCCGAAACGATGGAGGCGGTGGTGGCGCAGAACATCAGCTGGAAGAAGAAGTCAGAGCCGGTCGAGGCGTAGCCGTAGTCGTCGGCGGCGTCGGCGGTCACGCCCACGGCTTCGAGAACCGCGGTGCCCCAGACGCCCGACAGAACGCCGTCAATCGACCAGGTTCCGAGCGGGTACATCAGGTTGTAGCCGATCAGGTAGTAGAAGATCGCGGCGAAGGAGAAGAGCGCGACGTTCTTCATCAGCTGCATGGTGACGTTCTTGGAGCGCACAAGGCCGGCCTCGAGCATCGCAAAGCCCGCAGCCATCCAGAACACCAGGAAACCGCCGATGAGGAACAGCAGCGAGTTGAAGATGAACACCGAGTCGGTCGAGGCATTCACCCCGGCCACAGGACCTTCGTCCTGGGCGAGGCCGAGGCTCGGCAGCGCAATCAGCGCGGCGACCGGAGCCAGCGTCTTGAGAAGTTTCATGTCTTTCTTGTCCCTATCTGTCGTTCCGCAGCTCTCAGAGCGCGTCCGCGTTGGTCTCGCCCGTCCGCACGCGAACGGCCTGCTGCACGTCGAGCACGAAAATCTTGCCGTCACCGATCTTGCCGGTCTGAGCGGTGCTGGTGATCGTCTCGACCACTTGGTCGGCCATGGAGCCGGCGACCACGATCTCGAGTTTGATCTTCGGAACGAAGTTCACCGCGTATTCGGCGCCGCGATAGATTTCCGTGTGACCGGACTGCGAGCCGAAGCCCTTGATTTCCGTGACCATCATGCCGCGCACGCCGATTGCGGTGAGCGCCTCGCGCACCTCCTCGAGCTTGAACGGCTTGATCGTTGCAATGATCAGTTTCACCTTGGTCCCTTTCGGTTCGTGCGGCTCGCAGCTGCGCACCGCATCTCCTCGTTTGTGCATGGGCAGAAAGCCGCTGCCCGCGCGACATGGGAAGGGAAAGCCCCTTGTGCCCCTCCGGATGCCCTCCTATGGAGGTCACAAATCAGGCAGAAAAACGCTAATTGATTAAAATTTAGGCCATCCAAAAAGACAAATATGTGACCGTTTCTCGGTCAACATCAGGCCGCAAAGCCGTTATCCTCCCCCAAAACGCAGATAGGCCGGGCAGGGCAAAATGAGTGATTCAGGGCGCGGCAAAGGCCGTCTGGTGGCCGATCGCCGCTATCCCAATGGTGGCCCAACGGGCAATCGAAAACCGACGAGCAAGGGACAGGGGAAACCCGTCTCCGGAGGCGGAAGCGGCTCAGGAAATGGCAGCGGTCACGGCGGCAAACATGGAAGCACACAGGGACGCCGCCGCACCGCGCCGCGCAAACCTGCGCGCCGACCGGCGAAGAAGCGGAACTTTCTCGTCGCCTTCGTGTTGGGCGTCGTGTCTTTCATGCTGAGCATCGTCTGGCGCATCACGTGGCGGGTGACCGCGGTGGTGGCGCTCCTTCTCGCCCTCGGGGTGGGCTATTTCTATACAAAGCTGCCACCGGTTACCGAACTGCTGGACGGGCGCGCGCGCGGTTCGGTCACGCTGATCGACCGCAATGGCGCCATCTTTGCTTGGCGTGGCGACCAGTTTGGCGGTGCGGTCACCGCGACCAGCGTGTCCAAGCACCTCAAGAACGCGGTGATTGCCACCGAGGACAAGCGCTTCTACCACCATTTCGGCGTCTCGCCGCGCGGTGTGGCCAGCGCCGTCCGTATCAACCTTGCCGAGGGGCGGGGGCCGCTCTCGGGCCATGGCGGCTCGACGATCACCCAGCAGACCGCCAAGCTGCTCTGCATTGGCGTCGAGTATGACCCCAAGGTCTGGAAGTCCGAGGCCGACTACGTGGCCGACTGCCGCGAGTCCTCGCTGGCGCGCAAGGGCAAGGAAGCGCTCTACGCCATGGCGATGGAGCTGAAATACACCAAGGACGAGATCCTCTCGATCTACCTCAACCGCGCCTACATGGGCGGCGGTGCCTACGGTGCAGAGGCCGCGGCAGAGCGCTATTTCGGCAAGCATTCGGCCACGCTCAGCCCGCAGGAGTCGGCGATGCTGGCCGGGCTGTTGACCGCGCCCTCGACCCTGGCGCCGACCAGCGATCTCGAGCGCTCGCAAAACCGCGCCGCGACGGTGCTGCGGCTGATGCGCGACCAGGGCTACCTTAGCGCCGCCGAAGAGCAGCAGGCGCAGGCGCATCCCGCGACCCTCTCGGAGGAGGCACAAAGCAAGACCGGCGGGTATTTCGCCGACTGGGTGATGTCGACCGGGCCGGAATATTTCACCCGCGACACGATGGAAGACGTGGTGATCCGCACCACGCTTGATCCGAAGCTGCAGAAGGCGGCCGAGGACGCGATGAACGAGGTCTACGCCAACAAGGTCAAGGAAGGCTCGAAGGCGCAGGCGGCGATCGTCGTCATGTCTGCGGATGGTGCTGTCCGCGCCATGGTCGGCGGGCGCAAGACCGGCGTGTCGGGGGTGTTCAACCGGGCGACACAGGCCAAGCGCCAAACCGGATCGGCGTTCAAGCCTTTCATCTACGCCACGGCGCTCGAGCTGGGCCATTCGCCCTATGATACCGTTGTGGACGAGCCCTTCTGCATGAACGTGCCGGGATCGGGACAATGGTGCCCGCAGAACTACTCGAGGAACTACAAGGGTAAGGTCACGCTGACCGATGCCCTGGCGCATTCGCTGAACATCCCGGCGGTGAAGATCTCGGAATCCGTCGGGCGCGACCTCGTTGCCAAGGTGGCCACGGGCTTCGGCATCAAATCCGAGGTGAACAGCTCGCCGGCCATGGCGCTTGGCACCTCCGAGGCGTCGCTGCTCGAGATGACCGGTGCCTATGCGGGCATCCTCAACGGCGGTTCGGCGGTGACCCCCTACGGGCTGGTCGACCTACGGCTGAAGGGCGACGACGAAGTGCTCATGGGCACCGGCGGCGGCATCCGCGAGCGGGTGATCCAGCCCGAGGCGGCCGGCCAGTTGATCTGGATGATGGAGGATGTGGTCAATGGTGGCACCGGCGGGCGGGCAAAACTGCCTGACCGCGAGGTTGCGGGAAAGACCGGCACCTCGAATGACGCGCGCGACGCTTGGTTCATCGGCTTCACCGCCGATTACGTGGTCGGTGTTTGGATGGGGAATGACGACAACTCGCCGCTCACCGGGGTGACCGGCGGCGGTCTGCCGGCGGAAATCTGGCGCGAGACCATGCTGCGCGTCACCGAGGGCACCGAGGCCAAGCCACTGCCCGCCATCGCGCCGGAGCCGCCGCGACAGGTGGCGCAGCCCCAGCCCCAGCCGCAACGCCAGCCCGAGCGGCAGCGCCGCGACAACATCATCCAACAGGTCATCCGCGACTTGCTCGGGGGCGGATGACGCGCGGGGGGCGACACCTTCCTGCGAACGAAGGCGCAAAAGCCCTCGACCGCTTTTGCACCTAGGCTTGACCTGAGCGCCCGGCGCGGACATGAGAGGCGAAATCCCGCAAAAGGAGACGCCCCCATGTCCGCAGCCGTGTCCGACGACCGCCTGATCGTTGCCCTTGACGTGCCCAATGCCCTCGAGGGGCTGAGAATTGCCGAGGAGATCGGTGACGCCGTCTCCTTCTACAAGATCGGTCTTGGCATGCTGACGGGCGGCGGGCTGGCGCTGGCCAATGAGCTCAAGCAGGAGCACGGCAAGCGCATCTTCCTCGACATGAAGTTCTTCGACATCGGCCAGACGGTCGAGAACGCGGTGCGCGGCATCGCGCAGTTCGATCTCGACTTTCTCACGGTGCATGGCGACCCGCATGTGGTGCGCGCCGCAAAGGAGGGTGCCGCGGGCAAGGATCTGAAAATCCTTGCGGTCACCATCCTCACCTCGCTCGACCGTGGCGATCTCGATGCCAGCCTGATCCTGCCCGGCGATATCGATGATCTGGTGGTGGAGCGCGCGGCCCGTGCTTTCGAGGCCGGGGCCGACGGCATCATCGCATCGCCCAACGAGGCCGCCCGTATCCGCGCGCTGCCCGAGGCCGAGGGAAAGCTCATCGTCACTCCCGGCGTCCGCCCGGCGGGCAGCGCCGATGACGACCAGAAGCGGATCGCGACTCCGGCCAGCGCCATTGCCGCGGGCGCCGATCACATCGTCGTCGGTCGGCCGGTCTGGCGCGCGCCCTCGCCGCGCGCTGCGGCGCTGGCGATCAATGCAGAGCTGGCCTCGCCGCAGGCGCAGCGCCCGAACAGGGGGTGATCCGGGCTTGATCCGGGGCCCGCGGGGGGCTAACCAGACGACATGATACGTCCGATGCCCCTTGCGACTCTCTGGTGGCCCGCCTGACATAGGCGGCCCGACGTATCATGTTTTCCAATGAGGCCGCCGCATCGGGCGGCCTTATTTGATGAAAATACCCATCAACTTCCCCATGCGGCGACCTCCTGTCCAGACAAGGAGATCCCCATGGACCAGACCACCCTGACCCGCCCCGAGACCGACATGACTGCTGTGGCCAAGCCGGTCATCCTCACCGGCGACCGCACCACCGGCCCGCTGCACATCGGCCATTACGCCGGTTCGCTGAAGAACCGGCTGGCGCTGCAGGACACGCACCGACAGTTCCTGTTGCTCGCCGACACGCAGGCGTTGACCGACAACGCCCATGACATCGGCAAGGTGCGGCGCAACGTGCTCGAAGTCGCCTGCGATTATCTAGCCGTCGGCATAGACCCCGCCAAGACAACGATTTGCCTGCAGTCGCACCTGCCGGCGCTGGCCGAACTGTCGATGCTCTACCTCAATTTCGTCACCGTCGCCCGGCTCGAGCGCAACCCGACGATCAAGGACGAGATCCGCGCCCGCGGCTTCGGCCGCGACATTCCCGCCGGGTTCCTCTGCTATCCCGCCGCGCAGGCCGCGGACATCACCGCCTTCAAGGCCACCGTGGTGCCGGTGGGCGAGGACCAGGCGCCGCTGATCGAGCAATGCAACGAGATCGCCCGCCGGGTGAACGCGGCGGCGGGGCGTGAGGTGGTGCCGGAGGCAGAGGCGCTGATCCCCGAGGCAGGCCGCCTGCCGGGTATCGACGGGCGCGCCAAGATGAGCAAGTCGGGCGGCAATGCGATCACCCTGTCCGCTTCGGAGGACGAGATCAGCCGGGCGGTGCGCGCCATGTTCACCGATCCGGGCCACCTGCGGGTGGAGGACCCCGGCAAAGTCGAGGGCAATGTGGTGTTCACGTATCTCGACGCCTTCGACTCGGAGAAAGCCGAGGTGGCGGCGCTGAAGGACCAATACCGCCGGGGTGGGCTTGGCGATGCGGTGCTGAAGCGGCGGCTCGAGGACCTTCTGCAGGCGCTGCTGGCACCGATTCGGGCGCGGCGGGCCGAGGCGGCCGCCGATCCTGCGCAGATGCACCGGATCATTGCAGAGGGCACACAGGCCGCGCGCGAGGTCACCGAGGCGACCAAGCGCGAGGTGATGGACGCGCTGGGGCTGTTCCGGCTCTGAGCAAGGTGGGGGGTGAGGGGCGGGGGAGGCCCCCCTCAGTCCTCGTTGATGTCGCGGGTCCAGACCTTGGTCTGGCCCTTGCGCACCCCCATGACGCGCCGCAGCAGCGCCCAGGCGAGGGCGGCGACCACGGCGCAGATCAAGAGCAGCATTGGCCAGCCGGTGGAAAGGCCGAAAAGTAGCAGCACACCCACCACCCCCGCGCCGATGGCGAAGCCGAGAAAGACATAGGCCGGGCTGAGCACCTCGAGGACCAGCAGGACCAGGGCGGCCGCCATCCAGACCCACCAGAGCTGAATCATGGCTTGCGTCCCGTGAGCAGGGTGAAGGCGTCGGCGAAGGCGTCGAGCGCATTTGCGGGCAGCACGATGGTCTGTTTGCCGTCCCCAGCACCAAGCGCCACCAATGCCTCGACCTGCTTTAGGGCCACCTGGTACTGCGCCGCCTCGAGCCCGTTCTTGGCGATGGCCTCGGCCACCACCTGCGTCGCATAGGCCTCGGCCTCGGCTGAGACGCGGCGCGCTTTGGCCGCCTGCTCGGTGGCGTAGAGGTCGGCGTCGGCGGCCAGCTCGACGGCGCGCTTGCGGCCCTCGGCCTCGGTCACCTGCGCGCGGCGGGCACGCTCGGCGTTGAGCTGCTGCAGCATGGCATCGCGGGTCTGCTGGTCGAGGTTCACGTCGAGGATCTCGGCCCGCGTCACCTCGATCCCCCAGTTGTCTACCGCGTCCTCGACATTGCCCTTGATGGTGGAGATCAGCGCCGCTCGGTTCGACTGCACTTCGTCGAGCTCCATTTTGCCGATCTCGGCGCGGACGATACCGGCGACAGTGGTGGCGATGGCGGCGTCAACGTCGCGGATCCGGTAGACGGTCTTCTCCGGCTCGAGGATGCGGTAGAAGACCGAGGTCTCGACCTGCACCAGCACGTTATCGGCGGTGATCGCATCCTGGCTGGCATTGGGCAGTTGCCGCTCGAGGATCGAGACCTTGTGCGCCACCCGGTCGAGGAAGGGCACGATGAAGTTTATCCCCGGCCCGAGCACCGCGCGCAGTCGGCCGAAACGCTCGACCACGTGTTTCTCGGATTGCGGTACGATGCGCACGCCGAGCAGCACGCAGAGAACCAGGAAGCCCGCGAGCAATAACACCACGAGATTTCCACCTATGAGATCCAGCAACAACTCGTCCAGGCTCACTGCACGTCCCCTTTTCCTTCCTGCATGCTAGGCCGCCGCATGACCGGCGCCGCTGCGCCTCGTCCCCGCGAAAATTCCGCACAGAACAGAGCGCCTTGCGCCGACTATGCCCCGGCCTCTGCCGCTGGGAAAGGGGCTTGGAAAGCGCACGCGCAGACAGCGCTCACGGGGTTTGCACGGGACCGTGCCGGGCCGGGCGGGGAACTGCGCGGCGGATGTTTGCGTTTCTTGCCCAACAGGAGACATGCCATGACCGAGATGCAGACACAGATCGGCGAGATGCGCTACAACGCCGCCGAGGAACAATTCGAAGCCCTTGTGACCTTTCATTCAAGCGCCGGGCGCACCCGTGTGGCCAGCAGCTTCAAGGCACCGGTGACCACCCAGCCCGACGTTGCCGAGCAGGTGCTCGTCTCGCGCGCCCGTGCGCTGCTCGATCGCAATGACGCTCTGATGGCGCGTACGCCGCCCCTGCCGTCGGAGAGGGTGCGGCGCCCGCGCGACGTGGCGCTGCAGCGGGCGAGGCCGGGCTGGCTGTCGCTGTTCCGCGCAGCCTGACATCTTGGCACCGCGCGCGGGCTGATGCCGTCACTCGGCGGCGTGGCTCTCCATGTAGCGGCGCAGTACAGCGCGGAAATGCGGGATGGCATCCTCGCGGGAGATGAACTCCTCGGGGGGCATCATCATCCAGCCTTCGCCCTCGCCGCCCCAAACCACGTCGCGGGCGAGTTCGGCGGGCAAATGTGCCGCGTAGTACCACAGGCCGTCGTGCAGCTGCTCCCAGCTCACCGCGCCGGGGGGAAGGTCGAGCCCGACCTCCTCGACCGTCTCACGCAGAGCGCATTCGAGACCGGTCTCGCCGGGCTCGCGTGTGCCGCCGGGAAAGTCGAGATAGCCGGGCCAAGGGATGCCTTCGGTATGGTCGCGCCGCAGGATCAGCAGATCGCTGCCGAGAAAGAGGATGAGCTTGGCGCCTCTGAATTCCATCATGTCTCCGGGCAATGGCACTGCTACTGGGGAAGGCTTATAGTGCCGAGGTAACACCTGTTGCCGGAATTGCCACCCATGCCCGCGCTTTGCCGCGATTGCCTCGCCGAATTCGAACACGGAACGCGCTGCCCGAACTGCGGACGCCCGCGGATCGTGCGCCATGACGAGCTTTGGGACCTTTCGATCGCGCATATGGATTGCGACGCCTTCTACGCCACGGTGGAGAAACGCGAAAATCCCGAACTGGCCGACAAGCCTGTGATCGTCGGAGGCGGCAAGCGCGGGGTGGTCTCGACCGCCTGTTATGTCGCGCGCATTCGCGGCGTGCGCTCAGCGATGCCGATGTTCCAGGCGCTGAAGCTCTGCCCCGACGCGGTGGTCATCAAGCCGCGGATGGAGCTTTACGTCGAGGTCTCGCGGCAGATACGCGCGCTGATGGAGGAGCTGACCCCCTCCATCGAGCCGCTGTCGCTGGACGAGGCCTTTCTCGATCTCACCGGCACCGCTCGGCTGCATGGTCACCCGCCGGCGGTAATGATGGCGCGGCTTGTAAAGCGCATGCGCGAAGAGCTGGGCGTGACAGGATCTGTCGGACTTTCTCACAACAAGTTCCTCGCCAAGATCGCCTCGGATCTCGACAAGCCGCACGGGTTTTCGGTGATCGGCAAGGTGGAGACGGCGGAGTTTTTGCGCCCGAAGTCGGTACGCATGATCTGGGGGGTCGGCATGGCTTCGCAGGAGGCGCTGGAGCGCGCAGGAATCCGCATCTTCGAGGACCTGCTGCGCTGGGAGCAGCGCGATCTGATCGCGCGCTTCGGCTCGATGGGGCAGCGGCTCTACCACCTCGCCCGGGGTGAGGACACGCGGAGGGTGATGCGCAACGCGCCGATCAAGTCGATTTCGAACGAGACCACCTTCAACGAGGACACCGGCGATCACGACCTGCTCGACGGGCATCTGTGGCGGATGTGCGAGAAGGTCGCGGACAGGGCCAAGGCCAAGGCGCTGGCGGGGCGGGTGGTGACGCTGAAGGTCAAGCGGTCGGACTTCAAGCTGATCACCCGGCGGCAGTCACTCGGCGATGCCACGCAGATGGCGGACCGTATCTACCGCGTGGCCCGGGGTATGCTCGACGGGCTGGAGCGGCAGGGCCCATGGCGGCTTTTGGGGGCGGGGATATCCGAGCTTGTGAGCTCCGAGCAGGCGGACCGTGGGGGCGATCTGCTGGACCCGGACGCCGGCAAGCGCGCGGCGGCGGAGCGGGCGACGGATGCGATCCGCGCCCGCTTCGGCGATACGGCGATCGTCAAAGGCCGGGCGCTGCGCTGAGCTCAGCTGCCGCGGCTCAGCAGCTCGTCCTCTTCGTCCTCGGGATCATAGCCGAGCGCCTCCAGCCCGGCCTCGAGGTTGTCGGCCAGATGCGGCGTGCCGATCAGGTAGTCGGCGGTCGGGGTGGAGGCTTCCGAGAGGGCGGTGCGGTAAGCCTCACCCCATTCGTCGGCGTCGAAGGCCTCGCGGCCGATCCACATCACCGCGACCAGCGCGGCCTGTTCCTCTTCGCTCATGCGGTCGATGAAGCCGCGCAACTCGCCCTCGGCCCGATCAATCTCGCGGGCCATCAGGATCACGGCGGCAACCGTGCGGACGCTGATTTCTTCCATGGCGCGTCTCCTTTCGTCCCACACACCATGGCGAGAAGCGTACACCCCGACCTTGATCTGCGACAAGAAGCGCGTGGACGGGAACGGAAGGTCAGTAGGGAAGCAGCAGCGCGCGGCCAAGCACGTCGAGCGCGCTCTCGGCGAGCTGTTCGTGCACGGCGCTGCGTTCCTCGGCGGTGCTGCCGCAGAGCGCCGGATCGCCGCCTTCCTCTTCCAGCAGCTTGGCACCGCCGGGGGTGCAGAGGGCGAAGAGATCGTAAAGATCGGCGCCCTCCAGCGGCAGCACCTCGATGCCGGCCTGGGCGGCGAGACGTGCCTCGCCCGGGGCGGGTTGGTCGAGGCCGAAGATCGTCATCTGGGCGCCGCGCTCGGCCAGGCTGGCGGCGCGAAACTCGGCAAGATACTCGGGCGCGATGGCCAGGACCGCGCGCACCCGTGGATCCTGTCGGGACAGGGTCAGGGCCTGCGGGTCGACACTCGCGGGATCGATGCCGCCGGAGGCAAACCACTCGCAGTCCGTCGAGGGATGCGCCGTCCAGCAATTGCGCGCATAGGCGCCCTCATCGATCATGCCGCCGGCCAGCATCATCGCCGCGGTGCCGCCGAGCGCCACGCCGGCGACCGCCACACGGGTCTCGTCGATGCGCATCTGCCAGTCGGGATCGTTGAGCAGCAGGTCGAGCGCCTGCCCCAGCTCCGCCGGGCGGCGCCAGATCTCGCCGAGCGCGGTGGCCGGATCGCGCGGGCGCTGGCCGCTCACCTCGGCGACAATATAGCCACCCTCGGCCAGCCGCGCGGCCAGCCAGGCGCCGCTCTGCTCGGACGAGCGCCGCCCGCCGTGCGAGAGAAGAACCAGAGGCAGCTTTCCAGGAAGCGGCGAGGCCTCGCGCTGCGCGGGGGTGCCTTCGAAGACGGCGTTGCGGCCGACCAGTTCCGAGGCGCCGCCGCCGGTCTGCGCGGGATACCAGATGGTCATCGACACGCCGCGGCCAAAGTTCGCCTCTGGGCGGATCATGCTGCTGACCCCGACACCGGTCTTGTCGCCCGCGGCATGGCCGGGAACTGCAAGAAGGGCCGCAAGCGCGAGGCCGGTCAGGCGGGCAAGCATCCGATTTTCCTTGGCGAGTCGGTCGAAAAGTCAGGTCTGCCGTGGCAATGGCACGATACGCCCCTCGGGCGCCAGATCTTCAAAATCAAAATTGTCGAGTTTTTGAGCACGTCGGCCCGCTTTCTCGGCGCTGATGCGGATTTCCGAAAGGTCCCGAGCGGCCATGCCGAAATGACGGTCAAGGTTCTCGACCCGGCCTTCAAGGCGCTCGATGTCCTGGTGCAGCAGGCCAAGTTCGCGGCGAATCGCCCCGGCCTGTTCGCGCATGCGGGCATCCTTGAGCACCGCGCGCAGGGTGTTCAGCGTCGCCATGCAGGTGGTCGGCGAGACAATCCAGACCCGCAGCGAAAAGCCCTCGCGCACCACCTCGGGAAAGCTGGCGTGCAACTCGGCGTAGACCGCTTCGGAGGGCAGGAACATGAGCGCGCTGTCGGCGGTCTCGCCGTCGAGGATGTAGCGGTCCGAAATGTCGCGAAGGTGCTTGCGCACCGAGATGCGGAAGGCCTGGGAGGCGCGCTGCTTGCCCTCGGGCGTCTCGGCGCGGCGCAACATCTCGTAGGCCTCAAGCGGGAACTTGGCGTCGATGACGATATGGCCCGGAGGCTCGGGCAGCTTGATCAGGCAATCGGCGCGGCGCCCGTTCGAAAGCGTCGCCTGCATCTTATAGCTGTCGGGCGGAAGCGCTTTCGAGACGATGTCGTTGAGCTGGATTTCCCCAAAGGCGCCGCGGGTCTGCTTGTTCGACAGGATGTCCTGCAGCGACAGCACGTCGCCCGAGAGCCTCGTGATGTTCTCCTGCGCTTCGTCGATGGTCTTCAGACGCTCCTGCAACTGGCCCAGCGAATGGGCGGTGCGGCGCGCGGTGCCGTGCAGGTTCTCGGACATGTTCTGCTGCACCTGCGCCAACCGCTTTTCCATTAGCTGCAGCATGGCATTCTGGCTTTTCACCTGGGCCTCGGAGACGTGGTGCAGCCCGCCGGCGAGCCGTTCCTGCCCCTCGGAGAGCGCCTGCACCCGCTGCGAGAGCTGGCTGAGCGGGTAGCCGAGCCTTGCGGCGCGGTTCGAGGCGCGGATCGCGAGGATCATCAGAAGCGCGAGCACGGCTGCACCCGCGGCGGCCCAGAGGCGCGGGTCGTCGAAGCCGATGGTCTGCCCGGCGATCTCGATCATGTGCGGCCGAAGAGCCTCTCGATATCCGAAAGCTTCAGCTCCACGTAGGTGGGGCGGCCATGGTTGCACTGGCCGGAGTGGGGCGTCGCCTCCATCTCGCGCAGGAGCGCGTTCATTTCCTCGGCGCGCATCCGGCGACCCGAGCGGATCGAGCCGTGGCAGGCGACGCGGCTCAGGATCGCTTCGAGCTTCTCCTGCACAAGCTGCGAGCTGCCGTAGTCCGAGAGCTCGTCGAGGATGTCCTTGATCAGCGCCTCGGCGTTGACCTCGCCGAGGATTGCCGGGGTCTCGCGCACCGCCAGCGCCGAGCCGCCGAAGGGCTCGACCGACAGGCCCATACGGCCAAGGTCGTCGGAGATGTCGAGGATTCGCGACAGGTCGTCCTGCGACAACTCGACGATCTCGGGGATCAGAAGCGCCTGCGCCGCGACTCCGCGCTCGGCCATCTGGCGTTTCAGCTTTTCATAGACCAGCCGCTCGTGCGCCGCGTGCTGGTCGACGATCACGATGCCGGTCTCGGTCTGCGCGATGATGTAGTTTTCGTGCACTTGGCCCCGCGCCGCGCCAAGCGGCAGCTGTGCGGCCTCCGGTTCGACCGGAGCGTCCTCGACCACCCGGCCCGACCAGCTGCCCTGCATCTCGGCGAAGCCCTGCGTCTGCGCCGGAGGGACGCGCGGCGGCGCCGGGACAAAATTGGGGTCGGGCGCCTGCGCGGCATAGGCGGCGCTGCGCGCGCCCGCCGAGGGGCGGTCCATCTGGTAGACGCGGGCGTGGGGCGCTGCCGCCGGGGCCGCGCCGAGCGGCGCGCCGCCGCCGTAGGCGCCGAAGGTGCTGTCGCGCGAGGGTTGCTGGTGCAGCGGGACTTGCCCGGTGTCGAGCTGCCGCGGAAACTCGGGGCGCAGGGCCGCCAGCGTGTCGGCGGCCACGGTGCTCGAGGCGCGGTGCCCAGCGTCGGCAAGCGCGTGGCGCAAGGCTGAGACGATCAGCCCGCGCACGATGCCCGGCTCGCGGAACCGCACCTCGGATTTGGCCGGGTGCACGTTCACGTCGACGAGATGCGGGTCGCAGTCGACAAACAGTGCCACCGCCGGATGCCGGTCGCGGCTGAGGTAATCGGCATAGGCCCCGCGCAGCGCGCCGAAGAGCAGCTTGTCCTGCACCGGGCGGCCATTGACGAAGAGATGCTGCGCCACCGAAGAGCCGCGCGAATAGGTCGGCAGAGCCGCGTAGCCGGTCAGGCGGAAGCCGTCACGCTCGGCGTCGATGGCCAGCGCATTGTCGGTGAACTCGGCGCCCAGCACCTGCGCCAGCCGGCCCCGGAGCGCGTCAAAGAGATCGCCCGAGACGGCGTCGGCGCGGAAGCTCACCCGGTCCTTGCCCTGCGAGACGTCGCGCAGGGTGAAGCCCACCGAAGGCTCGGCCATGGCGAGCCGCTTCATCACGTCCGAGATCGACATCATCTCGGCGCGGTCGGTGCGCAGGAACTTTAGCCGCGCCGGGGTGGCGAAGAAGAGATCGCGCAGGGCGACCACGGTGCCGGGGTTCAGCGCTGCCGGCTTCACCGCGCCCATCTGCCCGCCCGAGACTGCGATCTCTGCTCCGTCCTGCCCGGCGACGCGGCTCTGGATGCTCAGTCGCCCGACGGCGCCCAGCGAGGGCAGCGCCTCGCCGCGGAAGCCGAAGCTGTGGATGTTCAGAAGATCCGAGCCGTCGATCTTCGAAGTGGCATGGCGCGACAGCGCCAGCGGCAGCTCGTCCGGCCCCATGCCGCAGCCGTCGTCGCTCACCCGGATCAGCGTCTTGCCGCCGTCGGCGATTTCCACCGTGACGCGAGTCGCCCCGGCGTCGATGGCGTTTTCCACCAGTTCCTTGACCGCCGAGGCCGGGCGCTCGACCACCTCGCCGGCGGCGATGCGGTTGATGGCCGCCTCGTCGAGCTGCCGGATGACGGGACGCATATTGGGGCTGTGGGTGTTCATGCCACCATACCTAGCAGGGATTTCGCGATTCTGGAACGGATAGCGCCAAGCAGCGCAGCGCGGTCAGTCCGCAGCCAGCGGGGCCGCCCTGCCGCCGGAAACCTCTAGCGCGTCCCGTGGGGTGACCACCACCATCAATCCGCGCCTGCCGCCGTTGAGCACGACTTGCTCGGCCGCCATCGCCGCCGCCTCGAAGACCGTGGGCACGCGCTTCTTCTGACCGAAGGGGCTGATTCCCCCGGTGTGCATGCCTGTGAGCCGCTCGGCCTTGGCCGGGTCCATCATCTGCGCCGACTTGCCGCCGAAGGCGCTGGCGACGCGCTTCATCGACAGCGTGGCGCCCGAGGGGATGGCGGCGCAGCAGGGCTTGCCATCGACCTCGACCATCAGCGTCTTCAGCACCTGTTCCGGCGGCCAGCCGATCTGCTCGGCCGCATGCAGCCCGATCTGCGCCTGCCCGGAGACGTAGTCATACTCCAGCAGCTCGAACCTCACCTTGGCGCGCGTCAGCGCCTGCGTGGCCGGTGTGCCCTTGCTCATGCCCGATATCCCATCTGCCGGTCGATCCAGGTGAGGATGACCGCTACCACTTGCGCTTGCTCGTCGTCGCTCAGAGCGCGCCCCGCCGCCAGCCCGTGCCACTTCGCAAGGCAGCCCCGGCAGCAGGTCGCCGTGGCGTGCTGCGCGACGAAAACCGGGTGGCCCCGCATGGGTGTCTGCTTGCCGTCGTTTCTCGGCTCTGCCGGGGCGAGCCGCTCGGAGATGAAATCCCGCGCATGCGACAGGATCACCGCGCGGCCCTTGGCGTTGGCATAGTCCCGTTCCTTCGGTCCAAGCCGGAATCGGCTGCGAAACTTGGAGCGGGCCAGCCGCTCGAACAGCTGATCCAGAGCTGTCATTCCATGCTCTTGAGATAGGTGCGTACGGCGTCCTGAACGTGGCGGAAGCGGTCGCCGCCAAGGTGCTTGCCGCCGTACCAGCGGGTCACCACGATGATGTGGTTGCGCACCTCCTCGCGCTCCAGCATCCGCAGGATCACCATTCCCGCGCCGCTCTCGCCATCGTCGTTCTTGATCGGCGCCTCGTCGGTCAGAAGGCCCCAGGTGTTGTGCGTTGCCTTGGCGAATCTTTTGTTGCGCTTGAGCTCCTTGAGAAAGGCCTTGGCCTCTTGCTCCGAAGTGCAAGGTCCGCCCGAGACCGCGTATTTCGAGCCGCGGTCGCTGATGATATTCTCGAGAATGCGCATGCCAGAGGGGTAAGCCGCGCCGCGCCAGCGCGCAAGCCTTCAGCCCCCGAGATGGCCCCGCTCGATTTCCAAGAGCCGCTGCTTGCGCCAGAGCCCGCCGCCGTAGCCGGTGAGCGACCCGTCCGCACCGATCACCCGGTGGCAGGGGATTACCAGCGCGATCTGGTTGGCACCATTGGCCTGCGCCACCGCCCGCACCGCAGAGGGCCGCCCCAGCGCCTGCGCCAGAGCGCCGTAGCTGCGCGTCTCGCCCGCCGGGATCTCGCGCAGGGCGCGCCAGACCGCGGTGGTGAACTCCGAGCCATGCAGCGCCAGCGGCGTGTCGAACTGCGCGCTCTCCCCGGCAAAGAAGCGCGCCAGCTCCGCGCGGATCTGATCGGACGGCGCGAACCTTCCGACCCCGATCTCGCCGCCCGCGCCCTTGCGCAGCTTTTCGAGCTCGCGTGGCAGCGCCTTGCGGTCCATGAACTCCAGCAGGTGCAGGTGGCTCTTCGAGCAGACCGAGACCATGTCGCCGAGCGGCGTGGCGATCCAGTCCGCCCGCAGGAGTGCATCGGCTTTCAAGGCCCCCGGCGCCACGCCGAGCGCCCGGGCAAATCCCGCGCGGAAGGCTGAGGCGCTCTCGAAGCCCGCATCGAGCTGCGCCTCGATCACCGGCGCGCCCGAGGCCAGCGCGGTGAATCCCTCGCGCAGCCGCCGCTGCCGGGCCATTTCGAGGAAAGTCATGCCGAACTGCCGCTTGAAAGCGCGCCGCACGGTCGAGGGATCGAGTCCCATCGCGACGAGATCCGGCTCGGACCAGCGGAAGGCGGGGCGCGCCTCCAGCGCGTCCAGCAACCGCGCGATCACCGGGTCGCTCTGGGCCATGGGGTTCAGCGGATGGCAACGCTTGCACGGGCGGAAACCGGCGGCGATGCACTCCCCCACGGTCTCGTGGAAGGTGCAGTTCGCGCGCAGCGGTTTGCGCGCCGGGCAGGTCAGCCGGCAGAAGATGCCGGTCGAGGCGACGCAGACAAAGGCCCGGCCATCGTAGGACGGGTCGCGGTCGAGCAGCGCCCGGTAGAGCTTGTCGGGGTCAGGAAGGGCAAACAGCATGGTCCGACTCTAGCCGATCCGCGTGTGGCATGCCGCCGGAAATCGGGCGGCTATTCACATTCCCGGCGGCGCAGTGCCGCGCCGCTCTTGCCAAGGCGGCGGGCGAGCCCACATGTGATAAAAGATCGCAATTTCGATATATGAAAGGAGCCGAACGATGAAGACCGAGGAAGTGGGCGCCGCCCTGCTGGAGACGTGGTCCGTCGACGAGGTCGCCGAGGCCTTTGATCGCAACGAGATCGTGCTGATCGACGTGCGCACGCCGCAGGAATACATGTTCGAGCACATCGAGGGCGCGCTGCTGATGCCCATGGCCTTCTTCAAGCCCGAGAAGCTGCCGGGGCAGGGCGAGAAGCGGATCGTCTTCCACTGCGGTTCGGGCGCGCGTTCCGAGCGGGTCGCCCGCGCTGCCATCGCTGCCGGTCTCGCGCGAGTCGCGCATATGGAGGGCGGCTTCGGCGCGTGGAAGGGCAGCCACAAGCCCTACATCGGCACCAACATGGCCACCGGCGCTCCGACCCCGATCAGTTGAGCGGTCTCCGTCCCCGGGCCTTCTTCTCTGTCAAAATACGCTGGGGGGTGAATTGGCCGCAGGCCAAGAGGGGCAGCGCCACCTTGCGTGCCTCAGCCCCGCCCGGTCACCCGGTCGAAGCGCTGCCGGGCCACGTCCTCGTCGCGCTCGGCCTTGCGGTCGGCGATCAGCGCCGCCTCGACGTAGCCGAGGTGCGCCTGCACCGCCGCCTTTGCGCCCGCCGGGTCGCGCGCCTGGAGCGCGGCGTTGATGGCGCGGTGTTGCTCGAGCAGGGCCTCGCGGGTGGTGCGCTGCTTGAACATGATCGAGCGGTTGTAGAAGACTCCCTCGCGCAGCAGCTGATACATCGAGCGCATCATGTGCAGCATGATGACGTTGTGGCTGGCCTCGATGATCGCGAGGTGGAAGTCGGCGTCGAGCCGCGCTTCCTCGGCCGGGTTGCGCTTCATATGCGCCGCTTCCATCTTTGCGAAGAGCGCCTCGATGACCTTCAGATCCGAGGGCGTCCCCTGCAGCGCCGCGCGCTCCGCCGCCAGACCCTCCATGTCCCGGCGGAAGCTGAGGTAGTCAAACACAGCTTCGTCATGTTTGGAAAAGAGCTGGATCAATGCGTCGGAAAATGCCGATCCGAGTACCTCGGTGACGAAGATACCGGCCCCGGCCCGGGTCTCCAAGAGGCCGCGGTCCTGCAGGTCTGCCACCGCCTCGCGCAGGCTTGGGCGCGACACGCCCAGCCGTTCCGACAGCTCGCGCTCGGCAGGAAGGCGCTCGCCCGGTCGCAGGATGCCGCGCAGGATCAGCTCTTCGATCTGCCGCACCACGGCGCTGGATAGTTTCTCGGACTGCACGGGGCGGAAGGGCATGAATGGGTCCTGACAGGCGGGAATTGGTCATATCATATGACCACGCGTGCCGTGGCTCAAGCGCGACAAGAGGACAGTGGTGCATAGCAAGAGGCGCTCACCAGCGCGACAGCGCGTCCTCGTCCTCGTCCTTGGCGGCCACCCAGGAGGTGCCGCCGCTGCCGCTTTCCTTCTTCCAGAAGGGCGCTCGGGACTTGAGGTAGTCCATCAGGTACTCGGCGGCCTCGAAGGCATGGCCGCGATGCTTTGAGGCTGTGGCGACCATCATGATGCGCTCGCCCGGACCCATGCGGCCGTAGCGGTGGATCACCAGAACCTCGCCGAGATCCCAGCGTGCCTCGGCCTCGGCGGCGATCGCCTCGAGCGCCTTCTGGGTCATGCCGGGGTAGTGCTCGATTTCCATCGTCTCAAGCGTGCCCGAGACGTCGCGCACCACGCCGGTAAAGGTCACCACGGCGCCCATGTCGGTGCGGCCCGCGGCGAAGGTGTCGGCCTCGGCACCGAAGTCGAAGGGTTCTTCCTGCACGACCACCCGGATCGACATGGTCTCAGCCCCCGGTCATCGGCGGGAAAAAGGCGACTTCGCGCACGCCGGCAAGCGGTGCGTCGAACTCGGAGAGTTCCTGGTCCAAGGCCACGCGCAGGGCCGAAAGATCGGAGAAGGCCATGGCATAGCGCTCCTCGCGGCCACGCAACTCCTCAATAAGATCGTTGACCGTGGCGGCTTCGGTCTCGTAGCGCTCCTTCGGCAGGCCGATGCGCTCGCGCACCCAGGCGAAATAGAGCAGATCCATCACTTCTCGTCCTTCAGGAACGGCAGGGCCTTCACGAAGTAGTCCCAGCCGGTGATCAGTGTCAGCGCGGCGGCGATCCACAGCAGCGTCAGGCCAAGGTGCCCGGTCCAGATCATCCCGGTCTCTTGCCAGCGCAGCCCGTGCGGATCGGCGCCGCCGCTGTCGAGCGCCTGGGCCACGGTCTGCCGGTCCAGCGCCTCGACGCTGAGAGCAAGGTAATGCTCGAAGACGCCCTGTGAAAAGAGCGTGGCGATGGCGATCATCTGGAAGGTGGTTTTCCACTTCGCCAGCTTGGTCACCTTGAGCGTGCCCGCGGTGTCGCCGAGATACTCGCGCAGCCCCGAGACGAACACCTCGCGGAAGAGAATCATCGTGGCGGGCAGCACCAGCCAGGGTGACATCGACGAATAGCCGACGATCACCATCAGCGCGATCACCACCATCGCCTTGTCTGCGATGGGATCGAGCATGGCGCCGATCTTGCTTTCCTGTCCCCAGAGGCGGGCAAGGTAGCCGTCGAACCAGTCGGTGACGGCGGCCCCGACGAAGAGCAGCAGCGCGAACCAGTCGGCGAGCGGCCGCGAGAAGTACAGGAACATCACCGCCACGCCGGGTGCGGCGATCAGGCGGAGGGCGGTGAGGATATTTGGCAGGTTCCAGCGCATGCGACTTACGTAGCGCGCTTTTTCAGGAGGGGAAAGACGCCTCACGCGGGAGAGCTCACACGGTGCTGCGACGAAATCTCTCGACATAGGCGGCGCGGGCCTGCGGCAGGGGCCTGTCGCGCAGCGCGGGCGCCATGTGGCGCTCGAGAAAGTGTCCCGTCGTGCGCAGCGCCTCGAGGATCTCGCCATCGCCGCCGGGGCCTTCGCCCTTCAGAATGTCGGGCAGGGGCAGCAGCCGGTCGGCCCATTCCCCTGCGGCTTGGCGCGAGACGGCACGGCCGGTGCGCGGCGAGACGAAACAAAGCTCCTCGTTGGTGCCGCGCACCGCGCAGGCCGAGAGATCGAGCCCGAAGCCCATCTCGTCGAGCAGCGCCATTTCCCAGCGGAGATAGGCGAGGGGCCAGAGCTCACGCTCGGGCAGCAGGTCGAGCAGCGCCTCGGTGCGGGCGTAGAGCCTGGGGTGCGCCTCGCGCTCGGGCAGCGAGAAGGCGAGCAGGGCACAGACCGCGTTGAGCCCCGCCAGCGACAGCCGGTCCGCCAGCGCATTGGCGGCCCGCGAGCGCTGCGGCTCGGCGGTGAAGCTGCCCATGTGGTCTTCGAGCCGCGCCTTCCAGGTCAGGTCGAGCTGCGCGCCTGGCTGCAGCAAGGGGGCGACACGGCGCGAGGCACCGCCGCGCAGCACGCCCATGTGCCGCCCGTGCCCGGGGGTGAAGACCTCGAGGATAGCCGAGCTTTCGCCGTGCCTGCGCGAGGTCAGAAGGATGCCGGTGTCGCGCCATTCCATGCGCGCACTTTCGGAGTTTGCGAGGGTGGGGGCAAGGGGCGCGGGCGGGGGCGTTGGCACAGAGCCTTCCATGGCCGCCTGCCGATTGCATGGACCGGTGGTGGGGGGCGGCCTGCTCGCACGCGGACACCGCCGTGTGAGCCGCCCATTGCTTGGCCTCGCAATAAACGTCGTCCTGAAGTAGGATGGTCGGCCCGGGAGATGCCATGACCCAGACTCACCGCTTCACCGCCCTGCTGATTGCCCTGCTCGCCTTGGGGGCACTGTGGTTGCAGGTCTACGTGGGGCTCGTGCGCAGGCCGGATCACGAGGTCTGGCAAGAGCTCTGGCGGCTGGGGCGCTACTTCACCATCCTGACCAACCTGATGGTCGCGGTGACCTTCGCCGGCATCGCGGCGGGGCACCGGAGCCCGCCGTGGTGGTTGGCCGCGGTCGCTCTGTGGATCCTCATCGTCGCCATCGTCTACCACGGTCTGCTGGCGCGGCCGCTGGACGGGATCCGCTGGTGGTCGGACATGGCGGTGCACACCTTCGTGCCGATCGCCGTCGGGCTCTGGTGGCTGGCGCTGGCGCCGAAGGACGGGCTGATGCCGCGGCACGCGCTCTGGTGGCTGCTCTGGCCGCTGATCTATGTCAGCTACGCGCTGATCCGTGGCGAGCTCGACGGGAGTCACCCGTATTTCTTCATCGACCCGCATGAGATCGGCTGGTCCGGCGTCGGCCTTTGGTGCGTGGCGCTGGGCGTGAGCTTTTGGCTCGGCGGTCTGGGGGTGGTGATGCTGGGACGGCTGCTCAGCCGTCCATCTCGTCCAGCAGATGGCGCCCCTGACGGTCCTCAAGCTCAATGACCCAGAGATCGGGGTCGAAGTCGCGTTGCTTCGAGACGCGCGCGTCAACCTCGTGTTCCGGCCCCTCGGCGAGCGTGGCCCACCGGCGGGCGCCGGTCATCAAATCCCATTCGCGGCTGAAGGCCACGGCCTTGCCGTCGAGCGTCGCGAGCTTGACGATCACCGCCCCGGCGGTGTCGTCGCCATGGGCGGTCACATAGGCGGGGATGTCCAGGAGCGAGAGCCGCCGCAGGTAGGCGCCGACCCAGACGTGGGTGGCGAGCCGAGGCTCAGGCATTGCCGTCCTTGAACTCGAGGCCCATCTCGGAATAGCGCTCGGCCTCTTCCAGCCAGTTCTCGCGGACCTTCACCTGCAGGAAGAGGTGCACCTTGCGGCCGAGGAATTCCTCGAGCTCGGCGCGCGAGGCCTGGCTGACTGACTTGATCGTCTCGCCCTTCTTGCCGAGCACGATGCCCTTGTGGCCGTCCCGGGTGACGTAGATGATCTGGTCGATGCGGGCCGAGCCGTCCTCGCGCTCTTCCCACTGCTCGGTTTCGACCGTCAGCTGGTAGGGCAGTTCCTGGTGCAGGCGAAGCGTCAGCTTCTCGCGGGTCATCTCGGCGGCGATCATGCGCATCGGCAGGTCGGCGATCTGGTCCTCGGGGTAGAGCCAGGGGCTCTCGGGCACCTGTTCCGCCAGCCACTTGCGCAGCGCGTCGACGCCATGGCCGCGCTCGGCCGAGATCATGAAGGTTTCGGCGAAGGCGTAGGCCTCGTTCATCTTCTGGGTCAGCGCCAGCAGGTCCTCGGCCTTGACCCGGTCGATCTTGTTGATCGCCAGCGCCACCTTGCGGCCGCGCGGCAGGTCCCGCAGCCCATCCAGGATGCGCTTCACGCCATCGGTCATGCCGCGGTGCGCCTCGATCAGCAGCACGATGATGTCGGCATCCGAGGCCCCGCCCCAGGCCGCCGCGACCATGGCGCGGTCGAGCCGGCGGCGCGGCTGGAACAGACCGGGCGTGTCGACGAAGACCAGCTGGCTCTCGCCCTCCATGGCCACGCCGCGGATGCGGGTGCGGGTGGTCTGCACCTTGTGGGTGACGATCGACACCTTGGCGCCCACCATGCGGTTGGTGAGCGTCGACTTGCCCGCGTTGGGCTCGCCGATGAGGGCGATGAATCCGGCACGTGTGGTCATTGGGGCGTTCCCGTTACTGACGATCCGTGGCCCTTACAGGCTTTTGCGGCGCGGGGCCAGAGCGGCCGCTGCGGATCAGCGTATAGCATCCCGACACGACAATCAGCAGCGCTCCTGCAAGGGTCCAGAGATCCGGGCGCTCGCCGAAAAGAAGATAGGCGAAGACCAGCGCCACTAGCAGCCGCGAGTAGCGGAAGGGGGCGACCACCGAGACCTCGCCGCTGCGCATGGCGCGGGTGAGCGCGGTATAGGCGCAGACCCCGACAAGTCCGGTGGCCAGCAGGCGCAGCAGCTCGGAGCCCTGCGGAAGGCGCGGCGGCGCGGGATCGAAGGGCAGCAGCAAGAGGCCCGCGAGGGTGACCACGGCGAAGCCGAGGATGCCAAGCTGCTTCGCCGAGACCGCGGGCGGTGCGGCCCGGGTGAAAAGGTCGCGCATGGCAAAGCCGAACATCGCCGCGATCGACAGCAGCGCGTCGAGCCGGAACGCCTCTGGCGTCGGGCGCACGATCAGCAGCACACCGATGAAGCCCACCGCCATGGCGGCCCAGCGGCGCGGGCCGACCTTCTCGCCCAGCAGCAGCGCTGCCCCGGCGGTGACCACCAAGGGCGCCGCCTGCAGGATCGAAGATGTCACGGACAGCGGCGTGTAGGCCAGCGACAGCGCGAAGAAGAGCCGTCCCATGATCTCGAAGAGCGTGCGCAGCAGCAGGCTGGGGCGCAGCATTGCCGGGTGCAGCACCGCCTCTCCTGCGCGCAGGGTCATCAGGGTGTAGAGCGTGACGCCGGTCAGGCCGAAGATCAGCGTTGCCTCGCCCGGTGGCAGGCCGGGGGCGACGGATTTGAACAGCGCGTCCTCGATGGCGAAAAGCGTCATCGCCAGCACCATGAAGCCGGCGCCGGTCGCGTTCGCGCTCATCCGCGGCGCGGCGGTGTCAGCCATTTTCGGAGACTTGTGCCAGCAGCGACGCGGCGGCCTCCTGCTCGGCCTTGCGTTTCGAGCCGGCGGTGGCCTCGGCTTTCTGGCCGGAGGCGAGCCGCACCTCGATGGTGAAGACAGGCGCGTGGTCGGGGCCGGAGCGGGCGGTCTCGACGTAGGCGGGCGGGGTCATGCCGCGCGCCTGCGCCCATTCCTGCAGCGAGGTCTTGGGATCGCGCGCGTCCTGCTCGACGGTCGAGACACGCGCGCCCCAGAGCCGCAGGATCATGTTCTGCGCCACCTCGAAGCCACCATCGAGGTAGACCGCCGCGATCACCGCCTCCATGGCATCGCCAAGCAGCGCCTGCTTGCGCCGGCCACCCGACATCATCTCGGAGCGGCCGAGCTTCAGCGCGGCGCCGATGTCGACCTCGCGCGCGACCTCGGCGCAGGCTTCCTTGCGCACCAGCGCGTTGAAGCGCGGCGCGAGCTGACCCTCGCTGGCCTTGCGGTCCTCGGACAGCAGCGCCTCGGCCATGACGAGGCCGAGCACGCGATCACCGAGGAATTCGAGCCGCTGGTTGTCCTCGCGGCCGGGGCCGGACATCGACGAATGGGTCAGCGCGCGCCGCAGCAGCTCGGGCCGGTCGAACCGATGCCCCAGCCGCTGCTCCAGTGCTTCTATTTCTGCAGAACGCTTCATGTGATCTTGTGGAAGAACCGATCCGACCGCCAGGTCCAGAAGAACAGCATCGACCGGCCGGACGAGGAGAACATCACCCGGGTTGCCTTGCCGATGATATTCTCGAAGGGCACGAAGCCGACGCCTCCCGCGGCGTTGGGCACACGGCTGTCGGCGGAGTTGTCGCGGTTGTCGCCCATCATGAAGAAGTGACCCTCGGGAACGGTGTAGATCGGCGTGTTGTCCGACCCCTGCATGGCGATGTTGAGGATATCATGCTTCACGCCGTTCGGCAGCGTTTCGGTCCAGCGCGATTTCTCGCAGACGCCGCCGGTGCCCACGGGGCCGTTCTCGCAGCGCGGGCGCAGCCCCTGTGGCCCCTGCGGTTCGGCAGTCTCGGTGAAGGTGCCATTGGCCTCGACCTCGACCGGGGTGCCGTTGATGTGGAGCAGCCCCTGCTTGACTTGGATCTGGTCGCCCGGCAGGCCGATCACCCGCTTGATGAAGTCCGTGCCGTTGACCGGGTGACGGAAGACCACCACGTCGCCGCGCTCGGGTTCAGAGCCGAAGAGCCGGGTGTTGTCGCCGTCGAGAAAGCCGCAGATATCCTTGGCGTCGATGTCGATGCCGAAGGAGTTCAGGCGGATCGACGGGCAGGAGGCATAGGAATAGCCGTAGGTCATCTTGTTGACGAAGAGGAAGTCGCCGATCAGCAGCGTGTCCTTCATCGAGCCCGAGGGAATCCAGAAGGGCTGGAAGAACAGCGTGCGGAAGACGCCCGCGATGACCAGCGCCCAGAACACCGTCTTGACGGTTTCCCAGATCCCGCCCGATTTCTCTTCTTTTGCCATGAAAACCCGCCCCTGTGCCTCGATGTGCCTCGGTTCCTAGGCTTCATGGGCGGGGGCGGGGAGAGTGTCAAGGCGGCGCAAAGGCCGGGCAAATCTCTTCGGAGAGATTTGCAAAACTCGTCGAAGGGTTTTGCTCGGGCGTTACCCCGATGTGATCGGGGTTTTCAGCGGTCTCGCCTCGATCACCACGAAGGCCTGCGCCCAGGGGTGATCGTCGGTCAGCGTCACGTGAATGATCGCCTCATGGTCCGGCGGGGTCATCAGCGCGAGCCGCTCCTTCGCCCAGCCGGTCACCTGCATGACGGGCTGGCCCGTCGGCAGGTTGCTCACCGCCATGTCCTTCCACGAAATGCCCATGCGCAGCCCGGTGCCGAGCGCCTTGGAGCAGGCCTCCTTGGCCGCCCAGCGTTTGGCATAGGTGCCCGCCACGTCCTTGCGGCGCTCGGCCTTGCGTTGCTCGGTCTCGGTGAAGACGCGGTTCCGGAAACGGTCACCGAAGCGCGCGAGTGTCGCCTCGATGCGCTCGATATTCGCAAGGTCGGTGCCGATTCCGAGGATCATCCGTGGTCTCCGGGGTCGCGGGCGGTTACGCCCGCGCCTCGTCCATCAGGCGGCGCATCTCGGCGATCGCCGGGCCGAGCCCGAGGAAAATCGCCTCGCCGATGAGGAAATGGCCGATGTTGAGCTCGACGACCTCGGGGAAGGCAGCGATGGGCTGCACCGTGTCGTAGGTCAGCCCGTGGCCGGCGTGCACCTCGAGCCCCAGCGCATGGGCGAAGGCGGCCATCTCGCGCAGGCGTTCGAGCTCGGCGTCGCGCTCGTCGAACCTGCCTTCGGCGTGCAGGTCGCAATAGGCGCCGGTGTGCAGCTCGATCACCTGCGCGCCGATGCGATGCGCGGCCTCGATCTGCGGCTTGTCGGGAGCGATGAAAATCGACACCCGGCAGCCCACCTCGCGCAGGGGCGCGATGAAATGCGCCAGCCGGTTCTCTTCGCGCGCCACCTCGAGCCCGCCCTCGGTGGTGCGCTCCTCGCGCTTCTCGGGGACGATGCAGACCGCGTGCGGCTTATGGCGCAGCGCGATGGCCTGCATCTCGTCGGTGGCGGCCATCTCGAAGTTCAGCGGCACCGAAAGCGCGCCCATCAGCCCGTCGATGTCGGCGTCAGAGATGTGGCGGCGGTCTTCGCGCAGGTGCGCGGTGATGCCGTCGGCCCCGGCCTCCTCGGCGATCCTGGCGGCGCGCAGGGGGTCGGGATAGGCGCTGCCGCGGGCATTGCGCACGGTGGCGACGTGGTCGATGTTGACGCCAAGTCTCAGGCGGCCGGCATAGGGGGTCATCGCGTGTCCTCCGGGCGACGATAGGGGTCTCTTCGCGCCGGACCCTAGTCCGGCGCGCCGCCCTCGTCAGCCGCTTTCTGCTTCTTTTTCAAAGCAGCGAGCTTTTTCTTCAGCGCGCCGCGGCGGCGGTTCTGGTAGGCGCGGATCACCGGCACCGAAAGGTAATAGGCCACCAGCCCGGAAATGATGCCGGGAAGGATGCCGCCGATCAGGTAGGGGTAAAAGACCTCGTGAAAGAAGATCCGCAGGTTGGTCCAGTCCGCCGGGTCCCCGGTGAAGACCGCGCAGACGTTGTGCCAGAGGTCTTGGCCCGCGTAGGCGAACTTGTCGAGCAGCGAGGCGTGATGCGGCGAGCGGCGGTCGATGCCGAGCAGGAAATACCCCAGTTCCAGCGAGACAATGCCGATCGGAACGTAGGTCAGCGGGTTGCCGAAGAAGGTGCCGAGCAACGAGGCTAGGATATTGCCCCGCACCAGCCAGGCGAGCGCGGCGGCCACCACGAAATGTAGCCCATAGAGCGGGGTGAAGGTGGTGAAGACCCCGGCAAAGATGCCACGGGCGATCGTCTCAGGCGAATCGGGAAGCCGGTGCAGGCGATATTGGACATAACGGGCGGCGCGCCCCCAGCCGCCACGCGGCCAGAAGAATTCGAGCACGGCCCTCCAGACTGGCCGTTTGTCGCGCCGCTTGAAGACCAATGGCGCCTTTCCCCTTTGTCTCTATTCCGCAGCGGCAGGCACGGCCGCCAGGGAGGTATCGCGGTGACGGCTGACCGAGGCCACGTCGCTTTCGGCTTCGAGTGCAGACATCACCGAATGGAGGTGCTCGGCGTCTCTCAGTTCCACGTCTATCTGGAGTCTGAAGAAATCCGGTTTCCGGTCGATGAAGTGCAGGTCCGAGATATTGGCCCCGCGCTCGCCGATCAAGGTGCAAATGCGCCCCAACACCCCGGCATCGTTGCCGACCGTGAGGTCAAGGCTCATGTCATAGGCCGCGGGGTGCGTGCCCTCGGCCCAGTGCAGGTCAACCCAGCGCTCGGGCTGTTCCTCGTATTTGGCCAAAGCTTCGCAGTCGATGGCATGTACGAAGACGCCCTTGCCGCGCTTGGTAATGCCGACGATCCGCTCGCCCGGCAGCGGCTGACAGCAGCGCGCCCGGGTGAAGCCGGTGCCTGGCTCGAGGCCGATCACCGCGCGCTGCATCTCGACCTCATGGGCGTCGGACGGCGTAAGGTCGGGATAGACCGCGTGCACCACCTCGCGGGTGGTCAATTCCGCGCTACCAAGGCGGGCGAGCACTTCGTCCGCCCCCTCGAGTCGGAGCGTCTTGGCCGCCTTTTCCAGCACTTTGTCGGTGGATTTCTTGCCGACGTGTTCGAAGGCGGAGCGCGCCAGTTCCTGTCCGAGCTTGATGAAGCGGCCACGACCGGCCTCGCGCAGGGCGCGGCGGATGGCGCTGCGTGCCTTGCCGGTGGTGGCGATGTCGAGCCAAGTTGCCTGCGGGGTCTGCCCCTCGGCGGTGATGATCTCGACCGACTGGCCATTTTTCAGCCGGGTCCAGAGCGGCACGCGGATGCCGTCGACCTTGGCGCCGACGCAAGCCGAGCCGATGCGGGTGTGGATGGCATAGGCGTAATCGAGCGGCGTGGCGCCGCGCGGCAGCTTCACCACGTCGCCCTTGGGCGTGAAGCAGAACACCTTGTCCGAATACATCTCGAGCTTCACCGCCTCGAGGAACTCGTCGTGATCCTCCTCGGCATCAAACTGTTCGGTGAGCGAGGAGATCCACTTGGCGGGATCGACGGCAAAGGGGTTCTCGGAGCGCACGCCATCCCGGTAGGACCAATGCGCGGCAACGCCGGTCTCGGCCACGTCGTGCATCTGCCGGGTGCGGATCTGCACCTCGACGCGCTTGCCGTCGCGGCCCGAGACGGTGGTGTGGATCGAGCGGTAGCCGTTGGATTTCGGCTGGCTGATGTAGTCCTTGAAGCGACCGGGGACCGAGCGCCAGCGCTGGTGGATTACCCCGAGTGCGCGGTAGCAATCCATCTCGGAGCGGGTGATCACCCGGAAACCGTAGATGTCCGAAAGGCGCGAGAAGCCCATGCCCTTTTCCTGCATCTTGCGCCAGATCGAATAGGGCTTCTTGGCGCGGCCGAAGACCTCGGCCTCGATCTGCGCCTCTTCCAGCTCTTGCCGCATGTCGCCGGTGATCCGGTGGATCACGTCGCCGGCTTCCTTCTGCAGGTTGATGAAGCGGCGGATGATCGAGGCGCGCCCCTCGGGGTTGAGCACCCGGAAGGCCAGGTCCTCGAGTTCTTCGCGCATCCACTGCATGCCCATGCGGCCGGCCAGCGGCGCGTAGATGTCCATGGTCTCGCGCGCCTTCTGCACCTGCTTCTCAGGGCGCATGGCCTTGATCGTGCGCATATTGTGCAGTCGGTCGGCGAGCTTCACCAGAATCACCCGCAAGTCGCGGGACATCGCCATGAAGAGCTTGCGGAAGTTTTCGGCCTGCTTGGTCTCGGACGAGGAGAGCTGCAGGTTGGTCAGCTTGGTGACCCCGTCGACCAGATCCGCCACCTCGGTTCCGAACCGGTCCGCGACATCCTGGTACGAGGCGCGGGTGTCCTCGATCGTGTCGTGCAGCAGGGCGGTGACGATGGTTGCGTCATCCAGTTGCTGCTCGGTCAGGATCGCGGCAACCGCAACGGGATGGGTGAAGTACAGCTCGCCCGAATGGCGATACTGCCCCTCATGCATCCGCAGGCCGTAATCATAGGCCTCGCGGATCAGCTTCTCGTTGGTCTTCGGGTTGTAGTTGCGGACCAGGGCAACAAGGTCTTCCGCCGCGATCATGGGCGCCCATCCTTACGCTGGCCCGCTACAAGCGAGCCTCTCAGCTCTCTCCTTGCGCTTCCATCAGGGCGCGCAGGAGCTTCTCTTCCGACATGTCGTCGTCTGCGGGCTTGTCCTGCTCGGCACCCATGAGAAGCGCCATGCTGTCCTCTTCGGGCTCGTCGACCTCGATCTGGGTCTGGTGCGACTCGATCAGGCGCTCGCGCAGCTCGTCGGCGGACTGGGTTTCCTCGGCGATTTCGCGCAGGGCGACCACCGGGTTCTTGTCGTTGTCGCGATCGACGGTGATCGGCGCACCCGAAGCCACTTCGCGCGCCCGATGGGACGCGAGCATCACCAGCTCGAAGCGGTTGGGAACCTTGTCGACGCAGTCTTCTACCGTGACGCGGGCCATGAGCGTTTCACCTTCGGTTGACCGTAAGAAATGAGACTCCTACCGCGATGCTTCTGGATTGACAAGCGCAAACGCGGCGTTCCATCGCCGCCCGTCAGTCACTCCTTCGATCACATTGGGACGACCTCGGCGCGGGCCTGCTCGGGCAGTGCGTCGCACAGTTCGCGCGCGGTGCGCCCGAGGAGCGGGTGACGCCAATCAGCGGCAATATCGCAAAGGGGAACAAGGACAAATGCCCGGTCCTGCAACCGCGGATGCGGAAGAATCAGCTCGGGCGGCGACACCTCGGTTTGCTTCTCCATGGCAAGGGTCCGCCAGCGCGTCTGGGCTGCCTCATTCGGCATCACAGTTTCGCCAGCGGCGAGAAGATCGAGGTCGAGCGTCCGGCTGCCCCAGCGGCGCTCTCTTTCGCGGCCGAACTGTGCCTCCACCCGGTGCAGCGCAGCAAGCAACAAAGCGGGATCCGAAGGGCCGTCCAGCATCGCGCAGGCGTTGCAGTAATCGGGTCCGAGTCCCGCAGGAAAACAAGGTGTTGCGTAGAACCTGCTGACCTTCTCTACGGAATATCCCTCGCGCGCGAGCGCCGCCAGTGCGGCCTCCAGAGTTTGTAGCGGGGTGCCGACCTCCGAAGGCAGGTTTGACCCCAGGGCAATCAGGAAACTCTTAGGTAAACCCATCCTTACACTATCCTTCTGCATATATTGCGCTGCTTGAAAAGCTGCCTGAAACGCTTACTCTCAAGGCGGGTGCCCCTTTATTCCATTTTTTCCACTCACGGATCCGGCGCCCTGATTGCTCGAAAGGACATTTGATGTTTTACAAGGACGAACGGTTGGCGCTGTTCATCGACGGGTCGAACCTGTACGCAGCCGCCAAAGCCCTCGGCTTCGACATCGACTACAAGCTGCTCAGACAAGAATTCGTGCGTCGCGGCAAGATGGTGCGCGCATTCTATTACACGGCACTTCTCGAAAATGACGAATACTCGCCGATCCGCCCGCTCGTGGACTGGCTGCACTACAACGGCTTCACCATGGTGACCAAGCCCGCGAAGGAATATACCGACGCGCAGGGCCGCCGTAAGGTGAAGGGAAACATGGACATCGAGCTGACCGTCGATGCCATGGAACTGGCGCCGCGCGTCGATCACATCGTGCTGTTCTCTGGGGATGGGGACTTCCGGCCGCTGATCGAAAGCCTGCAGCGTCAAGGCGTTAGGGTCTCGGTCGTCTCGACGATCCGCAGCCAGCCGCCGATGATCGCGGACGAGCTGCGCCGCCAGGCCGACAACTTCATCGAGCTCGACGAGCTGCGCGAAGTGATCGGCCGCCCTCCGCGTGAACAACAGGCGGAGCGCAATTTCGAGGTCGCCAACGGGAACTGATCCCTTGGTGCCTTCCAAGACTGGCGGATCTTATGGGGATGAGGTCCGCCGATCATGCTAGGTGAGGCTGCCAGTTACGGCGGCCTCTTCGTCGCGGCTTTCGGAGCCGCGACAATCCTGCCGTTCCAGTCGGAACTTATCTTCGTCGGCTTACAACTCGGCTCGAACCTGCCGATCTGGGCACTGGTGCTCGTGGCGAGCATCGGCAACACGCTCGGCTCTGTGGTCAATTACGCGCTTGGCGCCGGGCTCGAGCATTTCCGCCATCGTCGCTGGTTTCCCGTCACCGAGGCTCAGCTCGAGCGGGCGCAGCGCTGGTACGCCAAATGGGGTATCTGGTCGCTGCTGCTGAGCTGGGCACCGCTGGGCGATGGCTTCACCGTGGTCGCGGGAATCATGCGCACCCCGCTCTGGCTCTTCGTGCTGCTTGTCGCCGTGGCAAAGACCGGGCGTTATATCATACTGGCCTGGTTGACCGCTGCGACCCTGGGCTGAGCCTCTGGACCCGCGCCCGCAGAGCCACTAGGTCTGGGACAACAGGAGACGCACCGGTGACCAAAGCCATGACCAAAGCCCCTCTCACCCTCTATCTCGCCGCGCCGCGCGGGTTCTGCGCCGGCGTCGACCGGGCGATCAAGATCGTCGAGATGGCGCTCGAGAAATGGGGCGCGCCGGTCTACGTGCGGCACGAGATCGTGCACAACAAGTTCGTCGTCGACGGGCTGCGTGACAAGGGCGCGGTCTTTGTCGAGGAACTCGAGGACTGCCCGCCCGACCGTCCGGTGATCTTTTCCGCCCACGGCGTGCCCAAGGCGGTGCCCGCCGAGGCGGCGCGGCGCGAGATGGTCTACGTCGATGCCACCTGCCCCTTGGTTTCGAAGGTGCACATCGAGGCCGCCCGTCACCACGACAACGGCCTGCAGATGATCATGATCGGCCACGAGGGGCACCCGGAGACCGTCGGCACCATGGGGCAGCTCCCCGAGGGCGAAGTGCGGCTGGTCGAGACCGTCGCGGATGTGGCCGAGGTCGAGGTTCGTGATCCCGAACGTCTTGCCTTCGTCACCCAGACCACGCTGTCGGTCGACGACACGGTGGACATCGTTGCGGCGCTGCGCGCCCGCTTCCCCGCCATCGTCGGTCCGCACAAGGAAGACATCTGCTACGCCACCACCAACCGCCAGGAGGCGGTGAAGGCGATCGCCCCCGGTTGCGACGCGCTGTTGGTCGTGGGGGCGCCAAATTCCTCGAACTCCAAGCGGCTGGTCGAGGTGGCGCGCAAGGCGGGCTGCAGCTACGCCCAGCTGGTCCAACGCGCCGAGGACATCGACTGGCGCGCGCTCGAGGGCATCCGCGCGGTGGGCGTGACCGCCGGAGCCTCGGCCCCCGAGGTGCTGATCGACGAGGTGGTTGCCGCCTTCGGCGCGCGCTACGACATGACCGTCGAGAAGGTCGAGACCGCGCAGGAGAACGTCGAGTTCAAGGTGCCGCGCGTGCTGCGCGTGCCGGCCTGACACTTCCGCACCGCGCGTTCCGTGCGCGGCGTTGACAGCGGGCGGCCAATCGGAAACCTTGCGGCGCAAGCACCCGCCGAAGGAGAGACCATGCCCCGCCCAACCCATTCGCGGAGCCGCGCATGAGTTCCGTGCCCCGCGCCCCGCTGATCCTCGCGCTCGCCGGCCTGCTGCCTTTCCTCTGGTCGGTGGCCACGCATTTCAACGGCGCGCTCTACGATTGGTCGCTGGCCCATCTCGGCAGCCGCTTCGTTGCGCCCTACCTGCAGCTCTCGTACGGCACGGTGATCCTCGGCTTCATGTCGGGCGTGCTCTGGGGCTTCGCGACCAAGGCTGGCGGTGCCAAGGCGGCGACGGCCTACGCGCTGTCGGTGCTGCCCGCGCTCTGGGCCTTTTTCATGGTGGGCGGCGGGCCGGTGGCGGCGGCGACGAACCTCGTCTTCGGCTTCCTCGGCCTGCTGCTGCTCGACGCCTTCTTCCAGCTCTGGGGGCTGACTCCGCGTTGGTGGCTGGCGCTGCGCGTGCCGCTGACCGCCGCGGTCGTCGCCTGCCTGTCGGTCGAGGCCTTCCTGTGAGCGACGCGTGCCGGGCGTCGCCGCTCGGGCTTGACGGCACCTCCGAGCCATGGCTTAGCGTGCTCGCCCATGGCTGACCTATATGCATATACCGACGGAGCCTGCTCCGGTAATCCCGGCCCCGGTGGCTGGGGCGTTCTCATGCGCGCGATGGAGGGCGAGACCGTCGCCAAGGAGCGCGAGCTCAAGGGCGGCGAGGCGGAGACCACCAACAACCGCATGGAATTGATGGCGGCGATCAGCGCGCTCGAGGCGCTGTCGCGCCCGTCGAGGATTACCGTCGTCACCGATAGCGCCTACGTGAAGAACGGCGTTACCGGCTGGATCCACGGCTGGAAGCGCAACGGCTGGAAGACCGCCGCCAAGAAGCCGGTGAAGAATGCCGAGCTCTGGCAGCGGCTGGACGAGGCGCAGAAGCGCCACGACGTCACCTGGGAATGGGTCAAGGGCCACGCCGGCCATCCCGAGAACGAGCGCGCGGACGAGCTGGCGCGGGCGGGCATGGCGCCCTTCAAGGGCTGACGCCATGTCGCCGCTGGTCTTGCTCGACTATGCTTCGGTGCTGATCTTCGCGCTCACCGGGGCGCTCGTCGCCAGCCGGTCGCAGCTCGATGTGGTGGGCTTTGCCTTTCTCGCCTGCCTGACCGCCGTCGGCGGCGGCACCACGCGCGATCTGCTGCTCGACCGCCACCCGGTGTTCTGGATCGCCGAGCCCACCTATCTCGCCATCGCCTGCGCCGCCGCGTTGCTGGTCTTCTTCACCGCGCACCGGCTGGAGAGCCGGGCCAAGGCGATCCTTTGGCTCGATGCCGCGGCGCTTTCGGTGGCGGTGGCCGCGGGCAGCTCCATCGCGCAGGCCGAGGGCGCGGCCTGGGGCGTGGTGCTGGTGATGGGGGTGATGACGGGCTGCCTCGGCGGGCTGATGCGCGACGTGGTGGCCAACGAGGTGCCGCTGCTGCTCAAGCAGGGCGAGCCCTATGCCACCTGCGCGCTCTGCGGCGCGCTGGCGCTGCTGGCGGCTGGCTGGCTGGGCCTGACGCCCTTCTCGGCGGCGCTGGTCTGCGCCGGGGTGACCTTTGCCCTGCGCGCCTCGGCCCTGGCCTTTGGCTGGGGCATCCCGGTCTACAAGTCGCGCCCGCCGCGGGCCTGACGGTCGCCCTGTAGGGCGAGGGGCGCTGCCCCTTGTGCGCCCCGGGCGTAGTTTCAAAGAGAAGAAGGGAAGGAATCAAGACGGCTGGGGGCGCGGCGCCTGCGGCGCCCGCAGCCGATCCGGGTCACTGCAGGTCGGCGAAGGCCTTCTGCAGGCGGCTTCCGGCCTCGGCGATGGTGGCGCGGGGCGCGGCAAGGTTGATCCGCAGGAAGGTCTCGCCGCCGGTGCCGAAGGAGGGGCCGGGGCTGACGGCGATCTTGGCGATATCACGCACCCGCGCGTTGACCTCCTCGAAGTCCATGCCGGTGCCCGAGAAGTCCACCCAGGCGAGATAGGTCGCCTGCAGCGGCATCGAGCGCAGGCCGGGGATGGCGTTGACCATTTCGTCAAAGAGCGCCCGGTTGCCCTCGAGATGGGCGATCTGCGCGTCGACCCATTCCGCGCCCTCGGGCGAATAGGCGGCCGCGGTCATGATCAGGCCGAGCGCGTTGGGCTTGCTGTCGAGCGCGGTCAGGCGGTGCTCCATCCGCTGGCGCAGCCCGGCGTCGCTGATGGTCAGCGCCCCGACGCGCTGGCCCGCGATGTTGAAGGTCTTCGACGCGGCGGTGAGGGTGATCAGACGGTCTTCGCTTTCAGGGGCCGCCACGGCCATCGGCACGAAGGTCTCGCCCTTGTAGACGAGATCGTGGTGCACCTCGTCCGACAACAGCATCAGGTTGTTGCGCTTGGCAAACTCGGCAACTGCGCGCAGCTCGTCCGCGGTCCAGATCCGGCCCGAGGGGTTCTGCGGCGAGCACCAGATCAGCATGGTCTCCTTGCCGGTAAGCCGCGCCTGCGCGTCCTCGAGGTCGAGTTCGTAGCGGTCGCCCTCGCGCTTCAGCGGGCATTCGGTGACCACGCGGTCGGCGCGGCGGATCTTGGCGGCGAACTCGTGGTAGACCGGCGAGAAGATCGCCACGTGGTCGCCCGGGGCGGTGTAAACGTCGAGGCACATGGCCACGCCGTTGCCCAGCCCGTGCACCGGCACGATCCACTCCTGCTCGATGTGCCAGCCGTGGCGCTCTTTCATCCACCATTGCACCGCGCTGGTGTAGAGCCCCATCGCCGAGAAATACCCGAAGACGCCCAGATCGACCTGCGCCTGCAGCGCGTCACGCACGCAGGGTGCGGTGGGATAATCGGAATCGGCGGTCCACATCGCCAGACCGTCCTCCTGCGGCACGCCGAAGAGCTTCTCCATGAGGTCCCACTTGGCCGAGCCGGTGCCGCGGCGGTCGATCGGTTGGTCGAAGAGGTCTTTCATGGTCTCACTGTCACTTTCTGCTCTGGAACTGCCGGAATGCTGCTGCGGACGCTAGCGGCTTGGCGCCCGAGTGCAAGGGGCGGGGGCGCGGGCATCTTGCGCGCTCACGCGCATTTGCCTAAGTGAAGCGCATGAAACGCCCCATCCTCATCCACCCCGATCCGCGGCTGAAGAAGCTCTGTGCGCCGGTGCCCGACCTGTCGGACGAGCTGCGCGTGCTGGCTGACGACATGCTCGAGACTATGTATGACGCGCCGGGCATCGGGCTGGCGGCGCCGCAGATCGGCGTGCTGGAACGGCTGATCGTGCTCGATTGCACGCGCCCCGATGACGGCGACACGCCGCGCCCGCTGGTGATGTTCAACCCGCGGGTGATCGCCAGCTCGGACGAACGCAACGTCTACGAGGAAGGCTGCCTGTCGATCCCCGAGCAATATGCCGAGGTCGAGCGGCCGAAGATTGTCGAAGTCGAATGGCTGGACCGCGACGGGAAGCTGCAGAAGGAAGAGTTCGACGGTCTCTGGGCGACCTGCGTGCAGCACGAGATCGACCACCTCGACGGCAAGCTCTTCATCGACTACCTCAAGCCGCTCAAGCGCCAGATGATCACCCGCAAGATGGTCAAGCTGAAGCGCGAGAGGGCACGGATTTGAGCCTGCTGCCGATCCTGCGCTGGCCCGACCCGCGTCTGTCGCAGCGCTGCGCCGAGGTCGGCTCGGTGACCGATGTGGCCGGGCTGGTCAGCGATCTTTTCGAGACCATGTACGATGCCCCCGGCCGCGGCCTCGCCGCGCCGCAGGTGGGCGCAATGGTGCGGGTCTTCGTCATGGACGCGGGCTGGAAGGACGGCGAGATGACGCCGCGCGCCTGCATCAACCCCGAGATCACCTGGGCCTCGGACGAGCGGGTGACTGGCCCGGAGGGCTGCCTGTCGATCCCCGGTGTCACCGCGCAGGTCGCGCGTCACGCCCGCATCCGCCTGGCCTATACCGATCTCACCGGCGAGGTGCAGGAGGTCGATCTGGCGGGTGCCGAGGCGATCGTCGCGCAGCACGAGTACGACCATCTGGACGGTCTGGTGCATTTTGACCGCCTCGACGCCGAGGCGCGTAGCGCGCTGGTCGCCGACTACGAGGCGCTGGCGCAAGGAAGCTGCCAATGACCGCACGCCCCTGCATTCCCTGGCCCGACAAGCGCCTGCGCACGCCCGGCGCGCCGGTCGAGGCGATCACCGACGAGATTCGCCGCGTCTGGGACGACATGATCGACACGATGGAGGCGATGCCCGGCGTTGGCCTTGCTGCACCTCAGATCGGGGTGATGCTGCGGCTCGCCGTGGTCGATGCCTCGGAGGAGCGCGGCAAGGCGATCCGCATGGCCAACCCCGAGATCCTGCACGCCTCGGTGAAGATGAACAGCCATGAAGAGGCGAGCCCGAACCTGCCCGGCGTCTGGGCCAAGATCGAGCGCCCGCGCGGCGTGACCGTGCGCTTCATGAACGCCGAGGGCGAGATGCAGGAGCAGGACTTCGTCGGGCTCTGGGCGACTTCGGTGCAGCACCAGGTCGATCACCTGAACGGCAAGATGTATTTCGATCATCTCGGTAAGGTGAAGCGCGACATGCTGATCCGCCGCTCCAAGAAGCGCGGCTGACGCACGCCCTTGTCCGAGGCTGCGCTGGCGGCGAGGGCGGAATTTGCGTATTTGTCAAAGTGAAGAAGGGGCGGGCGCTGTCGGGCGAGCCGTTACCCTTGGGGTATCTTTGGAAACAGGAAAGGGGCGGCGGATGCGCATGGTCTTCATGGGAACGCCGGACTTTTCGGTGCCGGTGCTCGAGTCGCTGGTCGGGGCCGGACACGAGATCGCCGCGGTCTACAGCCAGCCGCCGCGGCCCGCCGGGCGCGGCAAGAAGGACCGGCCCTCGCCGGTGCAGGCCCGCGCCGAGGCGCTGGGGTTGGAGGTGCGCCACCCGGCGAGCCTGCGGGGGGCTGACGAGCAGGCGGAATTCGCCGCGCTGAAGGCCGATGTGGCGGTGGTCGTGGCCTACGGGCTGATCCTGCCGCAGGCGATCCTCGATGCGCCTGCGCGCGGCTGTCTGAATATCCACGCGTCCTTGCTGCCGCGCTGGCGCGGGGCGGCGCCGATCCACCGGGCGATCCTGTCCGGCGACCCGGAGACCGGCGTGTGCATCATGCAGATGGAGGCGGGGCTCGACACCGGTCCGGTGCTGCTGCGCGAGGCGCTCACCATTGGCGCCGAGGAGACCACCGGGGAGTTGCATGACCGGCTCTCCAAGATGGGCGCCCGGCTTATCGTCACCGCGCTCGAGCGGCTGGACCTGCTGGAGCCAGTGCCGCAGCCCGAGGCGGGGGTGACCTATGCGCAGAAGATCGACAAGGCCGAGGCGGTGCTGGACTGGAGCCTGCCCGCCGAGGAGGTCTCGCGGCGAATCCGCGGGCTGGCGCCCTTCCCGGGGGCCTGGACCATGGTGGATGGCGAGCGCGTCAAGCTCCTCGGCGCGCGGGTGGTTCCGGGCGAGGGCGCGCCGGGCGAGGCGCTGGACGGGGGCTTCGTCATCGCCTGCGGCTCGGGCGCGGTGCAGATCACCCGGGCGCAGCGCGCGGGCAAGGGCGCGCAGGATGCGGAGACCTTCCTGCGCGGCATGAAGGTTCCCGCCGGCACGGTGCTGGGCGGCGCATAGCGGGAGGACACGGCATGGGCATTCTCTGGCTTCTGATCATCGGCGCCGCGGCGGGCTTCTTTGCCACGCGAGTCATGCAGGTGCGGACTGGCGTGCTGCAGACGGTGGCCCTCGGCATGGGCGGCGCGCTCATCGGCGGGCTTGTGCTGCGCGGGCTGATCGCGGTGACCGGTGCGCTCGCCGGGCTCATCGGCGCGGTGCTGGGCGCGATGCTGCTGATCTGGATCCTTCAGAGGTTCGGGTCGCGCTGAGCTAGCACGCCCCGGCTGTGCGCTCATGCCGGAGGGGCTGCGCGCGGGTGCCTGTTTGCCGGGACAGGCAGCTCCCCTACGTATTTCTTGAAAGAAAACGCAGGGAGCGCGCACATCATGGGCCAACTGGTCGACGGCGAATGGCAGGACACCTGGTATGACACCAGCAAGACCGGCGGGAAATTTGTCCGGTCCACTGCCAAGTTCCGCAACTGGATCACTGCGGACGGCAGCGCAGGACCCTCGGGCGAGGGCGGCTTCAAGGCCGAGCCGGACCGCTATCATCTTTACGTCAGCTATGCCTGCCCCTGGGCGCATCGAGCGCTGATTTTCCGGGCTCTCAAAGGGCTCGGTGACCTTATCCCCGTGAGCGTCGTCCATCCCGAGATGCTGTCCGAAGGCTGGGAGTTCCGCACCGACTTCGAGGGTGCCACCGGCGACCGGCTGCACGATCTGCCCTTCCTGCGCGACATCTATCTCAAAGCCGATCCGGAGATCTCGGGGCGGGTGACCGTGCCGGTGCTCTGGGATCGCCAGCGCGAGACCATCGTGTCCAACGAGAGCGCCGAGATCATCCGCATGTTCAACTCTGCCTTCGACGGGCTGACCGGCAACACGGATGACTATTGGCCCGAGGCGCTGCGCGAGGCCATCGAGCCGGTGAACGCGCGCATCTACGACACGGTCAACAACGGCGTCTACAAGGCGGGCTTCGCGACCTCGCAGGAGGCCTACGAGGCAGCGGTTCTGCCGCTCTTCGAGACGCTCGACTGGCTCGAGGCGCGCCTGTCCGGCCAGCGCTACCTGATGGGCGACCGGATCACCGAGGCCGATTGGCGGCTGTTCACCACGCTGATCCGCTTCGATACGGTCTACCATGGCCATTTCAAGTGCAACCGGCGCCGGATCGTCGACTACCCGGCGCTCTGGGCCTATGTCCGCGAGCTTTACCAATGGCCGGGCGTGGCAGAGACGGTGCGGCTCGACCACATCACGCGGCACTACCACTACAGCCACGACACGATCAATCCGCACCGCATCGTGCCGATCGGGCCGGTGCTCGAGCTCGATGCGCCGCATGGGCGCGACGCGCTCTAAAGCGCGGGCTGAGAACTCAGACGGCGCGGCGCGCCGTAATGTTCGACCATGGCGGCCAGGTCCGCGGGGGCCGTCGCCGTTGGCAGGTAGGCGCAGGCATTGGCGCAGTGACGGAAGATCGAGCCGTCAGAAAAGACTGGCGCGTTCGTCACGAAGACGACGCGACAGTTGGGCTGCCGGTAAGAGGCGAAATCCGCGACCGCAAGTGCGCTGCCCGCGGCGAGCATCAGGTCGAGCACGATCACGTCGATGTCCTCGCCGCGGAGCATCTGGGTTGCGCCCTCTTGGTCCTGCGCGACGAGGACGTTGGCGCCGTTGCCTACAAGATGGCGGCTCCAAATCCGGGCGAGGGTCTGGTCACCTTGTACGATGAGGACTTTCATTCATCATCTCCCGGTGGACACTTCCCCTTGACCGCAGCTGACCGTGATCTGTTCTCGATTTTAGCCGGATTTGTCCTGCTCCACTGTTTTCGGGCGGCTTCCTAAACAAAACATTAATTTTGCCCGGCAGCGATGAATATTCGCTCACAGGGCCTGCAACCGGGCGTGATCGGTGCGGAGCCCGGACCGCTTGCCTGCCGGTCGCGGGCTGATAGGGTGGGGGCAGTCTTTGTGCGAGGTGTCGATGCGTGTCCTGCCCTTCCTGACCGCCCTGCTGCTTCCCGTGGCGGCGCAGGCGCAATCGGTGCCCTGCGGCGGCGACTTCCGCGACTTCTTGCGCGGCGTGTCCGAAGAGGCCGTGGCGCAAGGCGCGAACCCGGCGATGGCAGAGCGCTTCTTCTCCGGCCTCAGGCAGGACCCCAAGGTCCTGAAAGCCGACCGGGCGCAGGGCATCTTTCAGGCCCCTTTCATCGAGTTCTCGCGCAAGCTGATCTCGCAGGACCGGCTCGACAAGGGGCGCCGCAAGGCCGACGAGTGGGATGCCGTTTTTGACCGGATCGAGCGCGACTACGGCATCTCTCGCGGGGTGCTGCTGGCCTTCTGGGCTTTCGAGACCGACTACGGTGGCTACCAGGGCAACTTCAACACCGCCAATGCGCTGGCCACGCTGGCGCATGATTGCCGTCGGCCCGAGCTGTTCCGCCCGCAGTTGATCGCCGCGCTCGAGCTTTACGAGCACGGCGATTTCGACCCTGCGACCACCACCGGGGCCTGGGCGGGCGAGATCGGCATGGTACAGATGCTGCCCCGGGACATCATCGAGAACGGCGTCGACGGCGATGGCGACGGGCATGTGCGGCTCAAGGCGTCGGTGCCCGATGCGCTGATGTCGGGCGCACGGATGCTCTCGGGCCTTGGCTGGCGTCCCAACGAGCCCTGGCTGCAGGAGATCACTCTACCGGCGGAGTTCGACTGGTCGATGACCGGCCTGGAAACGAGCCTGACCGTCGCCGAATGGGAGCGGCTGGGAGTTGCCGGGCGCAATGGCGCGCTGGATGACGGGCGGTTGCAGGCCTCGATCATCCTGCCACATGGGCGGGGCGGTCCTGCCTTCATCGCCTATCCGAACTTCCGGGTTTTCTTCGAGTGGAACCAGAGCTTCACCTACGTGCTGACCGCGGGGTACTTCGCCACAAGGCTCGAGGGCGCGCCGGTCTACGACGCGGGCAGCCCTGCGCCGGGGCTTTCGGGGCCGCAGATGCAGCAGTTGCAGCGCAAGTTGCAGGCGCGCGGCTTCGACGTCGGAGAGGCGGATGGCATCCTCGGCGCGGGGACGCGGAGCGCAGTGCGGAAGGTGCAGGCCGAGATGGGCCTTGCTGTCGATGGCTGGCCAACGGCAGAGCTGCTGCAGGGCTTCTGAACGTAATGCTGCAGGCCTGCGGAAAGGGCCGGGCGGACAACGCCCGGCCTTGGTGTTTTCCGATCAGGCGAGAGCGGTTTCGGCGGCGGCGGAGAGGCGCAGGAGGCGGTCCTCCTCCATCGGCGCGGCCATCAGCGAAATCCCGCAGCTCGGCGTGCCGGTGGGCAGCGTGGTCGCGCAGAGCCCCATGACATTGCCGACCCGAGTGTTGCGCAGGGTGAGCAGGTTCTCGGTCACGTAGTAGTCGTCGTCGCTGAGCAGCCGGTCGACCTTGGGCGGCAGGTTCGGGGCGCTGGGGCAAAGCACCGCGTCGAAGCCCGCGGTGGCCTCGGCCCAGGCGGCGCGGGCCTGCATCATCCGCTCCCAAGCACGGAGGTACTCGGCGGCGGTGAAGGCCTTGCCGCCCTCGAAACGCTCGCGGATTGGCGCGAACATCAGATCGCCGCGGTCGGTGATGTCATCACCCCAGGTGGCCCAGGCTTCCGCGGTGTAGAGCACGGCGGCGTCGCCCATGGGGATGGCGACCTCGGGCACGTCGAGCGGCACGATCTCGGCGCCCGCGGCTCCCAGTCGCTCAAGCGCCGAATGGTAGGCGGCGGCCGGCTCGGGGCGCAGCCCGTCCATGACGATGGTGGTGAGCGCGGCGAAGCGCACGCCTTCGAGGGAGGCGCCGGTCAGGTCGGGGACACGGCGACCCTCGAGGGCGGCAAGCATCAGCGCCGCGTCTTCGACGGTGCGGCACAGCGGGCCGACCGTGTCGAAGCGCGAGGCCAGCGGCACCGCGCCGACCAGCGACAGGCGCCCCGCGGTGGTCTTGAGGCCGACGAGATCGTTCCAGGCCGCGGGGATGCGCACCGAGCCGCCGGTGTCCGAGCCGACCGCGGCGGCGGCAAGGCCGAAGGCGACCGAGGCCGCGGCGCCCGAGGAGGACCCGCCCGCCACCGCCTCGGCGTCATTGACCGAGGGCGGGGTCGCGGTGACCGGGTTCAGACCGAGGCCGGAGAAGGCCAGCTCCGACAAGTGAGTCTTGCCGAGGCAGACCAGCCCCATGGCGGTGGCGGTCTGCAGCACTTCGGCGTCGGTCTCGGGCACCCGGCCCTCAAGCAGCTTCGAGCCCGCCTCGGTCGCCACGCCGGCCGTGTCGAAGAGGTCCTTCCAGCTCACCGGCACGCCGTCGAGCGGCGAGAGGCGCATGCCCGCCTTGGCGCGGGCGCTAGCGGCTTTCGCCTCGGCCAGTGCGCGGTCAGGCGTCACCCGCGCGTAAATGCGATCCCTCAGCGGGTGCGCCGCGATTTTGTCGAGATAGGCCTGCGCCAGATCGACCGGGTCGACTTCGCCCGCACCGATCGCCCGCCCCAGCTCTGCCGCGCTTTTCCCTGTCCAGTCCGTCATGCCGCTTTCCTTGTTGAGGCCGCCTTCCATCCTGGGCGGCTTTGCTTTTTTCGATTGGCGCGACGGTAGCGGCACGGCGGCGCATGGACAATCCCACCCGCAGGACCATAGTACGCCCCATGACACAGGACAGCGATCTGCTCATTATCGGCGGCGGCCTCAACGGGCCAGCCCTTGCGCTGGCGGCGGCCAAGGCCGGCCTCAGCGCCACCGTCATCGACGCCCTGCCCGCCGAGATGCGGGCCGACCCCGAGTTCGATGGCCGCGCCTACGCGCTGGCGCTTGCCTCGGTGCGGCTGCTGGCCAATCTCGGGCTGTGGGAGCAGCTTTCCCCCGACGCCCAGCCGATGAGCGCGATCCGTGTCACCGACGGGCGGGTTGGCGAGGCGGAGGTCTTTCTCGGGCTCGATTTCGCCTCGGCGGAAATCGAGGAAGGCCCGATGGGCCATATGGTCGAAGACCGCTTCCTGCGCCGCGCTCTGCTCGAGGCGATGACCGCCGAGCCGCTGGTCACCCATCGCGCCTCGGCGACGGTGGTCGGGCAGGCGGTGGACGTCTCGGGGGTCACGGTGACCCTGGCGGATGGCGGCACCCTGCGCGGGCGGCTGCTGATCGGTGCGGACGGGCGCAGCAGCGGCACCGCCGCGCGCGCCGGGATCAGGCGCATGGGCTGGAGCTACGGGCAGACCGCGCTGGTCTGCGCCATCGCGCACGAACTGCCGCACGAGGGCGTGGCGCATCAGTTCTTCATGCCGAGCGGGCCGCTCGCCATCCTGCCGCTCACCGGCAACCGCAGTTCGATCGTCTGGAGCGAGAAGGACGCATTGGCCCGTGCCATCCACGCCCTGCCGGACGAGGAATACCTGCAGGTGCTGCGCCCGCGTTTCGGCGACTTCCTCGGCGAGATATCCCTCGCCGGGCCGCGCTACACCTACCCGTTGGGGCTGACCCTGGCGAATGCCTTCATCGCCGATCGGCTGGCGCTGGTGGGAGACGCGGCGCATGGCATGCACCCGATCGCCGGGCAGGGGCTCAACGCCGGGCTGCGCGACGTGGCGGCGCTGGCGCATGTTCTGACCCATGCGCAGCGGCGCGGCGAGGATGTGGCCTCGCCTCTGGTGCTGGCGCGGTACCAAAGCTGGCGTCGCTTCGACACGGCGGCGCTGGCGGCGGCGACGGATCTGTTCAACCGGCTCTTCTCGAACGACAACCCGATCCTGCGCGCCGGGCGCGACCTTGGCATGGCGCTGGTGCAGGGTGTCCCCGGCCTGCGCCGCAACTTCGTGCGCGAGGCGGCGGGGCTTACTGGCGAGTTGCCGGATCTCATGGCGAAATAGGGCGGGCTAGCCAAATTCCTTCGAGGGAGCTCGCAAATCCCTTCGTAGAGATTTGCGCGGGAGCATAAGAAACAGCGGGCGGATGCATCGGTCCGCCCGCTGCTTTTCTAGGGGCGTTACTTGATCCGCTGGCCGTTGGCGAGGATCTGACCCTGCTCGTTCACCTCGATGGTCGAAGTCTGGGTGTCCGGCTCGGAGCCCGGCACGGTGAACATGCCCAGCATCATCCGTGCGCCCATGGCGTCCTGCTGGCTCAGCAGCCCCATGGCGATCAGCTTGTCGATCAGCCCGTTGGCGCCGCTGATGTTGAAGGTCACTTCGCCTTCGGGCGCAGGCATGCCGCCGAAGCTCTGGGTGTCCTCCTGGTTGAAGGCGAAATCGCCCTGTCCGGTGATTTCCGCTCCCGCAGCCGAGACCGTCAGGCTGTTCAGCGTGAGCGCGTTGAGCTCCGCCGGCGGGGTCTCTTCCTCCTCGAGCTTTGTCAGCCCGGCGGGGTCAAAGAGCGAGACCAACGGTGTCACCTTGCCGGTGAGGTCGAAGGCCAGCGTGGCCGGATCGCGCGGCAGCGTGGCGCCGGGATCGAAGATGCCCCAGATCGCATCCGACAGGGTCAGCCCGCCGAGGGTCACCCCGAGGGCCATGTCCTGCGGTGTGTCGGATTTCGCCAGCGGCATCGATAGGTTCAGGCTGAGTTGATCGATCGCGGCACTGATCGGGAAGGGCAGATCGCCGCCCTCGGCCTCGTAGCTGAGCGCCTTGAGGCCGAAGGCATAGCTCATCCGGGTGCTGTCGATCGCGCCTTCGAGCGAGCCGCCCTGAGAGCTGCTGCTGCCGGTCATCGTCTCGCCGCCGTCGGTCAGGGCAAAGGTGGTCTGGCCGCTGTCGAAGGTGATTGTGCCGCTGCCCTCGAAACCGGCGCCCATGATCGCGACGGCATCGCTGCCGGGCGCAGCTTCGGGGATCACCGATTCGCCGCGGCTGGTCAGGCCGGTCACCCGACCCGAGACCTGTCCGGTGCTGCCTGGCTGCTCGGGATCGCTGCCCGAGAGGTCGTAGCGCAGCTCATCCGCCTGGTAGCTGTGACTGTAGCGGCGCTTGCCGTCTGCCGTGGCGACCTGGGAGCTGCCGGAGAGCGGGCCGGTGGCGAGACTGGCACTGAATACGTCGCGGGAAAGCTCCTTGCCCTCGGCCAGAAGGCGGATCAGCTCGAGCTTGGTGGCCTCGGCGCTGTAGGTGTAGTTCAGGGCGTCGGGATCGCCCGAGGCGACGAGGCTGAGCGCCTGCTGCGCCAGCTCGAGCGTCATCTCGACCGGCTCGGTGCCCTCTTCGGAGACGCGCACCTCGATCGGCATGGGGCTCGGAAAGCGCAGCCCGACGGTGCCGTCGCCGAGATCCTCCAGAGTGAGGTCGGCAAGCCCAACTGTGACATCGCCGGCCGCCTGGCCCTCGCTCTCGGGGATCGCCATGCGCAAGGTCAGATCGCCCAACATCAGGTTGCCGCCGCTCTCGCTTTCGGTGACCGAGACCTCGTAGCCGACGCCTTCGAGCAGCTCCGACAGGTCGTCCCAGACCTCGGCGGGAGTGACATCGGCATGGGCGGGCAGCGCCAGGGTCAGCGCTGTTGCGCCGACCCCCAATCTTGCCCCGAGATCCCCAGTGAGAAACCGCATATCCAATCCTTTCAGACGTAGGCCGTAAACAATGGCCTAGAGTTCGCCTTCCCCCGCGTTGGGGTCAAGAGGCTGGACCGTGGGTAAGCCAGTGTTTACCAAGAGGGGGATTCTGCTAGCGATGGGGCAAACCATGGACCTGACGGGGAAAACCGCGCTGATCACCGGCGCGAGCCGGGGCATTGGCGCAGCGGCGGCGCGTCTTTTTGCCGAAGCCGGGGCAAATGTCGCGCTGGTGGCGCGCGGCCGCGAGGCGGTGGCCGAGCTGGCTGGCGAGATCGGGCCGAAGGCGATTGCGATCCCCTGCGACATCTCGCGCTACTGGGAGGTCGACCAGGCGGTGCAGGCCTGCGTCTCGGCCTTCGGGCGGATCGACGTGCTGGTGAACAATGCCGGGGTGATCGAGCCGATCGCGCCGCTGGCCGGCGCCGACCCCGGCGCCTGGGGGCAGGCCGTCGACGTGAATCTCAAGGGCGTTTACCACGGAATGCACGCCGCGTTGCCGCTGATGCTGGCGGCGGGGAGCGGCACGGTGCTGACCATCGGCTCCGGCGCTGCACATCACCCGCTCGAAGGCTGGTCGGCCTATTGCGCCTCGAAGGCGGGGGCGCTGATGCTGACCCGCATGGCCGATGCCGAGTACCGAGATCGCGGCATCCGCGCGATCTCGCTCTCGCCCGGCACGGTGGCCACGCAGATGCAGCGCACGATCAAGGCCTCGGGGGTGAACCCGGTCAGCGAGCTGGACTGGGAAGACCACATTCCGCCCGAGTGGGTGGCAAAGGCGCTGCTTTGGATGTGCGGGTCCGAGACCGACGACTACCTCGGCAGCGAGATCTCGCTGCGCGATGAGGCGGTGCGCCGCGCGATCGGCGTCGCATGATCTCGCTCGCGCGGGAGGGCGGTTACTGGCTGGCGGTGATCGACCGTCCCGAGAAGGCCAATTCGCTCACCCCGGAGATGCTCGAGCGCCTGTGCGAGATCGCCGAGGCGGCGCGCGAAGCGCAGGTGCTGGTGATCACCGGCACCGGGCGCGTGTTCTCGGCCGGTGCGGACCTCGAGGTGGCGCGGGCGGGGCTCGCGACCTCGCCGCTCTGGGAGCGTCTTTCCGGCGCCCTCGCGGCACTGCCGGGGCTGAGCATTTGCGCGCTCAACGGCACGGTGGCCGGCGGAGCGATGGGCATGGCGCTGGCCTGCGATCTGCGTATCGCGGTGCCAGGAGCCAAGGTTTTCTACCCGGTGATGGCGCTGGGCTTTCTGCCGCAGCCGTCGGACCCGGCGCGGCTCGCATCGCTGGTCGGCCCGGCGCGGACCAAGATGATCCTGATGGCGGGGCAGAAGGTGCCGGTGGAAGAGGCGCGGGATTGGGGGTTGATCGACCGCATCGTGGCGCCAGAGGATCTGCTGGTCACGGCGCGCGCGCTGGCCGAGGACATGTTGTCGGCCGACCCGTCGCATGCGGCCGCCATCAAGGCGCTGATCCGCTAAGGCGCCCCCCGCCAGGCGACGATGCGCGCGCGCCGTTCACCCGGCAGGGATGGCCTGCGCGAGGGGTTTCGCGCGCACCGCCGATCCGTCAGGCCGCGCGGCTTTGCGGTGGATGGGCGTCCTGCGGGGCGCGCAGGTCGAATTCGCTTACCAGTGCTGAAAGCCTCTGCGCCCCCTCAGCGAGCTCGGTGGAGGCGTCCCGGCTGGCATCGGCGACCTCGATGTTCTGGGAGGTAAGGTCGCGCAGCCGGGTCATGGCGTTGTTCACCCCCTGAAGCTCGCGGTTCTGCGCCTCGGCGGCGGCGCTGATATTCGAGAGGACCTCGTCGACCCGGAGGATCTGTTCGAGAATGGCCTGCAGCGCCTCGCCGGTCTCTCCCACGAGGTTGACGCCGCCGCTGACCTCCCGGGCGCTTTCCTCGATCAGGCCCTTGATCTCGAGCGCGGCATCGGCGGAGCGGCTGGCGAGCCCTTGCACCTCCATGGCGACCACCGCGAAGCCCCGGCCCGACTCGCCTGCGCGTGCGGCCTCGACCCCGGCGTTGAGCGCTAGGAGATTTGTCTGGAAGGAAATGTCCTCGATCACCGCGGTGATCTGCGCGATACGCCCGGAGCTCTCGGCGATACGATCCATGGCGGCCACCGCATTGCGCACCACCTCGCCCGAGCGGTCGGCGCGGCCCTTGGCCTCATCGGCGAGGTCCTTCACGTCCTTCAGCGCGCCATTGGTCTCGGCCAGGGTGCTGGTCAGCCCCGAGACCGTCTCAGCGGTGCTGCTGATGGTCTCGACCTGGGCGGTGGTGCGTTCGGAGAGATCGGCGGCCGAGCCACGCAACCCGCGCGAGCGTTCCTCGATCTCTCCGACGGTGCCGGAGACGGCGCGCATCACCTCGCGCAGACGGGCGGTGGCGGTGTTGAAGTCGTTGCGGATCGCGTCGTATTCCTCGGCCAGAGGCTCGTCAAAGCGCAGGGTCAGATCGGCGCGGGCCAGCGCGTTCAGACCCTCGGTGACGAGATCGACGACCTGCTGGTGGCGGGCATTGAGCTGGGCCTCGTCCTCGGCGCGCTTTTCGATCGCGGCGCGCGAGAGTTGCTTGAAGCGGTAGATCGACTGCGCCATGTGCCCGATCTCGCCGCGGCTGTCGATGTAGGGCACCCAGGCCTCGAACCGGCCCTCGACGAAATCCATCATCACCGAGGTGAGCCGCCCGAGCCGCCGCGTGACGAACTCGGCGATCAGCACCCCGGTTCCGGCCGTGGCGAGGGCGACCAGGAGCGTCAGCGCGCCTGTGATCATCAGGGCCCTGCGCGCCTCTTGCGCGGTGGCGAGCGCCAGCGCCGAGGTTTGCGTGCTGAGGCCGGTCTCGACTTCGCGGAGCGCATCGATCCAGGCCGTCGAGGCGGCGAACCAGGCAGGGGCGGTCAGCGTGCCGCGCGCGCCCCCGTAGGGCAGCGCCGAGATCGTTTCGACCATCGGCGCCAAGGCCTGCGCGGCAGGGGTGGCGCGCAGCTCGTCGAGCAGGGCTGGCCGCTGCAGTACAAGCGCCGCGCGCGCGAGGGAGGCGTTTTCGCGCGCGGTGAGTTCCATGAAGCGGCGGTGCACCTGCGGCGGGAAGACATCGGTTCCGAGCCCGGTTGCGCCCATGGCGCGGGCCAGCCCGGCGCTTTCCTTGGCAAGGCCGATTTCCTCGCGCGCCTCCATGAGGGCGCGCGTCGCCGGGGAGCGTGCGAAGTCGCGCATCTGCCGTCCCGCGGCGAGCAGCAGATCCACCAGCCCGGTGTAGGTCCCGGCCAGTTCAGGCACGCTCAGGGCAAAGCGGTCGATCTTTGCGCGAAGATCGGGCAGGGCGTCGGTCTGCTCGCGGAGGGTGGCCATGGTCATGGGGGCGGCGGTTTCGGCCGCGGGGACCGCATCGAAGAACTTGGCGAGCAGGGCGTCGGTAGCCTGGCGCTGCGCCGCGAGATCGGCGGCGAAATTCTTGCCGCGGGACGAGGTGAAGCCGGCCGAATAGCCGCGTTCCTTCTGCAGCGCGTGCACGAGATCCGCGAACACCTCGGCCTCGGTCGCGATGCGTGCGACCCGCTCGAGCGCTTGGGCATTGCGGTTCAGGCGCAGCAACTCCTGCCCGGAGAAATAGAGCACCAGCGCCAGAAGGGGGCCGAGCGCGCCCAGAAGTATCAGTCGCAGGCTCATTGGCAAGGGTCCGTCCAAGAAGTGCAAGCTTGGACCTTGTGGACCCGGAGGGGTGAACACTTGCTGAACGGCGCGAAGGCGCGAGCGGAAATATGTCGCGAAATTGATTGGCTTCGCGGCGCCCCGCCTGATCACGGCGGGGCGCCGGAGGTCGGCGTCAGTTCAGGGCCGCGGTCACGGCGGCCTTGGCATCGCCCCCCTCAAGCGTGGTGACGCCCTCGAGCCAGCCGTCGAGCACGCCCGCGTTGGCCTTGAGCCAAGCGGCGGCGGCCTTGTCGGGATCGGTGCCGTCGTTGAGGATCGCGCCCATGATCTCGTTTTCCATCTGCAGCGAGAATTCGAGATTCTCCAGCAGCTTGCCGACGTTGGGGCACTCTTCAACGTAGCCGGCGCGGGTGTTCGTGTAGACCGTGGCACCGCCGAAATCCGGGCCGAACCAGTCGTCCCCGCCCGACAGGTAGGTGAGGTCGAAATTGGCGTTCATCGGGTGCGGCTCCCAGCCCAGGAAGACGATCGGCTCATCGCGCTTGGTGGCGCGGTCGACCTGCGCCAGCATGCCCTGCTCGGAGCTTTCCTTGACGTCGAACGCCTTGAGGCCGAAGGCATCGGCCTCGATCATGTCGAGGATCAGCCGGTTGCCGTCGTTGCCCGGTTCGATGCCGTAGATGGTCTCGTCGAGCTCGTCGGCATGGGCGGCGATGTCGGCGAAATCGGCGATGCCGAGCGCAGCCCCGGCGGCGTTGGTGGCCAGCGTGTACTTTGCGCCTTCGAGGTTGGCTCGAACCGTGTCGACCGAGCCCTTCTCGCGATAGGGGGCGATATCGCCTTCCATGGTGGGCATCCAGTTGCCGAGGAAGACATCCACGTCGCCGCGGTCCATCGAGGTATAGGTGACCGGCACCGAAAGCACCTTGATGTCGGTGTCATAGCCAAGCGCCTGCAGCACCACGGTGGTGGCGGCAGTGGTGGCGGTGATGTCGGTCCAGCCGACGTCCGAGAAGGTGACGCTGTCGCAATCCGCATGGGCGGCGCCGGCCGTGGCGAGCGCGGTGAGAAGCGCGAGGCGGGAGATGGTCATGATCTTGTCCCCTGTTGGTTTTTTGTGCGCGCAAGTAAGCCCCTTTCGCCAATGCTTTGCAACGGCTCCGGGCGCAAGGCCTCTCGCCTTTCTGGCGCGGGCTGTGGCAGGCTTCGCAAAACACGACAGCAAGACACAACGAAGAGCGGCGGACGGAGACAGGCATGGCGGAACTCGAGACGAAGATCGCGCAGGGGCGCGGGGACGAGGCGGCGGATCTGGTGCTCAAGGGGGGGCGGATTTTCGATCTGGTCACCGGCGAGCTGATCGCGGGCGATGTGGCGATCTGCGGCGACACGATCGTCGGAGTTTACGAAAGTTATGCGGGGCGTGAGGAGATCGACGTCGGGGGCGCGATCCTCGTGCCCGGGTTCATCGATACGCATTTGCACATCGAGAGCTCTCTGGTCACCCCGTTCGAGTTCGACCGCTGCGTGACGCCGCGCGGGGTGACCACGGCGATCTGTGACCCGCATGAGATCGCCAATGTGATCGGCGCCGAGGGCATCCGGTATTTCCAGCAGGCCTCGGCGCATACGCTCATGGACATTCGGGTGCAGCTTTCTTCCTGCGTGCCGTCGACCCACATGGAAACCGCCGGCGCGGAGTTGCTGGCCGAGGACATCGCCGCGCTGATGGGCCATGCCTCGGGGATCGGACTGGCGGAGTTCATGAACTACCCCGGAGTGATCTTCCGCGATCCCGAGGCGATGAAGAAGCTCAAGCTTTTCGAGGGCGCGCATATCGACGGGCATTGTCCGCTGCTGTCGGGCCGCGATCTCAATGCATATGTCGCGGCGGGCATCCGTACCGAGCACGAGGCGACCAGCGCAGAGGAGGCGCTGGAGAAGTTGCGCAAGGGAATGCGTGTGCTGATCCGCGAAGGGTCCGTCAGCAAGGACCTGCACGCGCTGCAGCCGCTGCTCAGCGAGCGCACCTCGCCCTACATGTGCCTCTGCACCGACGACCGGAACCCGCTGGACATCGGCGAGCATGGGCATCTCGATTACATGATCCGCACGTTGATCGCGTTGGGCACGCCGCCGCTGGCCGCCTATCGCGCGGCGTCGCTGTCGGCGGCCGAGGCGTTTGGCCTCAAGGACCGCGGCATGATCGCGCCGGGCAAGCGGGCGGACATCGTGGCGATCGACAGCCTTGAAGGGTGCCACGCGCAGCTCGTGCTGGCGGGCGGCGTGGTGGTGGATGACGCGGCCTTTGCCGCGCGCGAGACGATCCCCGAGGTTGGGCGCGGGTCGGTGCATGCGCCGAAGCTTGATGCGCAGAGCTTCCGCGCCACGGCCAATCGCGAGGAGACCGATGTGATCGGCATCCGCGAGGGGCAGATCCTCACCGATCACCTGCACGAGACCGTCGAGATCGAGAACGGTGACAAGGCGCCCGACGTGGCGCGGGATCTGATCCGCATCGCGGTGGTCGAGCGGCACGGCAAGAACGGCAATATCGCCACGGGTTTCGTGCGCGGCTTCGGGCTTCAGAAGGGGGCGATCGCCTCGACCGTGTGCCACGACCACCACAACATCGCCTGTGTCGGGGCGGACTACGCCGACATGGCGCTGGCCTCGAACCGTCTGGCGGAGATCGAGGGGGGCTTCGTGGTGGCGGCGGAGGGGAAAATCATCGCCGAGTTGGCGCTGCCGGTGGCGGGGCTGATGAGCCTCTTGCCCTTCGAGGAGGTGCGCGACCGGCTGGTCGAGCTGCGCGCCGCGGCGCGCGGTCTGGGGGTGACGCTCGAGGAGCCCTTCCTGCAGCTCGCCTTCCTTGCGCTGCCGGTGATCCCCGCGCTGAAGATCACCGACCGCGGCATGGTGGATGTCACGAAATTCGAGATCATCCCCGGCTGAGCGGGATCACTCTTCGTCGTCGTCCTCGTCATCGTCGTAGAACGGGGTGACCTGGGCGACGATCACCGAGTTCTCCTCGAGGGCGCGGCCCATCAGCTCGCGTTCCGCGTCGTCGATCTCCATGCCCTGCGCGACGCGCTCTTCCTCGGTGCCGTAGCCGGTCACGTCGAGCGGGTTCATGTCCGCCTGCTTGAGGATCGCCACGGTCTCGCGCACTGCCTCTGCCTCGTCCACGCCGGAGGCGTAGCAGAGCAGCCCGGCGCCGGTCGCGCCCTTGGGCAGACCGTCGCCATCCTTGCGGCCGACCTCGACCAGAAGCGTGTAGACCTGCTGTTTCGACGGTTTCTTGCCCATGTTCTCTCGCTCCGCGATGGTTGCCGTCCGCAATGCGCAAGCGGCACGGACATGTCAAGCAAGCCGCGTCAGGGGGCGATCACGGCGACCGCCACGGCACAGGCGTAGACCGCCATCATCAACACGCTCTCGATGCCGATCCGGGCCGGACCCTCGCGCTGGCGGAGGATCAGCCCGCCGAGCAGGATGGCGGTCATGATGAGGCCCGTCGCCAGCCAGTACACATCTGTCTGGGTCATGTGGTGGAACAGCGAGCCTTCGCGGTAGGCGACGTCGGAGAAGACAAGGAACAGCGTGTCGAAAGTATTGCCGCCGATGATCCCGCCCACGGCAAGCTGCAATGCGCCGCGGCGCACGGCGACCAGCGTGGTGATCAACTCTGGCAGCGAGGTGACAGTGGCGGTGATCAGCGCGCCGACGAGGCTGGAGCCGAGGCCGAAGCGAGTGATGAACGTGCTGCCGACCTGTGAGATCACCCATCCGCAGAGCCCCATGATCGCCACCAGCGCCGCGAAGATCAACGCCGGCCTCATCACCGGGGCTTGGGGGTCGTTCTCGTCGTCGGGTTCGTCGTGGCGGGTGTCGGAAGTCTCCACCGGCTGCCACATGGGTTGCTCGCGTACCGAGGCCGAGAGTTTCACGCCCGCGATGTAGGCAATGAGCATGAGCGGTGAGATCGGGTGGATGCCGAGCAGGGTGATTTCCGGCCCGGCCATCGCGGCCAAGGGTAGCGAAAGCAGCAGCATGAGCATGACTGCCTGGAACAGGTTCGCCGGTTCGGCGGCGGCGTGCTCCAGATTGGCACGGCGGTGCAGCAGGTCGGCTATGGCAAGGAACAACGTCTGCGCGGCGATGCCGCCCACCGCGTTGGAGACGGCAAAGCTGGCGTCCCCGCTCGCCGCGCCGGTCACAGATACGACGACCCCCGAAAGAGAGGTGGCACCGCCGAGCAAAACACCGCCCGCCAGTGCCTCTCCCATGCGGGTGCGATCAGCGATGAGGTCGGCAAGCGAGGTCGCGCGCACCGACACCGCCAGGACGATGGCGCCGGCCACCGCGAAGATGGCCAGCAGCCAGGGCAGGGAGAGGGAGGCGATCAAGAGGTCAGCGCAGCTTGCGGTAGCCCCAGATCAGCAGGCAGGCGCCGATGATGCCGACGAAGAGCTGCGGGATCCAGGTGTTGGCGGCGTAAATGCCGACCAGCGACAGGATCAGGTTCAGCACGACCGCGCCGATGATTCCGAGGATGACATTGGTGAGAATGCCGGTGTCGGCCTTCATGATCATAGAGGCAATCCAGCCTGCAAGCCCGCCGACGATAATGGACGCAAGAATTCCGAGACCCATGGTGCGTATCCCTCATTTGGAAAAGTGACGCAGGGAGAACGCCTTGGGCGGAGAATGGTTCCGAGATCGGGCGCGCCGGGGCCCGGCGGCGTTCGATGTGTGGGGGGACGCAAAGAAAAGGGGCGCCGCGCGGCGCCCCGTTCCGAATGGTCTGCCGGGCCGGGGCCCGCACGCTCAGTCGCGCAGCAGCTCGTTGATGCCGGTCTTCGAGCGGGTCTTTTCGTCGACGCGCTTGACGATGACCGCGCAGTAGAGGCTGACGCCGTTCTTCGAGGGCATCGAGCCCGCGACGACCACCGAGTAGGGCGGCACTTCGCCGTACATGACTTCGCCGGTCTCGCGGTCGACGATCTTGGTCGACTGGCCGAGGAAGACGCCCATGCCGAGCACCGAGCCCTCGCGGACGATCACGCCCTCGACAACTTCCGAACGCGCGCCGATGAAGCAGTTGTCCTCGATGATGGTCGGGCCGGCCTGCATGGGCTCGAGCACGCCGCCGATGCCGACGCCGCCCGAGAGGTGCACGCCCTTGCCGATCTGCGCGCAGGAACCGACGGTCGCCCAGGTGTCCACCATGGTGCCGCTGTCGACATAGGCGCCGAGGTTGACGAACGACGGCATCAGCACCACGCCCGGCGCGATATAGGCCGACTTGCGCACAACGGCGTTGGGCACGGCGCGGAAGCCCGCGGCCTTCCACTGGTTGTCGCCCCAGCCCTTGAACTTGCTGTCGACCTTGTCCCACCAGCCAGAGCCCTGCGGGCCGCCGTCGTGCTGCTCCATGTCCTTGATGCGGAAGCCGAGCAGCACCGCCTTCTTGGCCCACTGGTTGACGTGCCAGCTGCCGTCCGCCTGTTTCTCCGCCACGCGCAGCGTGCCGCTGTCGAGGGCGTTGAGCGTGTCCTCGATGGCGTCGCGGGTTTCGCCGGTGGTTGCGGGGGTGATCGTGTCGCGCGCCTCCCAGGCGGCTTCGATGGCGGTCTCGAGCTGGGCGTTGGACATTTGCGTCTCCTCTCGTGCGGGTTTACTGCCCTATAGCGGCAGGGTGCCGCCGCGACAATCCGAACCGTGGGCAGCCCCCTATGCTCCCCATGGGCGAGCCGTCGAGGTGCGGCGCCTGCAGGGCAGGCCAAGACAGGAGAGACCGATGGCAAAACCAATCCACAGCATGATCCGCGTGCTCGACGAGGCGCGCTCGCTGGCCTTCTACGACACCGCTTTCGGGTTGAAGGTGGCGGACCGTCTGGATTTCCCGGACTTCACGTTGATCTACCTCCGTACCCCCGAGAGCGATTTCGAGCTCGAGTTGACGGTGAACAAGGGGCGGACCGAGCCCTACGAGATCGGCGATGGCTATGGGCATCTCGCGGTCTCGGTCGCGGACCTCGAGGCCGAGCATGCGCGGCTGACTGCGGCGGGCCTTGCGCCGCGGAAGCTGGTGGAGTTTGCCCCCGCGGGCGAGGTGGTGGGCCGGTTCTTCTTTATCGCCGATCCCGATGGCTACCAGATCGAGGTTCTGGAGCGCAGCGGGCGATTCTCTTGATCCGCTGACCGGCGCGGCAGGGCGGAGGAAGAGGGGGGGCTCTGCCTCTGCTCTGCCGCCGCCCCCCCGGAGACTTATATCCCGAAGACGCGCGCGGGCTCAGCCGAGCGGGTCGGGCGCTATATTGCCGCCGCAGAGCAGCACGGCGACGCGCTCGCCCGGTTCGGGGCGGTAGGCGCCCGAGCGGAGCGCGGCAAGGGCGGTGGCCCCGGCCGGCTCGACCAACAGGCGGTGAGCCTGCCAGAGCGCGCGCTGCGCCTCGGTGATGGCCTCGTCGGTGACGGTGACGCGACGGGTGAGGTGCCTTTGCGCCAGCTCGAAGCAGAGGCTGCCGATGCGCCGGGCGCCGAGGGCATTGGCGGCGACACCGGAAACCTCGACATCGACCGGCGCGCCGGCCTGCAGCGCGGCATCCAGCGTGCGGGCCTGTTCCGGCTCGACGGCAATGACCCGGCGCGCACCCTGCAGCCAGGCCAGCGCGCCGCCGATCAACCCACCGCCACCCACGGCGATCAGCACCGTGTCGGCCGCAAGCCCCTGCTGTTCCCACTCGCGCATGACGGTGCCCTGCCCGGCAAGGGTGGGGACGGCGTCATAGGCGTGTACCTGCATCGCGCCGGTCTCGGCCTCATAGGCGCGGGCCTGCTCCAGTGCATTGGCGTACTCACCGGGCACCACGGTGAGCGCCGCGCCGGTGCGCTCGATCAGGGCAATCTTGGCAGGGCCTGCCATCTCGGGCACGAAGATCTGTGCGCGGTGGCCGAGTTGCGTGGCGGCGTAGGCAACTGCGGCCCCGTGGTTGCCACCGGAGGCCGCCACCACCCCGGCGCCCGGCACCGGCAGGCTGAGCAGCGTGTTGAAGGCGCCGCGCGCCTTGAAGCTGCCGGTGTGCTGCATCTGCTCGAGCTTGAGGTCGATCGGCTGATCCCACAGTACCGCGCTGCGCATCACCGGGGTGCGCTGCACATGGGCGCTGCTGCGGTCTGCGGCGGCGGCGATCTCGGCTTTCCAGTCCATTTTCCGTTTTCCCCTGATGCTCTTGGCGCTGCGCACGCTATATTCAGAGTCTGAGCAGAACAAGGACGGCCGACATGAACGACGAACGCCATTCCATTTTCCGCGACGCGGGACGTGACCGCCGCACTGCCGAGCAGATCCCGGACACGCCGCAGACGCGCGCCCCGTCCTACCGACTCGCCTTTGCCGACGAGGCCTTCCTGTGCCGCGAGGAGTTGCGCCCGGTCCGGCTGCAGCTCGAGTTGCTGAAGCCGCAGCTCGAGCTCGACGAGCGGCAGATCGAAAGCACCATCGTGCTGTTCGGCGGGGCGCGGATTCCCGCGCCGGAACACAAGGACGGCGCGCGGACGCAGACCTTGGCGGACCTGTCGCGCTTCTACGAGGAAGCGCGGCTCTTCGCGCAGGTGATGACTCGCAAGTCGCTGGCCACCGGCAACCGGGAATTCGTCATCACCACCGGCGGCGGGCCGGGCGTGATGGAGGCGGGGAACCGCGGCGCCGAAGAGGTGGGGGGCGTTTCCATCGGGCTCAACATCGTGCTGCCGCACGAACAGGCGCCAAACGCATATGTGACGCCGAACCTGTGTTTCAACTTCCACTACTTCGCGATCCGCAAGATGCACTTCCTGATGCGCGCGCGCGCCATCTGCGTCTTCCCGGGCGGCTTCGGAACGCTCGACGAGATGTTCGAAGCGCTGACTCTGATCCAGACCGGACGCATGGAGCGGGTGCCCTTCCTGCTCTTCGGCCGCGAGTTCTGGGAGACGATCATCAACTGGGAGGCGCTGCAGGAGGCGGGAACGATCAGCCCCGAGGATCTCGATCTCTTCCGTTTCGTCGAAAGCGCGGAAGAAGCGGCGCATCTCATCGAGGAATGGGACCCGGCCCCGGCGCGCAGCGACATCCCCGGCCGTTAGGGCGCGAGCCTCCAGAAGACACGAAGAAGGGGCGCGTGATCCGCGCCCCTTTTCGATGTCTGCCGTTTCGTGCGTCCCGTCGCAAACGCTGCCGGGGCTGCGGTCAGAGAGATTGTTTCTCTTCCGCCTTGGCCGGCACCTCCTCGCTGCGCTCGACCCAGCGCGCGATGATTTCACGGGCGAATGCCTCGTCGCGCTCGCCGATGGCCTGGCGGAGATCCTTCATGGCAGTGGCGATCTCGAATTCCGACAGGTAGCTCTCCTGCGCGCGCAGGATCTTGTGGTGCGGCGTGGTCAGCATGTCGGTCGAGATCAGCAGCTCTTCATGCAGCTTCTCGCCCGGGCGCAGGCCGGTTACCTTGATCTCGATATCGCCGTCGGGGGTCTTGTCGTCGCGCACCGTGTAGCCGGCGCCCTCGATCATCTGGCGGGCCAGCTTGTGGATCGGCACCGGCTCGCCCATGTCGAGCACGAAGACGTCGCCGCCGCGCGAAAAGGATCCGGCCAGCAACACCAAGCGTGCCGCTTCCGAAATGGTCATGAAGTAGCGGGTGACCCGGGTGTCGGTGAGGGTGACCGGGCCGCCACGGGCGATCTGCTCCTCGAAGAGCGGGATCACCGAACCGGAAGAGCCCAGCACGTTGCCGAAGCGGACCATCGAGAAGCGGGTGTCGCTGCTGCGGGTGGCGAGATCCTGCACCAGCAGTTCGGCGAGGCGCTTCGAGGCGCCCATGACGTTGGTCGGGCGCACGGCCTTGTCAGAGGAGACGAGGATGAAGCGCTCGACCCCGGCCTCGCGGGCGGCCTCGGCGATGACCTTGGTGCCCAGCACGTTGTTGCGCATGCCGGCGATGACGTTGTTCTCGACCAGGGGCAGGTGCTTGTAGGCGGCGGCGTGCAGCACCACGTCGATGCGGTATTGCTCGAGCACGCGGGCGACGAGCGTCTCGTCAAGCACCGAGCCGAGCACGGGGGTGATCTTGAGCCCGTGGCCAGAGAGGTCGCGCAGCTCCTTGTCGATGTTGTAGAGCGCCAGTTCGGAGTGATCGAGCGCGACGATGCACTCGGGCTTGCAACCGAGCAGCTGACGGCAGAGCTCGGAGCCGATGGAGCCGCCGGCACCGGTGATCAGAATGCGGCGCCCGGAGTAGGCGTGGCTGACGCCCGGCAGCTCGCTCTCGAGCCGGCCGCGACCAAGCAGGTCATCGAGCGACACCGGCGAGACGCGTTTGCGCAACTCGCCCTCGCCGACCAACTCGGCGAAGGAGGGCAGGGCGTGGACCTCGCAGCCGATGGCGCGAAGCCGGTGGGCGATCCGCGCCAGCTCGGGCGGGCGGATCGAGGGCATGGCGAGCACCACGCGGTCTATGTTGCGGGTCTCGATCAGGTGTTTGACCGTCGAGGGCGCATGCACGCGCAGCCCCGAGACCACCAGCGATTGCAACGTCGGATTGTCGTCGACGAAGCAAACCGGCTCGATGGCTTCGTCCTGGCGCAGCGCCGCGACCAGCTGCTGGCCGGTCTTGCCGGCGCCGTAGATCAGCACGCGCATCCGCGGCTTGGTGCGGCGGTAGGCGACGATGGTGACGTGGCGCAGCGCGATCCGCCAGAAGGCGCTGAGCACCATGAGCAGGATGCCGAAGTTGAAATAGACCGGAATCGCGAGCCCCGGCGAGAGCAGCGCGTCGATGACCAGCGCCGCCACCGCGGTCAGCACCGAGAAGAGCGCGGTGCGGGTGATCGCGCGGGTCTCGAAGGCGTTGAGCTTGATCCGCGGCAATTGCAGGTGCCAGGAGATCGCGCCGCCCGCCAGCATGATCAGGATGACCAGCGGGGTCAGCTGCGCGGCGCTTGGCAGGCCGGCGCGCACCATCGCGTGCAGCATCAGCGCAAGACCGAGCGCCGCGGCGACCATGAAGATATCGAGGCTTAGGAAGATGACTTGTTTCTGGGGGCGAGACAGCGAGATGGCAGAACGGTAAAAGCGCAGCCTTGTCTTGCTGGGGCGTGATCGCGTCTTGGCGGCACCGGAGGGGCTTTGGGAATTCTGCTGCCTCTTAGTCGTTCGCCGCATTGTTGCTTCTGCCCAAATAGTCTTCAAATACGTTCATGATCTACGCACCTGCCTAAACATTGGACAAGGGCGGAGATGCTGCTTGCGCGCGGAAGAGCGGATTTCTTCCCTAGAATGCGATTTCAATGCCACGAAAATCGGCGGCGGAGAAGGAAAACCCCCGGCATTCCGGGGTTTTGTGGCAAAGTTTGCCGGAAGCGTGGTTATTTCGCAGCATGGGCCCGCCGGTCGCCGCGGCGCAGTGGAAAACAGCCCTTCCCGATATAGGTGGCATGCGATATGACGCGCGCCAGCCTGCATCGCGGGATCCACTCGCGCGCAGCAACCAGGAAGGAGAGCCAGAACCATGGGCTACAAGGTCGTTGTTGCCGGCGCCACGGGGAACGTGGGCCGTGAAATGCTGAACATCCTCGCCGAGCGCGAGTTCCCGGTCGATGAGATCGCCGTGCTTGCATCGCGAAAATCTCTGGGAACCGAGGTGAGCTTCGGCGACAAGACACTCAAGACCCAGGATCTTGCCACCTTCGACTTCACCGGCTGGGACATTGCACTCTTTGCCGTGGGCTCGGGTCCGACCAAGGAGTTCGCCCCCAAGGCCGCGGCGTCGGGCTGCGTGGTGATCGACAACAGCTCGCTTTACCGCTACGACCCGGACGTTCCGCTGATCGTGCCGGAAGTGAACGCCGACGCGGTGCACGGCTATTCGAAAAAGAACATCATCGCGAACCCGAACTGCTCGACCGCGCAGATGGTCGTGGCGCTGAAGCCGCTGCACGACCGCGCCAAGATCAAGCGCGTCGTCGTGTCGACCTACCAGTCGGTCTCGGGCTCGGGCAAGGAAGGCATGGACGAGCTTTGGGAGCAGACCAAGTCGGTCTACAACCCGGTCTCCGAGGTGCCGCCGAAGAAATACCCCAAGGAAATCGCCTTCAACGTCATTCCGCACATCGACGTCTTCATGGAAGACGGCTCGACCAAGGAAGAGTGGAAGATGGTCGCCGAGACCAAGAAGATCATCGACCCGTCCATCAAGCTGACCGCGACCTGCGTGCGCGTGCCGGTCTTCGTCGGTCACTCGGAAGCGATCAACATCGAGTTCGAGGACTTCCTCGACGAGGACGAGGCGCGCGACATCCTGCGCGAGGCGCCGGGCATCATGGTGATCGATAAGCGCGAAGACGGAGGCTACATCACGCCGAAGGAATGCGTTGGAGATTTCGCCACCTTCATCAGCCGGATCCGCCAGGACAGCACGATCGAGAACGGCCTGAACCTCTGGTGCGTTTCGGACAACCTGCGCAAGGGCGCGGCACTCAATGCCGTTCAGATTGCAGAGGTGCTTGGGCAAAAAGTGCTCAAGAAGGGCTGAGGCTCTCTCAAATCACTAACAAATCGTTAACGCCCGTCCCCGAAAGGGGGCGGGTTTTTGTCATGTTTATAAGCATTTCCCAGAAATTCGGATCACACCCCATCCATTGGGATAGGTGGGCCTCGCCCACTGGGAGCAGCACCTACTCCGCCGTCAGGATGGGCGGGCAATGCAGCCCTTGGTAGAAAAGGTGCATCAACAGCGACGGTTTCCGCCGCACCCGCCAGAAGGCGCAGCCAGTCAAAGGAGTGCCGACATGACCATCGATCTCGCAGACGTCGCCCGTGGCCGCCGCATCGTTGCCGTTGCTGCCCGCGACATGTCGCTGCTGAGCCGGCGGAGCCGTCCTATTCCCACCCTGATGGCGCGCCTGCTGCGCGGCTTCCGCCTGCCGGCCTGAAGGGACCAAGGGATTTTTACGAGTGCCGCCTCGGCGACCTGAGGTCGCCACGTAACAAGGCGAGTTATCCCCCGGGGGCGGGGAGTTTCGAGCCCCCATCGACCCTCGTGTCGCGTTGAGTTTCGCCGGCGGCGTTGTTTTGAGTGCCGGCATGGACGCGGGGGTCTCCGAGTGTTTCGGAGTGTGTGTTGTACCAGTAATGGCGGGGCGCGTGGTCGGGTGGTCGCGGGCCCCGCTGGTTCTTTGACGCTCGGCTGACGGCCGCCGATCCATCCGCCGAACGATGCCCGTCACAGTCCCCTCGTCACATGCCGTCGCCAATCGTGATCCGGTCGGGGGATGATCCGTGGTACACTCGACGTGTTTTCAGTATGGACGAGATTTGAGCAATGGATAGTTTTGATCGTTCCGGCGCCTTGCCAGCGCCACGTTTCGGCGATTCTTCGCCAGTCCTGCCCCCCTTCGACCCTGAGAAACCGCGCGCGCCCGACACATTGCCGGGCGATCTCGATTCCGAGACCGCGGCGCTTCTTCGCATGGTTGTGCTGCCGCAGATCGAAGCCGCCTCCAGTTGGGGCGATCTGGTGATGCGGTTGCGGGAGAAGGGATTCGGTCTCGGCTTTCGCGCCGGGCGGATGATTCTCAACCGGCTCGACAGCGGGGCGGAGATTTGCACGGGGCGCAGCCTCGGCGCGCCCCTGCGGGGTCTGGCGGCGCGGCTCGGGCGCCCGGCGCTTCGGCTCAGCCGCGACGGGCTGAGCGCAAGGCTTCAGGGCTGAGCCGCGGGGCCACTCAGACGACGACGTAGTCGCCGGCTTTCGGGTCGTAGCATTCCAGCGATCCGCTGCCGATGTCGTGCCAAAGGCCGTGGATCGTCAGGTGCTGCGATTCGACCGCCTCTCGCACGAAGGGGAAGGTCATCAGGTTCTCGAGCGAGACCAGCACCGATTCCTTTTCGAGCGCGCGGGCCATGTCCTCAGGCTTGCGCTCGACCACCCGCTCGTAGCCGGGGCGCAGGATGTCCATCCAGCGGCCCACGAAGCTCGACTTCTCCTCGAGCTGGGGCGCATTGCCCGAGCACATGTCGAGGCAGCCCTTCACGCCGCCGCAGCTCGAGTGGCCCATGACGATGACATGGGCGACCTTGAGCGCGGTGACCGCGTATTCGACCGCCGCCGAGGTGCCGTGCTGTTGCCCGTCGGGCTTGTAGGGCGGCACGAGGTTGGCGATGTTGCGGTGAATGAAGAACTCGCCGGTATCCGCCCCGAAAATCGAAGTGACATGCACCCGGCTGTCGCAGCACGAGATGATCATGGCGCGCGGGTGCTGGCCCTCGGAGGCGAGGCGTCGGTACCACGAGGAATTTTCTGCATAGCTGGTTGCCTTCCAGCCCTGGAACCTCTGCACCAGGTAGGCGGGTAGCGGTTTGGCGTTGTGCATCTCGATCCTCCAAGCAACTTGAAGCCTTTGACGGGATACGCGGGATTGTCGCGGAATTCGAGAGAAGAAACGCCATCATCTAACCTTTTGGGAACCGGGGTCCGCTATGACAGCGCTGCCGTGGGGGCGCAGAGATGAGGAGAGGGCGGTGACCAAATCGCTGACGTCCGGCCCGACAGGCGCCAGGGCGGTGTCCCGGATCGCTGTGCTCGCACCCTTCGAGAAGGCCGGACTCGACCCGCAGCCGCTCGAGGAGATCTTCGCTCGGCTCGGCCCCTCCGAGGCGGAAAATGCGCTCTGCCGCGCGATGGAGGAGCTGGCCTACCGTCTTGGTGAGCTTGATCGCGTCCATGCGCAGGGCCGCTGGCGCGATGCCTCCCGCCATGCGCGCGAGCTTGGCGGCATCGCGAGATGTCTCGGGATGCAGTCGGTCGCGCGGATTTCCGAGGACGTGCTGACCTGTCTTGGCGATGGCGACGCCGTGGCGCTTGCAGCCACCGTGGCGCGGCTCGGCCGGGTGGGGGAGCGCTCGCTCTACGCCATCTGGGACATGGAGGACCAGGGGGGCTGACATCCGGCGTGCGCTGTCCAGCCCCAGATCGGCCGCTGTCTCCTCACGCAAGCGTCACCGCCGAACGTCCCGGCGTCCCGCCCCCTTGCGGGTGCCGCTGGCTCCGATAGGCTCGGCGCAAACCGACCAAGGGGACCTTCATGAACCTGACTTTCGCACCCGCCGACGCCGGCGCCCTGCCGTTGCATGTGATCGAGGCCGAGGCGCTGGAGAGCTGGCTGGCAGACCAGCCCGCACGCGTGCGCACCTGGGTGGAGGCCAGTGGCTTCGCGGGCGAGATCGGCAATGCACTGATGATTCCCGGCGAAAGCGGCGCTCCCGAGGCAGCGCTGCTCGGCTACGGAACCGCCGCGCGCCGCCGCCGTACCCGCTTTGTGCTGGCCGCAGGCGTCACCCGGCTTGCCTGCGGGACCTATCGTATCGCCTCGGGCCTGCCGGCCGCTGCCGCCGAGGAAGAGGCGCTCGGTTGGCTGCTCGCGGGCTATCGCTTCACGCGCTACGCCGGAGAGGCGCCCGAGATGCCGCGCCTCGTCGCCCCCGAGCGGGTCGATGCGGCAAAACTCGAAGTTCTCGCAGCCGCCGAGGCGCTGACCCGCGACCTGGTGAACACCCCCGCCTCCGACATGGGGCCGGAGCAGCTCGAGGCTGCGGCGCGTAGCCTCGCCGCTGAGTTCGAGGCCGAGATTGAGGTGACCACCGGCGCGGCGCTGCTCGAGAAGAATTTCCCGATGATCCACGCCGTCGGCCGCGCCAGCCCGCGCGCACCGCGGCTGATCGACATGCGCTGGGGCACGACCGGCCCGAGGCTGACGCTGGTCGGCAAGGGCGTCTGCTTCGACACCGGGGGTCTTAACCTCAAACCCGGCAGCTCCATGGGGCTGATGAAGAAAGACATGGGCGGCGCGGCCAACGTGCTGGGTCTTGCCCGGATGATCATGGCTCTGGGGCTGCAGTTGCAGCTGCGGGTGCTGATCCCGGCGGTGGAGAATTCGGTCAGCGGGGATGCCTTCCGCCCGCAGGACATCCTCACCTCGCGCAAGGGGCTGACGGTCGAGATCAACAACACCGATGCCGAGGGCCGGCTTGTGCTGGCCGACGCGCTGGCACTGGCGGACGAGGAAAAGCCCGACTTCATCCTGTCGATGGCGACGCTCACCGGCGCCGCCCGGGTTGCGGTCGGCCCCGATCTCGCGCCCTTCTACACCGATGACGAAGGCTTTGCGGCCGCGCTCACCAAGGCCAGCGGCCCGGCTGCTGACCCGGTCTGGCGCCTGCCCTTCTGGGAGCCCTACGAGGACAAGATCGAGCCCGGCATCGCCGATCTCGACAACGCCCCGGCGGGCGGCATGGCGGGCTCGATCACCGCGGCGCTCTTCCTGCGCCGCTTCGTGACCGACACGCCTTACGCGCATTTTGACATCTACGCCTGGAATCCCTCTCCCGCCCCGGCGCGGCCCAAGGGGGGGCTGGGGCAGGGGCCGCGCGCCATCCTCGGTGCGCTGCCGCAGGTGCTGGGCCTGTGAAGGACAGCATGCTGATGGACCGCCGCCTGACTCCCGCTAACGGCCGTGTCGCCGCCGCACGCCTGCAGGGGCAGGTCGAGGCGCAGTATTTCAGCGAAGGCGAGCCTGCGTCGGTCAGCGCCGCCGTCGCCGACCTGCTCAAGTCCCCGGGCGGCGCGCGCGACCGGCAGCTGACCTACGGGGCTGCCGTCACCGTCTACGAGCGCCACGAGGGCTGGGCCTTCGTGCAGGCGCAGGCCGATGGCTTCGTGGGCTACGTCTCGGAGGAGGCGCTTGGCCCGCGCACTGCGCCCACGCACCGCGTCGCCACCCGCGCCACCCACGCCTATGCCGAGGCCAACCTCAAGACGCCCGACCGTGCCTTCCTGACCCTTGGCGCGCGGCTTTGCGTCACCGGCCAATCGGGCAGCTTCCTCGAGACCGACGCAGGGTTCGTCCCCGCCGGTCACCTGCTGCCGCTGGATCGCCCGGAGCCCGACCCGGTCGCCGTCTCGGAACGACTGCTCGGCACGCCGTACCTCTGGGGCGGCAACTCGGCGATGGGCATCGATTGCTCGGGGCTGGTGCAGGCCGGCCTGCACGCCTGCGGTATCGACTGCCCCGGCGACAGCGACCTGCAGGAGCGGGCGCTTGGCGAGACCCTCGCGCCCGGCACCGCCCCGAAGCGCGGCGATCTGCTGTTCTGGAAAGGGCACGTTGCCTGGGTCGCCGATCCGCAGACCCTGCTGCACGCAAACGCCTATCACATGGCCGTCGCCCATGAGCCCATCGCCAGCGCGCTGACGCGCATCGTGACGCAGGGCGACGGCGAAGTCACCCGCCACGCCCGCCTGACCCCGACCGGAGCCTGACATGACCAGCGATCCCTTCTTCCACCCCGTCTCGGGCATGGACCTGCCGCGCTACGCGGGCATCCCCACCTTCATGCGCCTGCCGCTGGTGCAGCCGGACCACGCACGTTTCAAGGAGGTCGAGATCGGCCTCGTCGGCGTGCCCTGGGACAGCGGCACCACCAACCGCCCCGGCCCGCGCCACGGCCCGCGCCAGCTGCGTGACGCCTCGACGATGATCCGCGCCGAGCACGGGCATTTCGGCATCCGCCCCTTCGAGGCCGCGGCCTGCGCCGATCTCGGCGACGTCGGCCCGAACCCTGTCGACGTCCAGGACAGCATGGCGCGCATCACTGCCTTTTACGATAAGATCGTTGCCGGGGGCATCCGACCGCTCACCGGCGGCGGCGATCATCTCTGCTCGCTTCCTGTCCTGCGCGCTCTCGGCAAGGCAAAGCCGCTCGGCATGGTGCATTTCGACAGCCACACCGACCTCTGGGACAGCTATTTCGGCGGCTTCAAGTACACCCATGGCACGCCGTTCCGCCGCGCGGTGGAAGAGGGGCTGCTCGACTCCAAGCGCATCGTGCAGATCGGCATCCGCGGCCCGATGTACGACCACGAGGACCGCGACTTCGCCAAGGCGGAGGGCATCCGCATCATCCCGATCGAGGAGTTCCACGCCCGCGGCGTGCCCGACGTGATGGCCGAGGCGCGCGAGATCGTCGGCACCCTGCCCACCTATGTCAGCTACGACATCGATTTCGTCGATCCGACCTTCGCCCCCGGCACCGGCACGCCAGAGATCGGCGGGCCGAACTCCTATCAGGCACTGCAGGTCGTGCGCGAGCTGATGGGCTTGAACATCGTGGGTGCGGACCTCGTCGAGGTCTCGCCACCCTTCGACGCCTCGGGCGGCACCGCTTTCCTTGGCGTGACGATCATGTTCGAACTGCTCTGCGCCATGGTCGGCAAGGGCAGCTGAGGCATCCGGTCCGCGCGGTCACACCGCGCGGATCATTCCACCGCGCGGATCAGCTTGCGCTCGAGCACGCGCAGCACGGTTTTCAGATCGTGCCCGCGCTTGAGGACCTGCCCCTCCATGGTGATCACCGCGTATTCGCCCTGCCGCTGTCGCAGCTTGGGGCGTTTCTCGATGCGGTAGAGCGGATGTTCGGCGGTGCGCCGGAAGACGGAAAACACCGCCACGTCCCTGAGCGAGGAGATGCCATAGTCTCGCCATTCCCCGGCCGCTACCATGCGGCCATAGAGCGAGAGGATCACGTTCAGCTCGGTCCGGTGAAAGGCAACCACATCGCTGCCCTGTCCCGGAAAGGGTGTCAGGCTGTTCATCTCTCAAAGCTGCGCCCGATGTGGTCACAAATCAAGACCCCGCGCGTCGCTTGGGCGCTTAAGCCTTTCTTTTGGGTCCGATTATTCCGCGCGGTGCAAGTTGTCTTGTGTCAGCGCGCCGCCTGTCGCGGCGCGTTTCACGTTCCCGAGAGCATCCGCGAGATGGACAGCGCGTAGCGGTCGGTCATGCCGGAGACGAAATCCGCCAGCCCGTGCAACGCAGCCTCGGGTCCTTCGATGGCGCGCAGATCGAGAGAGAGCGCTCGGGCGATCTGCGCCGGGTGGCCCTTGAGCGCGGTCTCATCCCATCCCGCCGCAGCCAGCGCTTCGAAGACAGGCAGCACCCCGTCCAGCACATTGCGGATCACCTGGCGGCCCGAGATTTCCAGTTCGGTCTTGCGCCCAGAGGTGAAGATCCTTTCCTGCGCGAGCGTGCCGATCTGCGCGAAGCTCGTGCCACACTCCGAGACCTCCACCAGAGCGCCGGAAAAGCTGCCGTCCATGATCGCCGCGTAGTTTGCGCGAAAAGCGGCGACGCAGGCCTCGATAGCCCGGCCGATGGCCAGCGCGCGCAGCAGCGCGATCTCCTCGCCCCGGGTGTAGCCAGTGGTGTCGCGATTGGGCCGTCCGGCCAGTTCGGTGAGCGCGTCGCGTACCACGTCGAAGGGCAGGTCGCCCGAGGTGTAGGCGTCTTCGAGATCGACGATGTTGTAGCAGATGTCATCCGCCGCCTCGACGACGAAGACCAGCGGGTGGCGCCGCCACCAGCGGCCCGCGGCGCTTTGCTCCATTGGCAGGCCGCAGCTCTGCGCGACCTCGGCAAAGAGCGGCTCCTCGCCAGCGAAGACGCCGAATTTCTTCAGACCCACGTAGCCCTTGCGCACCGCCTCGGGCAGGTCCGCGCGCGTGGCGGCAGTGGCCGGATACTTCATGAAGGCGCCCAGCACGGCCTTTGACAGGCGCATGCCGCCGGCATTGCGGTACATCTCCAGCCGGGAGACGATGCGGAAGCCCTGCGCGTTGCCCTCGAAGGCGGTGAACTCCGGGCGGAGCGCGGGGTCGAGCGCGCCGCAGAGCCCACGTCCCGCGTCGAAGCGCTCGGCGAACCAGGTGCCGATCGAGTCCTCGCCGGAATGGCCAAAGGGCGGATTCCCGATGTCATGCGCCGCACAGGCGGCCTGCACCACGTTTGCAAGGCTGTGATCCTCATGCGGGGCGATCTCGCCCTGTTCGATCAGCCACTGCCCGATGTGCATCGCGAGCGATCGACCGACGCTGCCAACCTCGACCGAATGGATCAGCCGGTGGTGGATGTGGTCGTTTTCGTAGAGCGGGTGAACCTGGGTCTTGTTGGCCAGACGCCGGAAGGGGGCCGAAAAGACGATACGGTCATGGTCCTGCACGAAGATCGACCGGTTGCGCCCCTCGATATAGCTCGGATCGCGCAGCCGTTCGGCGCAAAGAAGCTCGGTCCACAACATCGCTCGTTCCCCGCTTTGGTCTGCTGCACACCTAGCCGAGCCGGCGCAGAGGGGAAAGACGCGCGTTCTTCTCGTCAGAGATATGCGCGCGGAGGCTGCGCAGCTGGTGGGAGTCGAGCCCCAGAACAGAGGGCACTCATCGCTGCGCGGACACGAAAGTTTCCGATCCGCTCCACGCCGCGCAAGCAATCACCAAAAAGCGACGCAATGGGTTCATTTCACGTCTTGCTCGAATCCGCGCGCTCCCATAGACGCAGCAGCGGGACACCCTTCCCCAACGAAGGGCGACTATCTGTAAGGTTAGAGATAAATGGCTAGACCCCAACCGTCCGCGCGGCCGGCAAACCCGCGCTTTTCTTCCGGCCCCTGTGCCAAGATCCCCCATTTCTCGCTGGACATGCTGTCCGATGCCCCGCTCGGTCGTTCGCACCGCGCCAAGGTCGGCAAGGACAAGCTGAAGGCTGCCATCGAAGGCACCCGCGAGATCCTGAACATTCCCGCCGACTACAAGATCGGCATCGTCCCCGCCTCGGATACCGGTGCGGTCGAGATGGCGATGTGGTCGATGCTCGGCGCCCGCAAGGCCGAGATGCTGGCCTGGGAATCCTTCGGCGCGGGCTGGGTCACCGATGTGGTGAAACAGCTCAAGATCGACGCCGAAGTGAAGACCGCCGACTACGGCCAGATCGTCGACCTCGCCACGGTGAACTTCGACAATGACGTCGTCTTCACCTGGAACGGCACCACCTCCGGCGTGCGCGTTCCCAACGGCGACGCGATCCCCGCCGACCGCGACGGGCTGACCATCTGCGACGCGACCTCGGCCGCCTTCGCGCAGGACCTGCCCTGGGACAAGCTCGACGTCACCACCTTCTCCTGGCAGAAGGTGATGGGCGGTGAAGCGGCGCACGGTATCCTCGTGCTGAGCCCCCGCGCCGTCGAGCGGCTGGAAAACTACACCCCCGCCTGGCCGCTGCCGAAGATCTTCCGCCTCACCAAGGGCGGCAAGCTGATCGAGGGCATCTTCGTCGGCGAGACGATCAACACCCCGTCGATGCTGGCGGTCGAGGATTACCTCGTCGCGCTCGAGTGGGCGCGCAAGGTCGGTGGCCTCAAGGGGCTGCAGGAGCGCGCGGACACCAACGCAAAGGTTCTCTGGGACTTCTGCGACCGTCACGACTGGATCGCCAACCTCGCCGAGGATGATGCCACCCGGTCCAACACCTCGGTGTGCCTGAAGTTCACCGACGACCGGATCAAGGATGGCGCGGCCTTTGCAAAGGCGGTGGCCAAGAAGCTCGAGACCTACCATGTCGCCTATGACATCGGTGCCTATCGCGACGCCCCGGCGGGCCTGCGCATCTGGTGCGGTGCCACCGTGGAAAGCGCCGACATCGAGGCGCTGACGCTGTGGCTCGAATGGGCCTTCGAGACCGAGATCGAGGCACAGGCCGAGACGGCCTGATCCCCAAGATTTGACGAAATCGCGGGACCGCACGGGCGGTCCCGTCTCTCCTCGCATCCAGATTTTCCCCCGAAAGGACCGCTGTCATGGCTCCCAAGGTTCTCATCTCCGACAAGCTTTCCGACGCTGCCGTCCAGATCTTCCGCGATCGCGGCATCGAGGTCGATTTCCGCCCCGAGCTGGGCAAGGACAAGGAGGCGCTCGCCGCCGTGATCGGCGACTACGATGGTCTCGCCATCCGCTCGGCCACCAAGGTGACGCCCTCGATCCTCGAGAATGCCACCCGTCTGAAGGTCGTCGGCCGCGCGGGCATCGGCACCGACAACATCGACAAGGAAGCCGCGTCGAAGAAGGGTGTCATCGTGATGAACACCCCCTTCGGCAACATGATCACCACTGCCGAGCACGCCATCGCGATGATGTTCGCCGTCGCCCGGCAGCTGCCGGAGGCCTCCGCCTCGACCCACGCAGGCAAGTGGGAAAAGTCGAAGTTCATGGGCGTCGAGCTGACCGGCAAGACCCTCGGCGTGATCGGCGCCGGCAACATCGGCGGCATCGTCTGCGACCGCGCCCGCGGCCTGAAGATGAAGGTCGTGGCCTATGATCCCTTCCTGGGCCACGAGAAGGCCGACAAGATGGGTGTGGAGAAGGTCGAGCTCGACGAGCTGCTCGCCCGTGCCGACTTCATCACGCTGCACGTGCCGCTGACCGACCAGACCCGCAACATCCTCGCGCGCGAGAACCTCGCGAAGACCAAGAAGGGCGTGCGGATCATCAACTGCGCCCGCGGCGGTCTCGTCGACGAGGAGGCGCTGGCGGAGCTGCTGAAGTCGGGCCACGTGGCCGGCGCCGCCTTCGACGTCTTCGCCCAGGAGCCCGCCACCGAGAACCCGCTGTTCAATCTGCCCAATGTGGTCTGCACACCGCACCTCGGCGCCTCGACCACCGAAGCGCAGGAGAACGTCGCGCTGCAGGTGGCCGAACAGATGGCCGACTACCTGCTGACGGGTGCCGTGACCAACGCGCTGAACATGCCCTCGGTGACCGCCGAGGAAGCCAAGGTCATGGGACCGTGGATCAAGCTTGCTGGCCACCTCGGCAATTTCATCGGCCAGATGACCGACGAGGCGATTACCGCGATCAACATCCTCTATGATGGCTCTGTTGCCGAGATGAACCTGCCGGCGCTGAACTGCTCGCTGATCGCAGGCATCATGAAGACCATCTCGCCCGAGGTGAACATGGTCTCGGCCCCGGTGATCGCGAAGGAGCGCGGCATCCAGATCTCGACCACCAACCAGGAACAGTCGGGCGCCTTCGACGGCTACATCAAGGTTACCGTGGTCACTGAAAAGCGCGAGCGTTCGGTCGCGGGCACCGTGTTCTCGGATGGCAAGCCGCGCTTCATCCAGATCAAGGGCATCAACATCGAGGCCGAGGTGGGCGAGCACATGCTCTACACCACCAACAAGGACGTGCCGGGCATCATCGGCAAGCTGGGCTCGATGCTGGGCGACCACAAGGTCAACCTCGCGAACTTCACTCTCGGCCGCGCCGCGGCGGGGGGCGAGGCGATCGCCATTGCCTACCTCGACGAGGCGATCGACGAGGGCGTGGTGTCCGCGCTGCGCGATACTGGCCTCTTCCAGCAGGTCAAACCGCTGGAATTCGACGTCGCCTGATAAGAAGGCCAAAGGCCGAAGGTACGACAGGGACAGAGAAGACAGGGGCGCCTCGCGGGGCGCCCCTTTTTCGTGAGGTCGCGCCGCTGCGCGGGTTTAGCGGTGCGCCCGCCCTTGCCTCCCCCGGCGCCGGGGTCCAAGTAGACCCTACGGAAAGGACCTCTCATCATGCCCATATTCGTCATCGGTGACATTCATGGCCAGATTGACCGGCTACATGAAGCGCTCGAGTACATCGCAAACGACGCCCACGCCGGCGCGCCCATCGTCTTCCTGGGCGATTACGTCGACCGCGGACCCGACTCCCGCGCGGTGATCGAGTTGCTGATGCAGGGACAGGCCGAGGGTCGGCCCTGGACCTGCCTGATGGGCAACCACGACCGCTTCCTGCTCCGCTACCTGGGCAATCCGCGCTACATGGACCCCAACGTTTCGCGTCCGCTGCTCTGGACCGATCCGCCGCTGGGCGGGGCGCGCACGCTGGCCTCTTACGGGGTGGACGTGAGCGAGGGGCGCGACCTTCACGACATCCATGCCGATGCGCTGGAGGCGGTCCCACAGGCCCACCGCGACTGGATCGCGAACCTGCCGCGTCTGCATGAGACCGAAGATCACATCTTCGTCCACGCTGGGCTGCGACCGGGGGTGCTGCTCAACTACCAGAAGGAGGATGATCTAGTGTGGATCCGCGCGCCCTTCCTCGACTGGCAGGGCGATTGGGGGCGGCTGGTGGTGCATGGCCATACGGCGCTCGATGCGCCGCAGCTCTATTCGAACCGTCTCAACATGGATGGCGGAGCGGGTTACGGGCGCCCGCTCCGACCGGGTCTGCTACTGGGCCGCGAGGCCTTTGTGCTCGGCCCCGGAGGACGCCTCCGGCTTTAGGGCACACCAGGCCTCGTATTGCGACAGGAACACCTGCCCGGAGAGTTCGTGCAGGAAGTGAGAGCGCTTGAGCCGGTCCATCACCGGGCCCTTCACCTCGGTCAGGTGCAGGGTGATACCCTGTTCCGACAGGCGCCGGTTGATCTCTTCCAGCGTCTCCAGCGCGCTCATGTCGACCTCGTTCACCGCCGGGAACATCAGCACCACGTGGCGCAGGTTCTGGCACTCGGCGACGCGGCTCAGCACGTATTCCTCGAGAAAGCGCGCGTTGACGAAATAGAGGCTCTCGTCCACCCGCAGGGTCAGCACGCCCGGCAGGGTCTCGACCTCGTGGCGCAGCACGTTACGGAAGTGATGTGTGCCCGGCACCAGACCGACCTCGGCCACATGCGGCTTCGAGGTCTTGTAGAGGTGGAGAAGGATCGACAGCAGCACACCCGCCGAGACGCCGACCTCGACGCCGACAAGCAGGGTCAGCACGATGGTGGCTGAAACGGCGGTGAAGTCGACCTTGGAGTAGGTCCAGGTCTTCTTGAGGATCGAGAAATCGACGAGGCTCAGCACCGCGACGATGATCGTAGCGGCCAGCGTGGCCTTGGGCAGGAAGAACAACAGCGGCGTCAGGAGCAGCGTCGCAAGGCCGATCCCCACGGCGGTATAGGCGCCCGCGGCGGGAGTCTCGGCGCCCGCGTCGAAGTTCACCACCGAGCGCGAGAAGCCGCCCGTGACCGGGAAACCGCCCGAGAGCGCCGAGCCGATGTTCGAGGCGCCGAGGCCAATGAGCTCCTGATCGGGATCGATCCGCTGGCGGCGCTTTGCGGCGAGGGTCTGGGCGACCGAGACCGATTCCACGAAGCCGATGATCGAGATCAGGATCGCCGGCATCAGCAGCGTCTTCCACATGCCCAGGTCAAAGGAGGGCACCGAGAAGGGCGGCAGGCCCGTCGGCACATCTCCCACGACCTTCACACCCATCTCGTTCAGGCCAAGACCCCAGGTGAGCAGCGTGGTCACAGCAACCGCGGCGACGGGTCCGGCCTTTGCGAGGATATCGGCCATCCGCGGACCGAACCCCATCTTGCGGAGCATCGGCTTCAGCCCCTTGCGGACCCAGAACAGGAAGGCCGTGGCGGCGACCCCGATTGCCAGTGTGATGCCGTTGGTCTCGGGCAGGTGGGCAATCAGCGCGCCAACAAGATCGACCAGCGTGTGGCCCTCGGCGCTGATGCCGAAGATATGCTTGAGCTGCGAGGCGGCGATCAGCACGCCCGAGGCGGTGATGAAACCAGCGATCACCGGGTGACTGAGGAAGTTGGCCAAAAAGCCGAGGCGCAGCACACCAATGGCCACCAGGAAGACGCCGGAGATGAAGGCCAGTGTGACCGCGGCGAGCGCGATCTGCGCGGGATCGCTGAGCCCGAGTTGCCCGATCGCCGCGGCGGTCATCAGCGAGACCACGGCCACTGGGCCCACGGCCAGCGCCCGGCTGGTGCCGAAGATCGCATAGGCCACCAGCGGCAGGATCGAGGCATAAAGCCCCATCTCGGCGGGCAGCCCGGCAAGCAGGGCATAGGCCAGCGACTGCGGGATCAGCATGACTGTCACGATGACCGCGGCCACGAGGTCCGAGGTCGCAGTGTCTCGATCGTAGGTTCGCGCCCAGTCGAGGATCGGCAGGTAGCGGGTCAGGCGGGGAAGTCGCATGGGCAAGGTCCTGAATTGCGCGTTCCCCAAGAGGAGTCGGGGATGTGACACCTATATATTCAATAAAGGGAATTTGTGAAGAGCGAAACTCATGTTCCGCGGAAATTCCATCGCGAAGAACATTGTCCGCGTAACGGTTTAATTTCCAGAAGAATATCTTGCCTAGCGCCTGACGGTCTGGGAGCTTGCTAGCCACGTTCTCCTGCCCAGCGAGACCGTCCAGGTCACCAGCGGCAGTGTCTTCTCCTAACCAGCTTAGCCGTGCGCGCCGGCTTGGGCCTGTCATTCGGCAATGTCGTTGGTGTCTTGCGAATGTCGGCGAGGTGTAGGTGTCTTTCCAAGCGGATCGGCAAGAAGCACAGACGTCCAAGATACCCGTGGTTGTGGCTCGGCGCAGGCTGCCCGATCACGGTGTATCAGGGGAGATTCTCGGGTCCGGAACCCGCAAAGAAAAACGCCGCCCCGAGGGACGGCGTTTTCCGAAATCCGGAAGGGATGGGATCAGAAGCCCAGGCCTTCGTATTTCTTCTTGAACTTCGACACGCGGCCGCCGGCGTCCAGCAGACGCGACGAGCCACCGGTCCAGGCCGGGTGCACGGTCGGGTCGATGTCGAGAGACATCTGGTCGCCTTCCTTGCCCCAGGTCGAACGGGTCTGGTAGATGGTGCCGTCGGTCATCTTGACGTCGATGACGTGATAGTCGGGGTGGATGCCCTTTTTCATAACGGCTCTCCTTATGCGTCGGCGCCGGCGAGCGGCTTGTAGTTGGTCTGCTCTGCGATACGGGCGGATTTGCCGCGACGCGAACGAAGGTAGTACAGCTTGGCGCGACGGACCTTGCCGCGGCGCACCACCTCGATCGAGTCGATGTTGGTGGCATAGAGCGGGAAGACGCGCTCGACGCCCTCACCGAAGGAAATCTTGCGGACGGTGAACGAGCCGGCGATGCCCTTGCCGTTCTTACGGCTGATGCAGACGCCTTCGTAGTTCTGCACGCGGGTACGCGTACCTTCGGTCACCTTGTAGCCGACGCGCACGGTGTCGCCGGGCTTGAAGTCAGGGATGGTTTTCCCCAGGGCGGCAATTTGCTCCGCCTCGAGCTGTGCGATCAGATCCATCTGACGCTCTCCTATCTGCTCACGGTTTTTCCCGTGAAGGTGTCGCGTTCTCAGAGCTCCGTGTCTTCGACCGGGTCCGCCTTGGCGCCCGCGGGAGGTAACAACATCTTTGTCTTCTGGGTGGCCAGAGGCCGCGTCCGGACCGCTCGGGCCGCGCCGAAGAAACGCGAGAGGCGGGAACGGACGACTCCACGAGTCGCCGAGCGGCGTCGTGGATTGGCGCCATATAGGCGCGGAAGGGCGCTGGATCAAGGGAAAACTGCGGGTTTGGGCCCGCGTGAGCGCGGGCAGGAGCGAGGCGCGCTGCCCCTCGCGATCCACGGGATATTTGGGTCTAGAAGAGGGGCGGCGCGGTCAGGATTTGTCTTGGGCGGCGCGCGCCTCGTGCGCCTGCCAGAGATCGGGGCGGCGGGCGCGGGTGATATCTTCGGATTGCGCGCGGCGCCAGGCCTCGATCGCGGCGTGGTTGCCCGACAGCAGCACGTCGGGGATGCGGTGACCCTGCCAGTCGGCCGGTCGGGTGTATTGCGGATGCTCAAGCAGCCCGTTGGAGAAACTCTCTTCCTCGGTCGAGGAGGCATTGCCGAGCACGCCGGGGATCAGCCGGATGGTCGCGTCGAGCAGCATCTGAGCGGCGATCTCGCCGCCGGTGAGGACGAAGTCGCCGAGCGAGACCTCGATGATCTGGTAATGGTCGATCACCCGCTGGTCGAGACCCTCGAAACGGCCACAGATCAGCGTGACGCCGGGCTCCTGCGCCAGGCGCTGCGCCATCTGCTGGTCGAAGCGGCGGCCGCGCGGGCTGAGGTAGATCAGCGGCGCGCGGGCGGGCATGCGGGCGCGGGCGTGTTCGATGGCACGGCCCATCACGTCGGGGCGCAGCACCATGCCAGCGCCACCGCCGGCGGGGGTGTCGTCGACATTGCGGTGCCTGCCCTCGCCGAACTCGCGCAGCGCGACTGTGCTGAGCTGCCACAGCCCATCCTGCAAGGCGCGGCCGGTAAGCGAATGGCCCAGCACGCCGGGGAAAGCATCGGGCAGCAGGGTGATCACCTGCGCCTGAAAGGCGCGGGCGAGCTCCGGGGCCTCGGTCATCAGCTCGCGCGGCGTCAGGCTGGGCCGGATGGTCTTGCGGCCCGAGGCGCGCTGCGGTGTGTCGGTCATGTCGGGTATCCTTCGCGCCCCTCTGGATCGCGCCCCCCGTCTAGCGGCGGAGCGTCCGCGGCTCAAGCCATGGAGTTCGGACCCGGCCGGATAGCAGGGTGTGGGCCGCTGGAATCAGCCGCCGGTCGAGAGGGGCGTGTGCGCGGTGGCCTCGGCATGCTGGACCGCAATCCGGCGCAGCCGGTCGTGCAGGTCGAGCACCATGTCCGGCAGCCGGAAGCACCGGGCGAGGCCCCCGGCGCGCTCGGGCGTCGCCCGCAGGAGCGTGACCAGCAGCCACAACTCGGTAACCCCGCGAGGGGTGAGCTCGGCGGCGCTGCGGGCACGGTGGCAGGCAAGCCCGCGTTCGAGAATGCGCCGGAGCGCGTATTCGGGGCTTTCCGGTTGCGTGCCAAGGGGCGCCGGGCTGCTCAGCAGACGCGCCAGCTCGGCGCGCATCTGCCGCACGGGCGGGAGCGGCAGGGGCGGGCGGCGCAGCGCGCGGCGGGTCAGCAGGACGGGCCGCGCAGCGCGGAACCGGCGCAGCGAGGCGCGCGCCGCGAGCGCCGCCAACACGCCAAGCAGCCAAAGCGCGGCGAAAAGGAAAAGCCGCTCATGACCCAGGGCCGGCGCAACGGCTGCAACACTCAGGCTGGCGATAAGACAAAGGAGGAGAAACGGCGCATACCGCGCCCGCAGGCCAAGACGGACCACTGAAAACACAACACCAAACCTCGGGACGAAACATTGGGTTAAGAACACTGGCGTAAGCCTAGCATAGCCCCTTGGGAATCTGGACAGAATTCACCAAAGACCCGGAATCATCACCTTTTGGGGAACAATCGGTGAGTTTCGGCCTCCTCGTTTCCGGGGCGCGGGACTTCTCGGTGTCCGGTCGCAGCCCGGTGCAGGGTTATTCCAGCAACCCCTCGGGTGGGTCTGCGATGATCCGGCCAGAGGCAAGGTCGACGGTCGGCACCACTGCGCGGGTGAAGGGCAGCAGGACCGTGGAGGAAGCGCCGGGCACGATCAGCTCGAGCAGGTCCGAGGCGCCGTGGTTGAGCACCGCCTTCACCTTGCCGATCTCGGCGCCGCCGGTGTCGAGAACGGTCAGCCCGATCAGGTCGGTATAGTAATACTCGTCGTCGGGAAGGTCAGGCAGCCGGTCGCGGGGCGCAAAAAGCTGCAGCCCCTTCAGGGCGTCTGCCTCTTCCTTGGTGCGCACGTCCGAGAGTCGCGCGGCAAAGCCGTCCTTCAGCGGGCGGGTGATCTGCAGATCGAAGCTGCGGCTGCCGTCCTCGGAGGTGAGCGGGGCATAATCGGCAATCGCCTCGGGGTCAGCGGTGTAGCTCTTTAGCCGCACCTCGCCATGCACGCCGAAGGCGCCGCCCAGAACGCCGACACAGATCATCTCGTCCACTTCGATGCGCCTCCCGTCATTGCGCTTGCCCGGCCCGGTGCGCGGGGCGCCGGGGCCGGTGAGGGCGGGGATAGCGCGACCCGGCCCGCTTGTGCAATCTCCGAAAGGCTCAGAACCGCAGGTTGAAGACCCGGGTCACCCCAATGCGGAAGCGCCACTGGTCATTGTCGCCGGTGTCGACGATCGGGCTGTCGGCGGCGTCGCCCTGCAGGTTGTCCCAGTTCAGCGCGCTTTCGACACCCCAGAGGTCGTTGATCTTGTACCGCGCGCCGACCTGGATGCCGGCGCTGATCAGCCCTCCCTCAGGATCGTAGGCCGGTAGATCGGCGGTGGCCTCGTCGGGGTCGACGCCAGAGTAAGTGTCGATGAACGCGTCGTTGGCCCAGATGAAGCGTGGGCCGACGGTCAGCCGCCAGCGGTCGTCGGGGCGAGCGACATAGTCGAGCCCGACCGAGCCGACGTAGCCCTCGTGACCGCCGAATCCGCGGCGGATGTCGGCGAATGCCTCGTAGTTCGGTCCGGCAAAGCCGATGCCGAAGCCGAGTTCGTAGCTCGGATCGATGTCGTGCAGGCTCTCGAGGTCCGGGTCATTGCTGGCGTCGCGTTCGCCGAGGTAGCGGAACGAGCCGTGAAAGTCCCAGCCGTAATCTTCCGCCCAGGGGTCGGTGTCGCCGACCTCGGGCAGGCCGCGCAGGCGCAGGTGGCGGAAGCGGAAGCCGATGTCGGGGCCGACGTCGTATTCGTCCGAGCCGAAGAACTTCGGCTGGGTGGCCACGCCGGCGCGCAGGGTGAAGGTGAAGCTGTTGCCCGGGGACTGGGTCGAGGTGACCGGCTGGGTCACCGGGGCGCCGTCGCCGATCGTCTCGGGTGTCACGAAGTCCTGCGCCAGCGCCGGGCCTGCGAGCAGCAGGGTCACGAGCGTCAGCGCGCCGGTCTTGGCAGCAAGGGGGCGGAGCAGCGGCATGGCAGATATCCCGGTGTTCGCAAGGCAGTACCGGACTGATGGTAGGCCGCGGATGCAAGTTATCCAAGCGTCAACCAAAAAGGGTGCGCAGGATTTCTCCTGCGCACCCCTTATTGTGGCATTGATGCCGCGGAGAATTACTCTGCGGTCTCTTCTGCCGGTGCTGCTGCGGCCTCGGCGGCTGCTGCTGCTTTTGCTGCCTTGGCTTCGGCGCGCTCGGTGGCTGCCTTGCCCGGGACGGCTTTCTTGGGGTTGCTGCGCTCTTTCTTCTCGACGACGCCTGCCGCTTCGAGGAAGCGTGCAACACGGTCGGTCGGCTGGGCGCCCTGGCCGAGCCAGTACTGGATGCGCTCGACGTTCATGACCACGCGGCGCTCATCGTCCTTGCCGAGCAGCGGGTTGTAGGTGCCCAGCTTCTCGAGGAAGCGGCCGTCACGCGGCATGCGCGAGTCGGAGGCGACGATTGCGTAGTGGGGGCGCTTTTTCGAGCCACCGCGGGCAAGACGGATTTTCATGGCCATGGGGGTATCTCCTTGAGTATGGCGTTTCGTGACGGGCAAAGCCCTGTCAGGATTGGTGTTTTTCGTGGTGCTTGATGACTTCCTGAATGATGAAGTTCAGGAATTTCTCGGCGAAGGCCGGATCGAGATCCGCTTTCTCCGCCAGGTCCTTGAGCCGCGCGATCTGCTGCTCTTCACGCGCGGGGTCGGAGGGGGGCAGCTCGTGGGTGGCCTTGAGGACCCCCACGGACTGCGTGTGCTTGAACCGCTCGGCGAGCGTGAACACGAGGATCGCGTCCAGCCGGTCGATGCTTTCGCGGTGTTCTTTCAGAAGGTCTGCGGCGCGGGCGGCGGGATCACTCATGCTCGACTCCTTTGAACAAGAAAGAGGGGGCACACTCCGTGCACATCCCATGCACGACGCGTGCATCGGAGGCGGCAGGAACCGCGCGCCGGGACTTGGGGGAAATCGCGTCAGTCAACGGCCCATCCCTTCGGCTTGAAGAGCGGATCGATGTAGTTGGCGATCTCCATGTCGATGCCATGCGCGAGCTGGCTGCCGCGCAGCGCCGCGGGCGCCGGGTGGCGGTAGACGGCGTCGCTGCCATCGACGGTTGCGGCCGCGGGATCCTTGCGGGCCCCGAGCCGTTCGGCAAGACGGATGGAATCGAGGTTCTTGGGGTCGATGTAGCTGACCGCCCCATCCCATCCGGCCTCGTCGTAGAAATACTGTCGCACGCGCTGCGTGGCCTCGAGCGCGTAGCCCTTGCCGCCGCGGTCCGGCCAGATGATCCAGGCGATCTCGCGCTCGGGCCATTTGGCCGGGAACCAGCCGCCGGCCATGCCCACGGTCTCGCCGGTCTCACGCAGGTGGATCATCCACATGCCGAAGCCGCGGATCTGCCAGTGACCGATCTCGGCGGCGTAGAGCATCCAGGTCTCGTAGGCATTGAGCGGCCCGCCCATGAAGCGCGAGCGGTAGGAGGCGAAGGTGGCCTTGAAGTCCGGGTAATCCTCGGACTTCGGCGCGCGCAGCACCAGCCGGGCCGTTTCCAGCTCGGGAATTCCCTGCAGCACGGCTGCGGGCACCGCCGGAGCGGTTTGGGGCTGCATCGCGAGGCTCATCCGTCGATCTCCGGGTGGCGATAGATGTGGGCGACGTGGCCCAATACCATTTCTTCGCGCTCGAAGCTGGCGCCAAGGCGCAGGGCCAAGGCGCGCGAGCGGTCGTTCCCCGGGTCGACGAGGCTGATCAGTCGGGTCAGTCCGAAGTGCGTCGCGGCGGCGGCACGGGCGGCGGAGGCCGCCTCATAGGCGTAGCCGCGGCCTTCGAACTCAGAGAAGATCGAGTAGGCGAGCTCGGGTTCGGGCCATTCGATGTGGTTGAGCGGCCCGGTAAAGCCGGCCATCCTGCCGCTCTCGCGGTCGGTGACGTGCCAGATGCCGTAGCCGCGGATCTGCCAGTGGCCGGCCGAGCGCAGCAGCGTGCGCCAGACGTGGCCGCGGTCGACCGGGCCGCCAACGAAATGCGAGCGCGGCTCGGCATAGAAGGCGCACATCGCCTCGAGATCATCCAACTGCGGAGCGCGCAGGACCAGGCGTTCGGTCTCGATGGTGGGGATCACGACGCTCATGCCAGCACCTCCTCGGCGGGAGGGTGGCGATAGAGCATGTCCTCGCCCATGTGGTAGTTCTTGTAGGTGCGCTCGTAGATCGCGCCCAGACGTTCGGCCAGCGCGACAGAGCGCGTGTTGCCCGGCACGATATTCGACGTCAGCGTCTTGAGGCCGAGGTCCTCGTAGGCATAGCGGCGCACGCGCAGCGCGGCCTCGCTGGCAATGCCGCGACCTTCGTAGCCCTCGAACACGACCCAGCCAATCTCGGGTTCGGGCCAGCCCTCGGGGTTCCAGATGCCGCAGATGCCAGCGGGCGTGCCGGTCGCCTTTTCTTCGATCGTGAAATAGCCGTATCCGCGCAGGTGCCAGTGGCCGACGTTCAGCGCGAACCAGCGCCAGGCATCGCCGCGATGGTCGTAGCCGCCGAATCCCTCCGAGCGCTCGCGGTCGAGCAGGAAGGCGATCATCGCCTCTGCGTCACCGGCTTCGGGGCCGCGCAGGATCAGTCGTTCGGTTTCGAGGCGGGGGGCGGTGACAAGGCTCATGCGTAGGCCTCCACGCTGCCATCCGAATCGTCTTCTGGCGCGCCATAGAGCGCGAAGGGGTCGCCCGCGAGGGCCTTGGCGGCGCGCACGCCCTCCGTGCCGGCTGCCTGTTCGGCGCTCGGGGTCGTCACCTCTTGCGAGGGAAGGGGGAGGGGGTGCAGTTCGCTCATTTTTTCTTGCCGAAGCCGCCGAGGCCCGGCGGCAGCGCGCCGCCGCCCATGCCGGGCATGCCGCCGAGACCGCCGAGTCCGCCGGGCATCTTGCCGCCCATCGCCTTGGCCGCGGCCTCGATCTGCTTGGGGTCCATCTGCGAGGGGTCCATGCCCTCGGGCATGCCGCCGGGACCTTTTGCGCCGAACATGCCTTTCATGGCCTGCTTCAGCATGCCGCCTTTGCCCATCTTGCCCATCTTCTTCATCATGTCGGACATCTGGCGCTGCATTTTCAGCAGCTTGTTGAGATCCGCCACTTCCATGCCCGCGCCCGCCGCGATGCGCTTCTTGCGAGAGGCCTGCAGGAGCTGCGGGTTGGCGCGCTCCTTCTTGGTCATGGAGTTGATGAGCGCGATCTGCTGGCGCAGGATCTTGTCGTCGAGACCGGCCTCGTCCATCTGCTTGGCCATCTTCGCGGCGCCGGGCATCATCTGCATCATCGCGCCGAGGCCGCCCATCTTCATCATCTGCTCGAGCTGCATCTTCAGGTCGTTCATGTTGAACTGACCCTTCTGGAAGCGCTTCATCATGCGCTCGGCCTGCTCGGCCTCGAGCGTCTGCTGCGCCCTTTCCACCAGCGCGACGATGTCGCCCATGCCGAGGATGCGGCCGGCGACGCGCTCGGGTTCGAAGGTCTCCAGCGCGTCCATCTTCTCGCCGAGGCCGACGAACTTGATCGGCTTGCCGGTGATCGCACGCATCGAAAGCGCGGCGCCGCCGCGGCCGTCGCCGTCCATCCGGGTCAGCACCACGCCCGAGACGCCGATCTTGTCGTCGAACTCGGTGGCGACGTTGACGGCGTCCTGACCGGTGAGACCGTCGACCACCAGCAGCGTCTCGCGCGGGCTCACCACGTCGCGCACGTCGGCGGCCTGCTGGATCAGCTCGGCGTCAATGTGCAGGCGGCCCGCGGTGTCGAGCATATAGACGTCATAGCCGCCAAGGCTGGCCTGGGTCTTGGCGCGCTTGGCGATGGCGACCGGGTCCTCGCCCTTGACGATCGGCAGCGTGTCGACGCCGATCTGCTGGCCGAGAATCTGCAGCTGCTCCATGGCCGCCGGGCGGTTCACGTCGAGCGAGGCCATCAGCACCTTCTTGCGGTCGCGCTCTTTCAGGCGCTTGGCAAGCTTGGCGGTGGTGGTGGTCTTGCCCGAGCCCTGCAGGCCGACCATCAGAATCGGCGCGGGCGCGTTGTCGATGCGCAGCGCTCCGGGCTCGCCTTCACCGGCGAGTGTGGCGATCAGCTCGTCATGGACGATCTTCACCACCTGCTGGCCGGGGGTCACCGACTTGGTGACCGCGGCGCCGGTGGCTTTTTTCTCGACGGCCTTGATGAACTGGCGCGCCACGGGCAGCGAGACGTCGGCCTCGAGCAGGGCGACGCGCACTTCGCGCAGGGCGGTGCGGACGTCATCCTCGGAGAGGGCGCCCTGCTTGGTGAGGCGGTCGAAGACGCCGCCGAGGCGTTCGGAAAGAGATTCGAACATGGGCCGTCTGGCTCCTTCTTCTCTGGTCCGTATCTGGTGTGCAGACCCGAGATGGGGGCCGCGCGGCGTAGAATCAAATGTGACGCCGGAAGCGCCGTCTTGTCGGGCCCGTGCGCCAATGCGAAAACGCCTCCGTGGGCGCAACGCGCTGACGGAGGGCGATCCCGGGCATAGGCCCAAGGGACCGGAAGCGATGGGACTCCCGGTGGATTGCGCGCGATGTACGCCTCCAGGTGCGGCGAGTCAAGCAAAGCAGGGGTGCCGTGCGGGAGCGGGTGAGAAGCGGGCAAAAACCGCAAGATGAGTTGCCCTAGCGGCAGCGCAACGCGGCGGAGCGTTTGCAAAATGGGCACACTTCGTGCCGATGCCCGCCTATCAAGCATATTTTCTTATTTATTTCTGGCCCGGTGCCCAGAATGACGCTATGTCAAAGTCTGAAGACGCTCAATTGATAGGTGCGAATATGAAACTCAAAGAACTGTTTGCTTCCGCAGCCGTCATCTCCATGATCGGCGCTTCCGCAGCTCTGGCCGGCTCGCCGGCACCGGTCGTCGTTGAAGACGAGCCCTATGCTGTGGTTCCGGTTGCTGCTCCGTCGAGCGGTGCAGCTCTGGCCGTGGCCGGTGGCCTGGCAGCCATCGCGCTGATCGCTGCTGCCTCGGACGGCGACGACAGCTCGGACACTTCGGACTGATCCTTTCGGACAGGAGCCGCGCCCCGGCGTGGCCTGAGAACGCCCGGCCTCGGCCGGGCGTTTGTCGTTTCGGATCCGCGCGTTCGTGGCGTTTGCCGCGCTGGTGCCTTGCATTCCCGCACCGCTTCGCGCTTTCTAGCGCCACAGCGTGAGCGGGTGCACAGGAGAGACCGATGGACAACTGGGACGAGATTCGCACCGCCTACCATGTGGCGCGGCTGGGCACCGTCAGCGGCGCCGCCGAGGTCCTCGGGGTGCACCACGCCACGGTGATCCGGCATATCGATGCGCTCGAGGCGCGGCTTGGGGTGAAGTTGTTTCAGCGGCACGCCCGCGGCTACACGCCGACCGAGGCGGGCAGCGACCTATCGCGGGTCGCGCAATGCACTGACGACCAGTTCCAGCAGCTTGTCGGCCGAATCAAGGGTCGGGGCGAGGCGGTGTCGGGAGAGCTACTGGTCACCTCGCTGGTCAACTTCTCGACGCTGATGATCGGCGCGCTGACCTCCTTCCGCGAGGCCTACCCGGATGTCACGGTGCGCTACCTGACCGGCTCGCGCCTGTTCCGGCTCGAGTACGGCGAGGCGCATGTGGCGCTGCGCGCCGGGGCCGCGCCGCAAGAGCCGGACAACGTCGTCCAACCTTTCGACCGCCAGTCGGTCGCGCTCTACGCCGCGAAATCCTACATCGCGCGCAAAGGCAAACCCGAGGGCGCGGCGGACCTGGCAACGCATGACTTTGTCGGCTTCGACGACCTCGATTCCCGAGCGCCCTCCAACCGCTGGATGAAGGGGCATGTGCCGCAGGAGCGCATCGTCTTCCGGACCTCTGACGACCGGGTGCAGTTGCAGGCGATCCGCGCCGGGGCGGGCATGGGGTTCATGTCGGTGACCGAGGGCGAGACGGACCCCGAACTGGTGCAGGTGCTGCCGCCGCAGGAGGACTGGTCGTCGCCTCTTTGGCTGGTGACCCACGTCGATCTGCACCGCACGCCCAAGGTCCAAGCCTTTCTCAAGCACCTGAAGGCCTATGCCGCGGAGCAGGACGCGGCGTGACCCTTACTGAAAGTGGACGTGGCCATCTCGCGATGCTGGCCTTCTCGGCGCTTGTCGCCGGGTCGTTTTCGCTCGGCTCCATGGCGGCGCCGCATATCGCCCCGGCGGCGCTGAACGCGACACGCTTCCTCATGGCGACCGCGCTGCTTTTCCTTGTCGTGCAGGCACGCGGCGGCGTGCAGCGCGCAGCGCTCACGGCGCCTTGGCGATACCTGCTGATTGGCGGGCTGATGGCCGTCTACTTCGTGCTGATGTTCGAAGGCCTGAAGACCGCCGAGGCGGTGAGCATGTCGGCGGTCTTCACGCTGACCCCGGTCATGGCGGCAGGCTTTGGCTGGCTGCTGCTGCGCCAGAGGATGAGCCGGCGCATCGCGCTGGCGCTGGCCATCGGCGGGGCGGGCGCGCTCTGGGTGATCTTCCGTGCTGACCTTGAGGCGCTGCTGCGTTTCGCGCCGGGACGCGGTGAGATGATCTTCTTCGTCGGCTGCGCCGCCCATGCCGTCTATGCACCGCTGGTGCCGCGCCTGAACCGGGGCGAGCCGGGGCTGGTCTTTGCGCTCGGTACGATGGTGGCCGGCACGCTTGTGCTGATCCTCTGGGGCTGGCGCGACATCCTGGACACCGACTGGAGCGCGCTGCCGCGCATCGTCTGGGTGACGATCCTCTACACCACGGTCGCAGCGACCGCGCTGAGCACCGCGCTGCTGCAATTCGCCGCGATGCGCCTGCCGAGCGCCAAGGTCATGGCCTATACCTACCTTATCCCGAGCTGGGTGATCCTGTGGGAGATCGGCCTTGGCCGGGGCGCGCCGCCGGCGTTGATCCTTGTCGGAGTCGGCCTGTCTGTCGTGGCGCTGCTGTTGCTGCTGCGGGACGGATAGGGGGCAAATGCGTTCGACGGTCTCGGACGTTACGGAACGTCGTCGCGGGCCAAGTCGTTATGCGCGGGATCATCCGGTCTCAGCTCGACCCGCAGGAAGCGTTCGAAGGCGTCGAGATTGATCGCCTCGAACTGCCCGAACCCCTGCATCCAGACCGAGGCCTCTCGCAGGGCATCGGGCTCGAGTTTGCACCATTTCACCCGGCCACGTTTCTCCTGGCTGATCAGCCCGGCTGTGGCGAGGATCGCCAGATGCTTGGAGATCGCCGCCAATGACATCTCGAAGGGCTCGGCCACATCGGTCACCGCCATGTCGTCCTCGAGCAGCATGGCGAGGATGCGTCGCCGCGTGGGATCGGCCAGGGCGGCGAAGACGATGTCGAGATCGGGTTGCATGCGCTCATAAGCGCCGGAGTGGGGCAGGGCGTCAAGCCGCGCCGTGGCGGCGGTTTCGACATACTCAACCCCGGGGTTGAATATGGTTTCGCGCCGATGTTGGCGCTAGCGCGCGGTTGCTGTGCTGGGGCTTCCTTAACAGACTGAGGGAAATCAATGACTTGAGGTCATATTTCAGGCGTTCACGGCGGGTTGACTTAGAGCCCCCCTCCGCATAGCAACTCCCTCGAACGTCCGAATGGAGCGAAATGGTGGGCGATCCCGATCCGAAGCGGCAACTCGACGCGCTGGAGGCGAAGATCGCGGCGGCCAAGGCTGCCCGGGAGACCCGGAAGTCGCACCAGGAGGAACACTATTCTCAGGCCAATGTCGCCTGGCGGATGGTGACGGAAATGGTGGCCGGTCTCGGGATCGGCTTCGGCATCGGCTACGGCTTGGACATCCTCTTGGGGACCATGCCGTGGCTCATGGTGCTCTTCACATTGCTGGGCCTCGTGGCGGGCATCCGCGTGATGCTGCGGACCGCCGCCGAGATCCAGGCAAAACAAACTTCCGGCAGCGCCGGAGAGGGACAATCCTCCGGCACGCCCGGAGATGACGAGAAGAGGGATCGCGGCGATGGCGACTGAAGCGGCTCACGGTGCTGATATGGCAGAACACGCGGTAGAAGGCGGCCTGTCCTTCCACCCGATGGACCAGTTCATGATCAAACCGCTCTTCGGAGCCGGTGACGTGGGCATGTTCACCATCACCAACGCGACGCTGTGGATGTTCCTTTGCATCCTCGCGATCATCGGCGTCATGGTGCTGGGCACCTCGCGCCGCGCGATCATCCCCTCGCGCAGCCAGTCGGTCGCCGAACTGGCCTATGGCTTCATCTACAAGATGGTCGAGGACGTCACCGGCAAGGATGGCCTGAAGTACTTCCCGTACATCATGACGCTGTTCATGTTCATCGTCTTCTCGAACTTCCTCGGTCTCATCCCGATGAGCTTCACCACCACCTCGCACATCGCGGTGACCTGGGTGCTGGCGCTCTGCGTGTTCCTCGGTGTGACCATCCTCGGCTTCGTCAAGAACGGCGTGCACTTCCTCGGCCTGTTCTGGGTGACCTCGGCGCCGCTGGCGCTGCGCCCGATCCTCGCCGTGATCGAGATCATTTCCTACTTCGTCCGCCCGGTCAGCCACTCGATCCGTCTTGCTGGCAACGTGATGGCCGGTCACGCCGTGATGAAGGTCTTCGCAGGCTTCGCCGCGCTGGCCGTCGTCTCGCCGGTGTCGATCGTCGCGATCACCGCGATCTACGGGCTCGAAGTTCTGGTGGCCTTCATCCAGGCCTACGTGTTCACCATCCTGACCTGCGTCTACCTCAAGGACGCGCTGCACCCTGCCCACTAAGGGCAGGCCGGTCCGGACAACCTCTATCCATCCAATTCCATCGTAAGGAGAGACTCAAATGGAAGGCGATATCGCAAACCTCGGTCAGTTCATCGGCGCCGGCCTCGCAGGCCTGGGTTCGGGCCTCGCAGCCCTCGGCGTGGGTAACGTTGCTGCAAACTTCCTGGGCGGCGCCCTGCGCAACCCGTCGGCAGCTGCATCGCAGACCGCCACCCTCTTCATCGGCATCGCATTCGCAGAAGCACTGGGGATCTTCTCGTTCCTCGTCGCTCTGCTGCTGATGTTCGCCGTCTAATCCTTCGGGACCTTATCCTTACGCGGGGGCGGCGCCGTCATTGACGGGCCGCCCCAAGTAGAGACAACGTTCCGACGGAGGACGACATGGCGGTCGAACCCATTCAGGAAGAAATGGCCGGTGTCTGCGTCGACGCCCATGGCTCCGCCATCGGGATGCCGCAGCTTTGCGGCGAGTGGATTCCGAACCAGATCTTCTGGCTCATCATCACTCTGGTGGTGATCTTCTTCGTGCTGTCGCGCATCGCTCTGCCGCGGATCGCATCCGTCCTGGCCGAGCGTCAGGGCACCATCACGAACGACATCTCCGCCGCGGAAGAACTGAAGCGCCAGGCGAAGGACGCGGAAGCGGCCTACGAGAAGGCGCTTGCCGATGCCCGTACCGAGGCACAGGCCATCGCGCAGAAGACCCGCGACGAGATCAAGGCAAAGCTCGACGCCGCAACGGTCGAGGCAGACGCCAAGATCGCCGAGAAGTCGGCCGAGTCTGAGAAGGTCCTCGCCGGGATCCGCGCCTCTGCCGTGGAAAGCGTCGAGGCCGTTGCAAAGGAAACCGCGGAAGCCATCGTGGCGGCCCTGGGAACCTCTGCCGACCAGGCCGCGATCGACGCGGCCGTGGCCAACCGGATGAAAGGCTGATCCCATGCGCAAACTCATGACCCTGAGCGCGCTCGGCACCTTGATGGCCAGCCCCGCGCTGGCCGCCTCCGGCCCGTTCTTCTCGCTGCGCAACACCGACTTCGTGGTGCTGCTCGGCTTCCTGCTGTTCCTTGCCGTCCTCGTGTACTTCAAAGTGCCGAAGATGCTGGGCGGCCAGCTCGATCGCCGTGCCGAAGGCATTCGCAACGAGCTTGAAGAAGCCCGCGCGCTGCGCGAAGAAGCACAGACCCTGCTGGCCTCCTACGAGCGCAAGCAGCGGGAAGTGCAAGAGCAGGCGGAGAAGATCGTGGCTCAGGCCAAGGTCGACGCCGAAAGCGCTGCCGAGCAGGCCCGCAAGGACCTCGACGACTCCATCGCCCGCCGCCTCGCGGCTGCCGAGGAGCAGATCAAGTCCGCCGAGAACTCGGCTGTCCGGGAAGTGCGCGACCGCGCGATTGCCGTGGCCGTGGACGCTGCCCGCGACGTGATCGCGACGCAGCTCGGCGCCAAGGACAAGGCGGCCCTCGTGGACGCGTCGATCAAGGAAATCGGTGCCAAGCTGCACTGATCTTTCCGACCCAAAGATGCTTGCAGAGCCCGGCCCATGGCCGGGCTTTTGCTTTTGGGGGGCGCGGCAGGGCCGCAACGCCCCAAAAGGTTGGGACGCGGGGCCCTCAGAAGTCTTTTCCTTGAAGTTGACCCCATATAGTGTGTGCATACCGCAAGCACAGCCAAACATGTGGGCGGCAGCACGAGGGGACAGCGTGGCACATATCATCGTCGTAGGAAACGAGAAGGGCGGGGCGGGGAAGTCCACCGTCTCGATGCACGTGGCAACCGCTCTGGCACGCATGGGGCACCGCACCGGCGCGCTGGATCTCGACCTGCGGCAGCGCTCGGTGGGCCGCTACATCGAGAACCGCCGCGCCTTCTGCAAGCGCGAGGGGCTCGAACTGCCGATCCCCCTCTACCTCGACCTGCCCGAGGTCGCGCCCGAGGCGCTGGCGCCCGGCGAGAACGCCTTTGATCACCGGCTGTCCAAGGCGGTGGCGCAGCTCGAGACCGACTGCGACTTCGTGCTGATCGACTGCCCCGGCTCGCACACTCGCCTGAGCCAGGTGGCGCATTCGCTGGCCGACACGCTGATCACCCCGCTCAACGACAGCTTCATAGATTTCGACCTGCTCGCCCATGTCGATAGTGATGGCGACAAGATCCTTGGCCCTTCGGTCTATTCCGAGATGGTCTGGAACGCCCGCCAGCTGCGGGCCCAGGCCGGGCTGCAGCCAATCGACTGGGTGGTGCTGCGCAACCGTCTCGGGGCGCAGAACATGGTCAACAAGATGAAGATGGAAAAGGCACTGACCAAGCTCTCGAAGCGCATCGGTTTCCGCATCGCGCCCGGCTTCAACGAGAGGGTGATCTTCCGCGAGCTGTTCCCGCGCGGGCTGACGCTGCTCGACCTCAAGGACATCGGGGTCGGCAACCTCAACATCTCGAATGTCGCCGCGCGCCAGGAACTGCGCGAGCTGGTCTCGGCGCTGGACCTGCCCGGCGTCGAGGTGAATTTCTGAGGCTGCAGGCCGCTAATGGGTGCGCATGTGCAGCGCGATGAGCGTTGCGCCGATGCCGGAGCTCAGCAGGTCGATGCCGAGAAAGAAGCCCAGGAGGCCCATCGCCGAGTCTGGCAGCGTCGCCATGATCAGGACCCCGAGGACCACCGACACGAGCCCGGCGAAGACCAACCAAATCCATCCCGAGCGCTGACGAAGCGCGAAGCCGATGGCGATGCGCACGACGCCGAGGGCGAGGAAGAATAGCGCGATCAGCCAGGTCAGCGAGACGAGCCCGCGCTCCGGGTTGGCCAGCAGGAAGACCCCGAAAGCCAGCACGAGCAGCCCGAGAATGGCCTCGGCGAGCCGCGCGCCGGTGCTGGCCTGCGCGTTGAAGGCGATCCAGAGCTGCAAGGCCCCCGCCGCGACAAAGGCGATCGCCGAAATCGTCAGCACGGTGAGCGAGGCGGCAAAGGGATGCACCAAGGCTCCAATGCCGCCGAGGATTAGGATGATCCCCAGAACGAGCATCCAGCCCCATTTCTTGCGCGGATCGGAGGGCAGGGGGCCGTGGGACATGGCGAGGCTCCATTTGGGCACAGGGCACGAGCGCTGCGCGAACCGGGACAAGTCTGAGCGCTGGACGGGTCTCTGGCAACCGCACCGCGGCGAAGATCGCGAGAGTTTCATACATACGCACAAGACTTTGCGCACGAACTTGCCATGGGGCGGGCGTTTTTCCGCGGTCGCGCCAGCCTGCCTTAGCTTCGCATTGCTGGCAGCGGGGGCAGGTTGCGGCACCCTTGGACCCGGGCGAGCGACTTGCCGCGACCGCGCCGTTCAGAGCGCCTTTTCGTAAAACAGGCTTGAGCTGTTCTCGACGTAAGCGCCGAAAGGTCCGCGCGGGACGAAGCCGGTCTGCTCGTAGAGCGCGACGGCCGCAGGGAGCTTGTCCCCGGTCTCCAACCTCAGCAGCGGGATGGCCTCGTCGCGGGCAATCCGCTCGAGGTGATCGAGCAGCCGGCGTGCCAAGCCTAGGCCGCGCGCCTCGGGGCTGACGAACATCGATTTCACCTCGGCGTAGCCGTCCTTGCGGGCGATGGCGGCGCAGCCCAGCAACACGCCGTTCTCCTCGGCGCCGAAAAGTGAGATCTCGGGGGCGCAGAGCGCGTCGATGTCGAGAAAGTAGTTCTCTTCCGGCGGGAACAGCGACTCCATCAGCGCATGGCTGGCTATCAGCAGCGCCTCGGCGCGCGGATCGCGGGGCGAAACTGGACGAATGGTCACCGACATCAAAGCTTTCCTCTGGGCATCGCTTGGGATATTGGCCGGGCCTGCGCCATGGTCAACCCACAAATATGGCGGAGTTTCCGCAATATCTTGTGGACAACTGGCAAGCGCCCGCCACATCCGGTGCAAACCGTTTGACTTGGATCGCGGCGGGGCGGCAAATTCGGGGCTAACTTCGGAATCAGGACACGGCAGTGCAGTTCACACGGCTTCGACTGACGGGCTTCAAGAGCTTCGTTGATCCCACGGATCTCGTCATTGCCGACGGGCTGACGGGGGTTGTCGGCCCGAACGGCTGCGGCAAGTCCAACCTGCTCGAGGCGCTGCGCTGGGTGATGGGCGAGAACCGCGCCAAGGCGATGCGCGGCGCGGGCATGGAAGACGTGATCTTCGCAGGCGCCCACTCGCGCCCCGCCCGGAACTTCGCCGAGGTGGCTCTGACCATCGACAACGGCGACCGGCTCGCCCCGGCGGGTTTCAACGATCAGGACCAGCTCGAGATCGTCCGGCGGATCACCCGCGACGTTGGCTCGGCTTACAAGGTGAACGCCAAGGACGTGCGCGCGCGCGACGTGCAGATGCTCTTCGCAGACGCCTCGACCGGGGCGCATTCGCCTGCGCTGGTGCGGCAAGGGCAGATCTCCGAGCTGATCAACGCCAAGCCGAAGAACCGGCGCCGGATCCTCGAGGAAGCCGCGGGCATCTCGGGCCTTTACCAGCGCCGCCACGAGGCGGAGCTGAAGCTGAACAACACCGAGGCGAACCTGCTGCGCGTCGACGACGTGATCGAGCAGCTTGCGGCACAGCTCGGAACGCTCGACCGGCAGGCCAAGCAGGCGCAGCGCTACCGCGCCATCGGCGCGGAGCTTCGGCAGGCCGAGGGGCTGCTGCTCTACCGCCGCTGGATGGAGGCCGAGGAGGCGCGTCAGGCGGCGGAAAACGTTCTCCGCGGTCTCGTCACTGCCGCCGCTCAGGCCGAGAACGCCGCCCGGGCGGCCGAACGCGCGCGCGCCGAGCGCGACGAGGCGCTGCCGCCCCTTCGCGAGGAAGAGGCCATTGCCGCCGCCATTCTGCAGCGCCTCGCGGTGCAGCGCGACGCGCTGTCTGAACAGGAGACCCGTGCGCAGGACACCATCGAGACGCTGACCCGCCGGATCGAGCAGATCGCCCTCGACATCGAGCGGGAAGGCGCGCTCAACCGCGACGCCGGCGAGACGATCGCCCAGCTTGAATGGGAAGCCCGCGAGTTGGCCAAGGCCGCAGAGGGCCATGACGAGCGGCTGGCCGAGGCCGCCGACGCGGCTTCCGAGGCATCTGCCGTGCTGCAGGACCGCGAGTTGGCGCTGACCCAGCAGACCGAGGACGTGGCGCGGCTCGCCGCTCGCCACCAGTCGGCGCACCGCTATCTTGCCGACCTGCGCAAGGCGCTGCTTCGCCACGAGGGCGAGGCCGGAAAAGCGCGAGACGCCGTGGCCGAGGCGCGCGGCAAGCTGGCCGAGGCGACCGGCGCCATGGAAGACGCGCAGGCGCGCTCCGAGGACGCGCAGGCCATGGCCGCCCGCGCCGAGGAACTCCTGGCGCAGGCCGATGAAGCGCGAACCGACTGTCAGTCGCGCGAGGCCGAGGCCCGGGCCGAGCGCTCCGAGGCCGAGGGCGAGGCGAGCGCTCTGCGCGCCGAGGTTGGCGCGCTCACCCGGCTGCTCGACCGCGATACCTCCGAGGGCGGACAGGTGCTCGACCAGTTGCTGGTGGCGCAGGGTTTCGAAAAGGCGCTTGGCGCCGCGCTCGCCGACGACCTGCGCGCGCCCGAAGTGGGTGCGGGCGCGGCCTCGGGCTGGGTCGAACTGCCGCGCTATGAAAGTCAGCAGCTGCTGCCCGAGGGGGTGAGCGCGCTGTCGCAGCATGTCACGGTGCCGGGCGTGCTGATGCGCCGGATGAGCCAGATCGGTCTCGTTGAGCGCGCCGAGGGCACCCGCCTGCAGCCGCGTCTGAAGCCCGGCCAGCGTCTCGTCAGCCGCGAGGGTGACCTGTGGCGCTGGGATGGCTTCCGTGCCGGGGCCGAGGATGCGCCCTCTGCCGCCGCCCTGCGGCTCGAGCAGCTCAACCGGCGCGAGGTGTTGAAGAGCGAGATGGCCCGCGCCGAGGCACAGGTCGAGGCCATGCGTGTGGCGCATGATGCTCTGGTCGCCCGGCTCGCGGATCTCACCCGCGCTGACAAGGTGGCGCGCGAGACCCGGCGCGAGGCCGACCGCGAAGTGAACGAGGCCATGCGTGCCTTCAACCGGGCCGAAAGCGACCGCAGCATGGCCGAGAGCCGGCTGGAGAGCCTCGGGCTGGCGGTGAGCCGCCACGAGGGTGAGGCCGAGGCGGCGCGCAAGCAGGTGCTCGAGGCCGAGCGCGCCCTGTCGGAACTGGGCGATCTGGAAAACGCCCGGGCGCTGGCCGAGGACGTGCGGATGACCGTCGAGGCGGCCCGCATGACCATGATGACCCGCCGCTCGGCGCATGACGAGCTGCGCCGCGAGGGAGAGGCCCGCAAGGGCCGCCAGCAAACCGTGACCAAGGAGCTTTCGGGCTGGCGCCACCGGCTGGAGACGGCCGAGAAACGCAGCGCCGAGCTCTCGGAACGCAAGGCCACCCACGAGCGCGAGCTGGCCGAGGCGCGCGCTGTGCCGGACGCGCTCGCCGGCAAGCGCGACGAACTCGCTCGCTCGATCGAGGAGGCCGAGGAGCGCCGCAGCGCCGCCGCCGATCTGCTGTCCGCCGCCGAGAGCGCCATGCGCGCCGCCATTGCCGCCGAGCGCGACGCGGAACGCGCAGCCTCCGAGGCGCGGGAGGCCCGTGCTGGCGCCGAGGCGCGCGTCGAGGCCGCGCGCGAAACCGTCGCCGCCGCCGCCGAGCGCATCGAGGACGAGCAGGAGACCACCCCAGAGAAGCTGCTCGCTCGGCTCGATGTGGCTCCCTCCGACATGCCGAGTTCCGAGGCGGTCGAGGCCGACGTGAACCGCCTCAAGCGCCAGCGCGACGCCCTCGGCGCGGTGAACCTGCGCGCCGAGGAGGACGCCCGAGAGGTGCGCAGCGAGCACGACACGCTGGCGCAGGAAAAGACCGATCTCGAGGAAGCCGTGCGCACGCTGCGCGCAGGCATCTCCTCGCTGAATCGCGAGGGCCGCGAGCGGCTGCTGACCGCCTTCGAGCAGGTGAATGCCAACTTCCGGCTGCTGTTCACCCACCTCTTCAACGGCGGCGAGGCCAATCTCGTGATGGTCGAGAGCGACGACCCGCTCGAGGCCGGGCTCGAGATCATGTGCCAGCCACCGGGCAAGAAGCTCTCGACGCTCTCGCTGCTCTCGGGCGGCGAGCAGACGCTGACCGCGCTGGCGCTGATCTTCGCGGTGTTCCTTGCGAACCCGGCACCGATCTGCGTGCTCGACGAGGTCGACGCGCCGCTCGACGACGCCAACGTCACGCGCTTCTGCGACCTGCTCGACGAGATGTGCCGCCGTACGGAAACCCGCTTCCTGATCATCACCCACCACGCGGTGACGATGAGCCGGATGGACCGGCTCTTTGGCGTGACTATGCAGGAGCAGGGCGTCAGCCAGCTCGTTTCGGTGGACCTGAAAAAAGCCGAGCGTCTGGTCGCCTGACGAGGCGGGCTGCGGGCGGGCCATGCCGGATGCCACCGGCGGGCCATTTCGAGTTTACGGCACGCCGAAGCGCCCCCTGCCTCTTTCGAGGTCGAATATCCCGGGGGGCCGGGACAGAGTCCCGGGTCTGCCCTCAGCCTACCGCGATATTGTCGATCAGCCGCACCCCGCCCAGCCAGGCGGCGGCGAGCAGGCGGGCCGGCCGCGAGGGATGCTCCAGCGGGGCGAGCCCGTCCGCGCTGCGCAGCTCGATGTATTCGACCTCGGAAAACCCCGCCTCGCGCAGCGCTGCCTCGGCCTGGAAGCGCACCGGGCCGAGGCTCTCGCCCTCGACCAGCCGCTCGGCCACCTGCCGCAGCACCCGGTGCAGCGCGGGAGCGGCCGCGCGGGTCTCGAGGGGCAGAAGCACGTTGCGGGAGGAGAGCGCCAGCCCGTCCTTTTCGCGCACGGTCGGGCAGCCGATGACCTCGGTCAGCAGGTCGAGATCACGCGCCATGCGGGTGACCACCTGCAGCTGCTGGAAATCCTTCTCGCCGAAATAGGCACGGTCGGCGAGGGTTTGCAGGAAGAGCTTCGCGCAGACCGTGGTAACCCCGTCGAAGTGTCCTGGTCGATGCGAGCCGCACAGACCGTCGGTCAGCCCCGAGACGAGCACAGAGGTGGCAAAGCCCTCTGGGTAGATCTCCTCCGGCGCCGGCACATAGATCGCATCGACCGCATGGGGCGCCAGCTTTTCAGCATCGGCATCTTCCGTGCGCGGGTATTTTTCGAGGTCAGAGGCCGTATTGAACTGCTTGGGGTTGACGAAGATCGTCACGATCACCCGGTCGCAGCCGGTTTTCGCGGCATCCACGAGGCTCAGGTGCCCGGCATGCAGCGCGCCCATTGTGGGCACCACGCCGATGCTCTCGCCAGCGGCTTTCCAGCCCAGCACGGCGTCGCGCAGCGCCGCCTTTGTTCGCAGGATGGGCGCGGTCATCTCGTCTTCTCCGGTGCATCTTCGGCAAAGACATGCTCGGCCCCGGGAAACTCCCGGGCGCGCACCTCGGCCGCGTATTCCTCGATCGCTGCCTCGGCTTGGTGGCCGAGCGCCGCGTAGCGTTTCACGAATTTCGGCTTGAAGGCTGTGAAGGCCCCCAGCATGTCGTCGACGACAAGGATCTGCCCGTCGCAGCCCGCCGAGGCGCCGATGCCAATCGTGGGAATCGGCAGTTCGGCGGTGAGCCGGTCGGCCAGCGCCGCCGGGACCTTCTCGAGAACCACGGCAAAGGCGCCGGCCTCGGCCACGGCGCGTGCCCCCGCCACAAGCGCCTCTGCCGCCGCGCCGCGTCCCTGCACCTTGTAGCCGCCCAGCGTGTGGATCGACTGCGGCGTCAGCCCGACATGCCCCATCACCGGGATGCCTCGCTGCACCAGAAAGCGGACGGTCTCGGCCATATGCACCCCGCCCTCGAGTTTCACCGCCGCAGCGCCGGTCTCGGCCATGATCCGCGAAGCCGCGCGAAAGGCCTGCTGCGGGCTCTCCTCGTAGCTGCCGAAGGGCATGTCGACGACCATCATCGCCTTGTCGAGCCCGCGCTTCACCGCCTGACCGTGCAGGATCATCATCTCTAGGGTGACGCCAAGGGTCGAGGGTAGCCCGTGCAGCACCATGCCGACGGAATCCCCGACCAGCACGAAATCGCAATGGGCGTCCATCGCCTGCGCCATCGGGGTCGTATAGGCGGTAAGGCTGACCAGCGGCACGCCGCCCTTGCGGGCACGGATGTCCTCGGGCAGCGGGGCGCTCCTGCGGGCCGTGGCGCTCATGGACGTCTCCTCTCGTCTGCGGATCCTCGCGCGGGATGGGGCCCTTTAGCAGCCCGAGGGGATCCGATCCAGACCGCAAACCGTGTCGCCGCTTGCACAAACGGGGCAATTGCGCGCAGTCTTGCCGGAGTTCCGCCCGCCCGGCCCCGACACAGGAGTTGCCTTGCCGATGACCCGACCGATCACCCGTTTCAGCCTCTCCCTCGCCGCGCTGCTGCTCGGCTCCGCTGCCGCCCTTGCCCAGCAGGACGATCTGATCATCGCGCTGCAGCTCGAGCCGCCGCATCTCGACCCGACTTCCGCCGCCGCCGGGGCGATCGATTCCGTGCTCTACAGCAACGTCTTCGAAGGGCTGACGAAATTCGCCGAGGACGGCTCCATCCACCCGGGCCTCGCGGAGAGCTGGGATATCTCCGAGGACGGCACCAGCTACACCTTCCACCTGCATGAGGGCGTCACCTTCCACGACGGAACCACGATGGACGCCGAGGATGTGAAGTTCAGCCTCGACCGCGCCCGCGCCGAGGACAGCCAGAACGCCCAGAAGGCGCTCTTTGCCGGGATCGACGAGGTTACCGTATTGGACCCGCTGACCGTGCAGGTCACGCTCAAGGCACCCGACGGCGGCTTCCTGTTCAACATGGCCTGGGGAGACGCGGTGGTCGTCGCGCCCGAGAGCATCGAGGGGATCAAATCGAACCCGGTCGGCACCGGCCCCTTCACCTTCACCAGTTGGACGCAGGGCGACAGCATCAGTCTTACCCGCAACGAGAGCTACTGGGGCGAGGCGCCGGCGCTGAGCCGCGCCACCTTCCGCTTCATCTCGGACCCGACCGCCGCCTTTGCCGCGATGATGGCGCAGGACATCGACGCCTATGCCGGCTTCCCGGCGCCGGAGAACCTGCCGCAGTTCGAGGCCGATCCGCGCTTCCAAGTCCTTGTCGGCTCGACCGAGGGCGAGACGATCCTGGCGATGAACAACGCGCTCGAGCCCTTTGACGATCCGCTGGTGCGCGAGGCGGTGGCCCACGCCATCGACCGGCAGGCGATCATCGACGGGGCAATGTTCGGGCTCGGCACGCCGATCGGCACGCATTTCGCGCCGCATAACCCAGACTACGTCGACCTGACCAACCTGTCGAACTACGATCCCGAAGCGTCGAAGACCCTGCTCGCCGACGCGGGCTATCCCGATGGCTTCACCACCACGCTGAAACTGCCGCCGCCCTCCTACGCCCGCCGCGGCGGCGAGATCATCGCGGCGCAGCTGCGTGCGGTTGGCATCCAGACCGAGATCACCAACCTCGAATGGGCGCAATGGCTCGAAGAGGTGTTCCGCGGCAAGGACTTCGGCCTGACCATCGTGAGCCATACCGAGCCCATGGACATCAATATCTACGCGCGGCCGGACTATTACTTCCAGTATGACAACCCGGAGGTCCGGGACCTCATGGCGAAGCTGACCGCGACCACCGATCCGGCGGCCCGCTCGGAAATGTTGAAGCAGGCACAGCAGATCATCGCCGAGGATCACGTCAACGCCTTCCTCTTCCAGCTCGCCTTCCCGACAGTGGCGGATGCCAAGCTGCACGGATTGTGGAAGAACCAGCCGACGCAGGCCACCGATCTCACCGGGGTTTATTGGGAAAAGTGATCAGCAGGGAAGAGTGTGGGGCGATCCGCCCCCTCACGCCCGGGATACTCCAGCTCATAAGAACGGATGGCGCGGCGCTCTGATCCTTCAGGCATTGCATTCTTCCAGGCAGGAACATTCCCGCGGGAGGCGTTCCTGCGCTTGACCAGACGCGCGGCGCTCAGCGCAGAAGCAGCCGCTCGAGGCTGCGGGCCATGACCCGGGCGCTGTCGAGCATGTCGGTGATGCCAATCCACTCGTCGGGCTTATGCGCCAGCTCCAGCACGCCCGGACCGTAGGCGATGCAGTTCTTCAGCTTGCCGATGCGATCGATGTGCTTTTGGTCGTAGCTGCCGGGCGAGGCGACATAGGTGGCGTCCTGGCCCAGAACCTCGCGGATCGCCTCGGCCACGGTGGTGACCACAGGGGCGCTCTTCTCGGTCATTGAGGGGATGACGCGGTTCAGTTCGCGGATCTCGTATTCGAAGTTCGGGCGGCGGGATTTGAGGTCTTCGAGCAGGCCCACGACCTCTTCCTGAACGCCCTCGACGGTCTCTTCCATCAAGAATCGCCGGTCGATCACGATGCGGCAGCTGTCGGGCACGCAATGGGCCGGCAGGCCGTCATGCTCTTCGGCCTGGCCACCGTGGATCGAGTTGATGTTCATCGTCGAGTTTCGCGCGCCCTCGGGGACCACGGGCATCTCGGTGACGCGCGCGGCCATGGCGGGGAAGAGCGTTTCCTCGAAGGCGTCGAGCACGGCGCCCATGTGGCGAATGGCGCAATCGCCGAGGAAGGGCATGGAGCCATGGGCGATCTCGCCCTTGGTTTTGATCTCGGCCCACCAGCCGCCGCGGTGGCCAAGGCAGATGCGGTGCTTGTCGAGCGGTTCGGGGATGATCACATGCTGCACCCGCTCGGGCGAGAACCAGCCCTCTTTCGCGAGGTGGGCCACGCCGCCGTAGCCGCCGGATTCCTCGTCCGCCGTGGCGCTGATCTCCACCGCGCCGGCGAAATCGGCGTGCTGCTCGAGAAAGGCCTCGGCGGCGATGATCGAGGCGGCGAGCCCACCTTTCATGTCGCAGGTGCCGCGGCCGTAGATGCGGTCGCCCTCGAGCGCGCCGCCGAAGGGATCGCGGGTCCAGCCGGCTCCGACCTCGACCACGTCGTGATGCGAGTTGAAATGCACGCACTCGCCGGGGTGGGCGCCCTCGCTGCGGGCGACGATGTTCCAGCGTGGGTAGGTTTCGCTGTCACCTGGGGCGCCCTCGGCGCGGACCAGCGTGCAGGCGAAGCCGCGCGCCGAGAGTCGGCGTTCAAGGTAGTCGCAGATATCGCGGTAATATTGCCCGGGCGGGTTCAGCGTCGGGATGCGGACGAGATCCTGCGTCAGCGCGATCAGATCGTCGCGCTTGTCGTCGATGCGGCGCGCGAGGGCATCCATTGGGCGGGTGGCGAGTGCGTCGGTCATGCCAGCACTCTTCCCGGCTTTGCCGCGCCGCGCAAGCGTGGCGGCGCGGTGGGGGTGCCTGTTCAGGGGAAGCGCAGACGGGGTGCCTCGCCGAGCGGGATCGGTCCGAGCCGGGCGACGCCCCGGTCAAGGGTCAGCGGCAGATCGAGCGTGTTGCGGTTGCCGGAGAGGCCGGCGACGAGGCCGAGCCCGTCCTCCAATGCCGCGGCCATCCCTTCGGGCAGCTGGCCGCTCTGCCGCGCCATGTCGATCATCTCGCGCCAGTTCACCGCCTTGACGGTGACCTGCCCGTCGAGCCGGCCATCATCATCCACGTCGACATCGCCCGCCACCTTGAGCTGCAGGTCGTCGACCTTGTATTCGGCGAGCCTGAGGTCCACGCGCATCGGCTGGGGGTGCGGGCCGGCCTGCTTGCCGACGCGCAGCGGCAAGTCCGTGTCGAACCCCGCGTCGAGGCGGATGGCATCGGCCACGCGCCCGCCCGAGCCGGCGATTGCATCGGCGCCGACGGCAATGCGGTAGCTGGTCTCTTCCCCCTCGTCGCGGGTGAGCGCGGCCGTCAGCCCGGCCAGCGCCGCGGTGGTGGCGCCGGTGAGGTTGAGCGTCTTGCTCTCGAAATTGGCGCGCACCACGATGTCACCCTCGTGGATGAAGCTGGCGCGCATCCCGTCCGAGGTGATCTCGGTTTCGCCAAGTTCGGTGGTCAGGTTCATCTGCGGCGGGAAGGCAACGATCTCATGCCCGAAGTTGTAGACGAGCCGGTAGATGTCGACGAAGGGCGTCTCCCAACGCAGCCCCTCGGGGTTTTCCAGCACCAGCCCGCTCAGCCGCGCATCGACGCGGTTGGGAAAGCCCTGGAACGAGATGTCCTCGTAGGTGGCGGTCCAGCCCTCGGTCCGGCGCGCCTCCATCCAGCTATCGATGGCCTTGCGCTCGAAATGCACCGAGACGAACCAGAAGCCGGACCAGGCCAGTGCGGCCACGATCACCGCAAACAACAGTTTCTTCACCACGCGCCCCTTTTCTGACGGACAGGATTGGTGTTTACAGCCGCCATGCGGAAAGGACCAGAATGATGGCGCTTTGGGTCTTCGGCTACGGCTCACTTCTTTGGAATCCCGGCTTCCCCGTGGCCGAGAGCGTGCATGCGACGTTGACCGGGTACCGGCGGTCCTTCTGCATGCGCTCGATCCACCACCGCGGCACGCCCGAGGCGCCAGGGCTGGTGCTGGCGCTGGACGAGGAGCACGAGGCCGCCTGCGACGGGCTGGCGCTGCGCGCGCAGCCCGGCACCGAGGAGACGACCCTGGCCTACCTGCGCGAGCGCGAACTTGTCTCGGCGGCCTACTACGAGGCCCGGCTGCCGCTCACGCTGCAGGACGGGCGCGAGGTCGAGGCGGTGACCTACATCATCGACCCCGATCACGTGCAATATTGCGGCGGGCTCGATCTCGAAGAGCAGGCGCGCATTATCGCGCAGGCCATCGGCGGACGCGGGCCGAACAGCGAATATCTCTACAACACCGCCTCGCATCTCGAACATCTGGGCATTCCTGATGCCGAGCTGCACTGGTTGGCCCACCGCGTGCGGGGGCTGACCGATAACGGCTTGGCTTGATTGGGGCGAGGGCATACGCTGCCCCGCAGAATTGTGCTAATTTAGGTGCCCAGAATGGACCGACGCGACCTCGAGGCAGAGGCCCATTTCAGTCAGCCGGTCCGCCAGATCCTCCTGATGCTGGCGGTCCTCGGGCTGTGCGGTGCTGGCGCGGTGCTGGTGCTGCCGCGGGTGCTGCCGGTTTTCGAGTCCAACCCCTACCTCAACGGCTTCATCCTCTTCGTCTTCGTGCTCGGCGTGCTCGCCTGCTTCTTGCAGGTTGCGCAGCTGATCACCTCGGTGCGCTGGATCGAGGGCTTTGCCTCGGGCCGCGAGGCCGCAGTACGCCCGCCGCGGCTGCTGGCGCCACTGGCCGCACTGCTGCGGCGGCATGACAAGCGGCTGCAGATCACCACGACCTCGACCCGCTCGATCCTCGACTCCGTTGCGACGCGGATCGACGAGGCGCGCGAGATCACCCGCTACATCACCTCGCTGCTGATCTTCCTGGGTCTGCTGGGCACCTTCTACGGGCTCGCGACGACCGTGCCGGCGCTGGTCGACACCATCCGCAGCCTCGTGCCCGCAGAGGGCGAGAGCGGGGTGCAGACCTTCTCGCGTTTGATGAGCGGGCTCGAGGGGCAACTTGGCGGCATGGGCGTGGCCTTCGCCTCCTCGCTGCTGGGGCTTGCCGGATCGCTGATCGTCGGCCTGCTGGAGCTTTTCGCCGGGCATGGCCAGAACCGCTTTTACCGCGAGCTCGAGGAATGGCTGAGCTCGATCACCAAGCTCAGCTTCAGCTCGGGCGAGGGTGAGGGCAGCGGGGACGAGGCGCTGATCGGCATGGTGCTCGACCAGATGAACGAACAGATGGAGCGGATGACCGCGCTCTATTCCGAGAGCGAGCAGGGCCGGATGGAGATCGAGGGGCGGCTCGGGCAGCTGGCCGATTCCATCGAGCGGATGACCGAGCGGCTCGAGGCCACGGCGCCCTCGAACAACTCGCTGGCACGCATCGCCGAAGGGCAAGAGCGACTGATCGAGGTTCTGGAGACCCGCGAGACCGCCGAAGGGCTGGACGCCGAGAGCCGGATGCGCCTGCGCTCGATTGACGTGCAGATGCTGCGACTTCTCGAAGAGGTCGCTGCCGGACGTCAAGAGAGCATGGCCGAGCTGCGCACCGATCTTGCGACGCTGACCCGGGTGCTTGGGCAGATCGCCCGCCCGCAGCCGCCGCAGGTGCGCGCCGTTCGCCCCAATCCCGCCCGCTCCGGCGGCTCCGAGGGCTGATCGATGGCTCTTTCGCGCCGCACCGGAGCCCGCCTTCAGGCCAATATCTGGCCCGGGTTCGTCGATGCGATGACCGGGCTTCTGCTGGTTCTGATGTTTGTGCTCACCATCTTCATGGTGATCCAGTTCGTCCTACGCGAGACGATCACCGGTCAGGAAACCGAACTCAGCAGCCTCTCTGGCGAACTGGCGGCGCTGGCGCAGGCACTGGGCGTTCAGGAGCGCAAGAACACCGCGCTGACCAACCAGCTTGGCGAGCTGGAGGCGACACTGTCGGACAATGCCACGCAACTTGCCGAGCAGCAGTCGATCATTGCTGCGCTCACCGCGCAACGCGACGAGCAACAGGGCCGGATCGCGTCCTTCGAGGAACAGGTCGCCTCGCTGATCGCGCAGCGGGACGGAGCGCAGCAGACCGTTGCCGAGCTCACGGCCGAGAAGGACGCCCTGACCTCGGATCGCGATGCGCTGCAGACGGCGCTGGCCTCGGCACGGTCCGAGATGGATGCGCAAACCGAAGCGGCCCGGCTCGCCGCCGCGCAGCGCGAGGCGATGGACGCGCTGATCGCCGACCTTCGGGCAAAGGCTGCCGAACGGGACGTGCAGATGGGCGGGCTCTCGGCGCAGGTCGAGGCCCTGCAGCAGGATCTCACCGACGAGGAACAGCGCCGACTTGCAGAGTCCGAGGCCGCTGCGGCGCTGCGCAAGCGGCTCGAGGGCGCACAGGCCGAGCTGACCGCCATGACGCTCGCGCTCGAGCAGCAGCGCAAGAAGGCCGAGGACACGCTCACTCTGCTCGCCGCTGCCCGCGAGGGCGAGTCGGAGCTGAATGCCCGGCTTGCGGCGGCGCTGGCAGCCGACAACAGCAACGAGCTTGAGGCACAGATCGCCGAGCTGGAAAGCCAGCTCTCGGCGGCGCAGCAGAGCGGAGAGGCCCAGTCGGGGCAGCTGACCGACCTGCGCGCCGAGCTTGCGGCGGCACGCGCGGAGCGCGACGCGGCGCAGGTGAAGCTGGCCGAGGCGCTGGCCGCCCAGAGCGACGTCGAGCTCGACGCACAGCAGGTGCGCGACCGTCTGGCTGCGGCGCTGGCAGCCAAGGCCGCGGCCGAAGCGCAACTGGCCGAAGGGCTGAGCGATGACGAGCGCCAGCAGGCGCTTCTGGCGCAGGCCCGCAAGGAGCTGGAGGCCAGCGATCAGCGGGCCAGCGCCGCGCAGAAACAGTCGGAGCTTCTGAACCAGCAGGTCGCGGCCTTGCGCACGCAGCTCTCGCAGCTGCAGGGCCTGCTCGACAACAGCCGCGAGAAGGATGCCGAGGCGCAGGTACAAATCCAGAACCTCGGCTCCGACCTCAATGCCGCGCTGGCGCGGGTCGCCGCCGAAGAGCGCAAGCGCCGGCAGCTCGAGGAAGCCGAGCGTCAGCGGCTTGAGGCGCAGGCACAGGACCTCGAACGCTATCGCTCTGAGTTCTTCGGTCGGCTGCGCGAGGTCGTGGGCCAGCAGGAAGGCGTGCGGATCGAGGGCGACCGCTTCGTCTTCTCCTCCGAGGTGCTCTTCCCGCCGGGCGGCGCGACGCTTTCCTCTGCGGGCGAGCGTGAGATCGACAAGATCTCCGGCCTGATCCGTACCATCGCGCAGGACATCCCGCCGGGCATCAACTGGATCTTGCGGGTCGACGGGCATACGGATGACACGCCGCTGCGCCCGGGCGCGCCCTTTGCCGACAACTGGGAGCTCAGCCAGGCGCGCGCGCTGTCGGTGGTGCGCTACATGGTCGAGGAGGAGGGCATCCCGCCGCAGCGGCTCTCGGCCAACGGCTTTGGTCAGTTCCAGCCGATCAACACCGACGGCACCGCCGAGGCCAAAGCGCAGAACCGCCGGATCGAGCTGAAGCTGACCGAGAAGTAGCGGAGAGCGCCCGGGGCGCGGGGCAGGCCTGCCGGCATCCACACCGAACCTGCGGCACTCAGAAAAGAAAACCTCCCCGCCAGGGCCCTGGCGGGGAGGTTTCGTTTGATCAGGCCGTCGTTTCAGTCGGCGGTCAGCAGAGGCGGCTTGCGCGAGGAGAGCCGCAGCTTGTCCGGGCCTTCGGTCTTCAGCACGAGCTTGTCGTCCTTGACCGTGACCTTGACCACGCCGCCCTTGACCAGCTTGCCGAAGAGCAGCTCCTCGGCCAGCGGCTTCTTGATGTTCTCCTGGATCACGCGGCCCAGCGGGCGGGCGCCCATCTTGTCGTCGTAGCCCTTTTCAGCCAGCCATTCGGCTGCCGGCTTGGTGAGCTCGATGGCCACGTTGCGATCCATGAGCTGTGCCTCGAGTTGCAGCACGAACTTCTCGACCACCGAGAGGATGACCTCTTTCGGCAGCGGCTGGAAGCTGATGACCGCGTCCAGACGGTTGCGGAATTCCGGCGTGAAGGTCCGCTCGATGGCGGCAGTGTCCTCGCCCTCGCGGCGGTCACGGTTGAAGCCGATGGCCGCCTTGGCCTGCTCCGCCGCACCGGCGTTGGAGGTCATGATGAGGATCACGTTGCGGAAGTCCACGGTCCGGCCGTTGTGGTCGGTCAGCGCGCCGTGGTCCATCACCTGCAGCAGGATGTTGTAGACATCCGGGTGCGCTTTCTCGATCTCGTCGAGCAGGAGCACGCAGTGCGGGTGCTGGTCCACGCCGTCGGTTAGCTGGCCACCCTGATCGAAGCCGACATAGCCCGGCGGGGCGCCGATCAGGCGGCTGACCGCGTGTTTCTCCATGTACTCGGACATGTCGAAGCGCAGCAGTTCCACCCCGAGCGAGCTTGCGAGCTGCTTGGCCACCTCGGTCTTGCCGACGCCGGTGGGACCCGCGAAGAGATAGTTGCCGATCGGCTTTTCGGGCTCGCGCAGGCCGGCGCGTGCCAGCTTGATCGCCGAGGACAGCGCCTCGATGGCATTGTCCTGACCAAAGACCACGCGCTTGAGCGTCGCCTCGAGATCCTTGAGCACCTCGGCGTCGTTCTTCGACACGTTCTTCGGGGGGATGCGGGCGATCTTGGCGACCACATCCTCGATCTCCTTGGTGCCGATGGTCTTGCGGCGCTTGCTCTCGGCCACCAGGTGCTGCGCGGCGCCGGCCTCGTCGATCACGTCGATCGCCTTGTCGGGCAGCTTGCGGTCGTTGATGTAGCGAGCCGACAGTTCGACCGCGGTCTTGATCGCGTCCTGGGTGTATTTGACCGAGTGGTGCTCCTCGAAATAGGGCTTGAGGCCCTTGAGGATTTTCACCGCATCCTCGACCGAGGGCTCGCTCACGTCGATCTTCTGGAACCGGCGGCTGAGCGCGCGGTCCTTCTCGAAGTGCTGGCGGAACTCCTTGTAGGTGGTCGAACCCATGGTGCGCAGCTTGCCGCCCTGAAGCGCGGGCTTCAGGAGGTTCGAGGCATCCATGGCACCCCCGGAAGTTGCGCCAGCGCCGATCACCGTGTGGATCTCGTCGATAAAGAGCACCGCGTCCGGGTGTTCCTCGAGCTCGGTCACCACCGCCTTGAGCCGCTCCTCGAAGTCGCCGCGGTAGCGGGTGCCGGCGAGAAGCGCGCCCATGTCGAGCGAGTAGATGGTGGTGTTCGAGAGCACCTCGGGGGTGTCGCCGCTGACGATCTTGCGCGCCAGGCCTTCGGCGATGGCGGTCTTGCCGACGCCGGGGTCACCCACCAGCAGCGGATTGTTCTTGCGGCGGCGGCAGAGCACCTGGATGCAGCGCTCCACTTCGTGCTCGCGGCCGATCAGCGGGTCCACGTCGCCCTTGCGGGACTTGGCGTTGAGATCCACGCAGTACTTGGCCAGTGCCGACTCCTTGTTGTCGGAGGCCTGTGCGCTCTCGGTTTTCGTTTCTTCCTCCGACTCCTGCGCGCCGGTGACCGGGCGGCTCTCGCCGTAGGCGGGGTTTTTCGCCACGCCGTGAGCGATGAAGTTGACTGCGTCGTAACGGGTCATGTCCTGCTCTTGCAGGAAGTAGGCGGCGTTGCTCTCGCGCTCGGCGAAGATCGCGACGAGCACGTTGGCCCCGGTCACCTCGGTGCGGCCAGAGCTCTGGACGTGGATCGCGGCGCGCTGAATCACGCGCTGGAACGCGGCCGTCGGCACGGCCTCCGATCCCTCGATGTCGGTGACCAGGTTGGAAAGGTCTTCGTCGATGAATTCAACAAGCGTGGTGCGCAGCTCCTCGGTGTCGACCGAGCAGGCTTTCATCACGCGGGCGGCGTCGGGTTCGTCGATGAGGGCCAGGAGAAGGTGCTCAAGAGTCGCAAATTCGTGGCTGCGGGAGTTCGCCAGCGCCAGGGCCGAGTGAATTGCCTGCTCAAGAGAGTTCGAGAATGAAGGCACGGCGTGCTCCTTCCTGTCTGCGTCGGGCACTGGGCCCAACATTGCCTCTTACCGTTAAAGTTTGGTCGATCAGGACCATCCTTCAAGTGTTTTCTAGGCTTGCGGCGCTCACATTTGCCATGGGGGGTGCAACGTGGCGTGAAAAGCGGCGGCCTAGAAGCGGTCTTTCCTGGCGCGGATTTCGGCAAAGACAACGGCGTCCGTCGCCTCGGTCAAGCCGAGCCGCTCGCGGATCTCGGGGGAGTCCGGTCGCAGGAAAGGGTTGGTGGCCAGTTCCTCGGACAGCGCGCAGGAGGCGGTAGCTCGCCCCTCTGTCCGGGCTTTGGCGATGGCGTCACTCCGAGATTTAAGCTCGGCGTTCTGAGGTTCAATAGTAAGCGCAAATCTTGCGTTGGCGGAAGTGTATTCGTGGCCCGAGCAAATCATCGTGTCCGCCGGCAGCGCCATCAGGCGCTGCATCGACGCCCACATCATCGCGGCATCGCCTTCGAACAGTCGCCCGCAGCCCAATGCCATGAGGCTGTCGGCGGTGAAGGCGGCCTGCGCCTGCGGCATATAGAAGGCGATGTGGCCCAACGTGTGGCCGGGCACGTCGATCACATGCACGCCGATGCCCGCGATCGAGAACTCGTCGCCGCCGCCGACCAGCTGGTCGAGCCCGTCGATCCTTGCCGCCTCGGCGCGCGGGCCGATCACGGTGCAGCCGTAGCGCGCACGCAGCGCCGCGATTCCCCCGACGTGGTCATGGTGGTGATGGGTGATGAGAATCGCGTCCAGCGTCCAGCCCCGCGCATCGAGGGCCGCCTCGATCGGTGCCGCCTCGGGGGCATCGATCAGGATCGCGCCCTCGGGCCCCTTCACCAGATAGGCGTAGTTGTCGCTCAGGCAGGGGACGGTGACGATCTCGAGGGGCATGGCTTTTCCTTCAAGGCTTTGACAGAGTGACTCGCGAGAGTGACCCAGAGTGACGCAAGGGACGACGGCCCGCAATGCATCCGGACGTGCAGGCGCTTCGCGACTTCTACTATCGCAGCGCGCTTGGCCGCGCGGCGCGCGGCGCGCTGCGCGACCAGGTGCTGCGATTCTGGCCCGAGGCGCAGGGGCTCAACGTGGCGGGCTACGGATTTGCGGTGCCGGTGCTGCGCCCCTATCTCGCGCAGGCGCGCCGGGTCATGGCGCTGATGCCGGCGCCGCAGGGGGTGATGCGCTGGCCGGCGGGGATGCCGAACGTCTCGGTGCTGGCCGAAGAGATGCTTTGGCCGGTGGAGACCGGGCATCTCGACCGGCTGGTGGTCATGCATGGTCTCGAGACCTGCACAAATGTAGCCGCGCTGCTCGACGAGTGTTACCGCACGCTGGGGCCGGGGGGAGAGGTGCTGTTCATCGTCCCCAACCGCTCGGGCCTCTGGGCGCGCTCCGAAACCACGCCCTTCGGTCAGGGCCGCCCCTATTCGCTCAGCCAGCTCGACACGCAACTCCGGGCGCATGACTTCCTGCGGGTCTCGAACGCCTCGGTGCTTTACCAGCCGCCCTCGACCCGCCGCTTCTGGATGAAGACCGCCCCGGTCTGGGAGCGGATCGGCCGCACGGTGCCGGCGGTGATGGCCGGAGGGGTCCTTATGGTGCGCGCCTCGAAGCGCTACCCGCCGCAGCGCAAGGGGATCGGCGAGAAGGTCCGCGTGCCGAACCCGCTGGAGGTCCTGAGCCCGGTGCCAAGCAAGGAGCCAAAGCCGGTCTGAGGGCGATTTGCGGCGAAAAAGATTCGCTCAGATGCGCTCAATGGTGCATATCTCCCTCAGATTGTGACTTGGTTGATACGTTTGCGCTAGCGTGACGCGGGATCAAAACCTGCGCCCTCGTGCCGCATTATTTCCGTTGCTCACGAAAAAGCGAGACATTCCATAGCTCTGTCTGCCGCAGTGCCGCGCGGGACCGATCAGAAGCCGGAAAACCCACGCTCAGCAGACGGTTAAATGGCCGTTAGCATGTTGCGAGGTCCCCATGGCTCTGATAGATCGTCGGCGATTTCGACGCCCTGAGGGCATCAGGGCAGGGACAACGCCTCCGGACGCCGGATCACTTCCGTGCGTCGCGGGGGCCTCATATCGGAAGGGTGGACGTGTCTGAACCAGCTTCGATCTCCAGCGGCATCGCGGCGCGCTATGCCACGGCGGTCTTTGGGATCGCCAAAGAGGAAAAGGCGCTCGACAAGCTCGAGAGCGGTATCGACGATCTGTCCGCCGCACTCGACGAGAGCGCCGAGCTGAAGGATCTGATCTCTTCGCCGGTCTACACCCGCGAAGCGCAGGGCAAGGCAATCATGGCTGTCGCCGCGAAGATGGGCCTCGCGCCCGTGCTGACGAATACGCTGGGCCTGATGGCCTCCAAGCGTCGTCTCTTCGCGCTGCCGCAGCTGATCGCTCACCTGCGCGAGATGATCGCGGCAGAGAAGGGCGAGGTGACCGCCGAGGTGACCTCCGCCATCGAGCTGACCCCGGCTCAGGCCTCCGAGCTTGCCGCGACGCTGAAGTCGCAGATCGGCTCGGATGTGAAGATCAAATCGACCGTGGATGAGAGCCTCATCGGCGGTCTCGTTGTTAAGGTGGGCTCGAAGATGGTCGACACGTCGATCCGCGCGAAGCTCAACTCCCTCCAGAATGCAATGAAAGAGGTCGGATAAATGGGTATCCAAGCAGCCGAGATTTCTGCGATCCTAAAGGAGCAGATCAAGAACTTCGGTCAGGAGGCCGAAGTCGCAGAAGTGGGTCGCGTGCTCTCCGTCGGTGACGGCATCGCGCGTGTCCACGGTCTCGACAGCGTGAAAGCCGGCGAGATGGTCGAATTCCCGGGCGGCATCATGGGCATGGCGCTGAACCTGGAATCGGACAACGTCGGTGTGGTGATCTTCGGCTCCGACCGGGACATCAAGGAAGGCGACATCGTCAAGCGCACCAACTCGATCGTGGACGTGCCGGCGGGCGAAGCCCTGCTTGGCCGCGTGGTCGATGGCCTTGGCAACCCGCTTGACGGCAAGGGCCCGATCGCCGCTTCCGAGCGCCGCGTCGCAGACGTGAAGGCACCGGGCATCATCCCGCGTAAGTCGGTGCACGAGCCGATGGCAACCGGCCTCAAGTCGGTCGACGCGATGATCCCGATCGGCCGTGGCCAGCGCGAGCTGATCATCGGCGACCGCCAGACCGGCAAGACCGCGATCGCGCTCGACACCATCCTGAACCAGAAGTCGTACAACGACGCTGCCGGCGATGACGACAGCAAGAAGCTGTACTGCGTCTACGTGGCCATCGGCCAGAAGCGCTCGACCGTTGCGCAGCTGGTGAAGCGTCTGGAAGCCACCGGCGCGATCGATTACTCGATCGTCGTGGCCGCAACCGCGTCCGACCCGGCTCCGATGCAGTACCTCGCGCCCTACACCGCGACCGCGATGGCCGAGTACTTCCGCGACAACGGCAAGCACGCGCTCATCATCTACGATGACCTGTCCAAGCAGGCCGTGTCCTACCGCCAGATGTCGCTGCTGCTGCGTCGTCCGCCGGGCCGCGAAGCGTATCCGGGCGACGTGTTCTACCTCCACTCGCGCCTGCTCGAGCGTTCGGCAAAGCTGAACGAAGATCACGGGTCCGGCTCGCTGACCGCGCTGCCGATCATCGAGACCCAGGGCGGCGACGTGTCTGCCTTCATCCCGACCAACGTGATCTCGATCACCGACGGCCAGATCTTCCTCGAGACCGAACTGTTCTTCCAGGGCATCCGCCCCGCCGTGAACACCGGTCTGTCGGTGTCGCGCGTCGGCTCTTCGGCTCAGACCAAGGCGATGTCTTCGGTTGCCGGCCCGGTGAAACTGTCGCTCGCGCAGTATCGCGAGATGGCGGCCTTCGCCCAGTTCGGTTCGGACCTCGATGCCTCGACCCAGAAGCTGCTGAACCGGGGCGCACGTCTTACCGAGCTGATGAAGCAGCCGCAGTACTCGCCGCTGACCAACGCCGAGATCGTCTGCATCATCTTCGCAGGCACCAACGGCTATCTGGACAGCGTTCCGGTCAAGGAAGTCGGCAAGTACGAAGCTGCCCTGCTCGCGTTCCTGCGCGGCCAGCGCAAGGACATCCTCGAGTGGATCGAAAACGACGATCCGAAAATCAAGGGTGAACCCGCGGACAAGCTGAAGGCAGTGCTCGACGAATTCGCCGCGACCTACGCCTGAGCGCCCTGAAAGGACAGGATTATGCCTAGCCTCAAGGACCTCAAGAACCGCATCTCCTCGGTCAAATCGACCCGGAAGATCACCAAGGCCATGCAAATGGTGGCCGCCGCAAAACTGCGGCGGGCACAGGATGCGGCCGAGATGTCGCGGCCGTACACCGAGCGCTTCAACGAAGTGCTCGGGTCGCTGGCTGCGTCGGTGGGCGGTAGCGCAACGGCGCCGAAACTGCTCTCGGGCACCGGGAAGGACGACGTGCAGCTGCTCGTCGTCATGACCGCCGAGCGCGGGCTTTGCGGGGGCTTCAACAGCTCCATCGTGAAGAAGGCGCGGACCCATATCGAAACGCTCAAGGCCGAAGGCAAGACGGTGAAGATCCTCACCGTCGGCAAGAAGGGCCGCGAGCAGCTCAAGCGTGACTACGGCGATCTGTTCGTCGGTCACGTCGACCTGAGCGAAGTGAAGAAAATCGGTTACGCCGATGCTCAGAACATCGCGAAGGACATCCTCGTTCGTTTCGACGCCGAGGAATTCGACGTGGCGACCATCTTCTATTCGAAGTTCCAGTCGGTGATCTCTCAGGTCCCGACGGCGCAGCAGGTGATCCCGGCGCAGTTCGACGCGCCCGAGGGAGATGCTGGCGGGTCCACGCTCTACGAATACGAGCCCGGTGAGGAAGCCATCCTTGCCGATCTTCTGCCCCGTGGTGTCGCAACCCAGATCTTCTCGGCTCTGCTGGAGAACGCGGCTTCGGAACAGGGGGCTCGGATGAGCGCCATGGACAACGCCACGCGCAACGCGGGCGAGATGATCGACAAGCTGACGATCGAGTACAACCGCTCGCGTCAGGCGGTCATCACCAACGAACTGATCGAAATCATCTCGGGCGCCGAGGCGCTCTAAGAACCGGAGACGATAAATGGCAAACGCAAAAGGCAAAGTGACCCAGGTCATCGGCGCCGTGGTCGACGTGAAGTTCGACGACCACCTGCCCGAGATTCTGAACGCGCTGACCACCGAAAACGACGGCAAGAAACTGGTTCTTGAAGTCGCCCAGCACCTGGGTGAGAACACCGTCCGCACCATCGCGATGGACGCAACCGAAGGTCTCGTCCGCGGCCAGGCCGTGGCAGACACCGGCGGCCCGATCTCGGTGCCGGTCGGCAACGCGACCCTCGGCCGCATCCTGAACGTCGTCGGCGAGCCGGTCGACGAGCAGGGCCCGGTGAACGCCGAAGAAACCCGTGCCATCCACCAGCCCGCTCCGCTGTTCGACGAACAGTCGACCGAGTCGGAAATCCTGGTCACCGGCATCAAGGTCATCGACCTGCTGGCGCCCTACTCGAAGGGCGGCAAGATCGGCCTCTTCGGCGGCGCCGGCGTGGGCAAGACCGTTCTCATCATGGAACTGATCAACAACATCGCAAAGGTGCACTCGGGCTACTCCGTGTTCGCCGGTGTTGGCGAGCGGACCCGTGAGGGCAACGACCTCTACCACGAGATGATCGAATCCAACGTCATCAAGCCCGACAATCTGTCGGAGTCGCAGGTGGCGCTGGTCTACGGTCAGATGAACGAGCCACCGGGAGCCCGTGCCCGCGTCGCCCTGACCGGCCTGACCTTGGCCGAGCAGTTCCGTGACCAGTCCGGTACCGACGTTCTGTTCTTCGTCGACAACATCTTCCGCTTCACGCAGGCCGGCTCCGAGGTGTCCGCACTTCTCGGCCGTATCCCCTCCGCTGTGGGCTACCAGCCGACGCTGGCAACCGACATGGGCGCGATGCAGGAACGCATCACCTCGACCAAGAACGGCTCGATCACCTCGATCCAGGCCGTCTACGTTCCCGCGGACGACCTTACCGACCCGGCACCGGCCACGACCTTCGCGCACCTCGACGCGACGACGGTTCTCAACCGTGCCATCTCGGAACTCGGCATCTACCCCGCCGTGGACCCGCTCGACAGCTCGTCGCGTCTGATGGACCCGGCCGTCGTCGGCCAGGAACACTACGACGTGGCCTTTGCCGTGCAGGGTATCCTCCAGCGCTACAAGTCGCTGCAGGACATCATCGCGATCCTCGGCATGGACGAACTGTCGGAAGAGGACAAGCTGACCGTGGCCCGCGCCCGGAAGATCCAGCGTTTCCTCAGCCAGCCGTTCGACGTGGCAAAGGTGTTCACCGGCTCCGACGGTGTGCAGGTTCCGCTCGAGGACACCATCTCGTCCTTCAAGGCCGTGGTGAACGGTGAGTACGACCACCTGCCGGAAGGCGCCTTCTACATGGTCGGCGGCATCGACGAGGTGCTCGCGAAGGCCGAGAAAATGGCGGCTGACGCAGCCTGAGACCAGAGGGGGGCCTCGCGCCCCCCAGTAACCGGAGGCCCAAATGGCTGAAACGATGCAATTCGACCTGGTGAGCCCCGAGCGCAACCTGATGTCGGCTGCCGTCAAGGCAGTGCAGATTCCGGGCACCGAGGGCGATCTGACGGCCATGCCCAACCATGCGCCGATGATCACCACGCTGCGTCCGGGCATCCTCAAGGTCGAGACCGAGACCGGCACCGAAGAGTTCGTCGTCACCGGCGGCTTTGCCGAGATCGGTCAGTCGGTCAGCGTGCTGGCCGAAAAGGCCGTGCCGCATGGCGACATGGACCAGGCGACCTACGACGCGCTCGTGGAAGAAGCTGTCATGGCCTACAAGGCCGCGAAGGAAGCTGCTCCCGAGAACGAGCCGGGCCCCGTGGATGAGGCGGCCAAGCTGCTTCAGGACATGGTGGCGGTGGGCACGCACATCGGGCTCGACCCGAAAGCGGCCAACCTCAACTACTGAGCCTGGCGTTCGAGACAAGCAAAGGCCCCGCGCGAGCGGGGCCTTTTGCTTTTGTGCAGGGGAAACAGCGTGATGCGGAGGAATATCCGTTTTCTTTCGAGCGCCGTTGCACAAGACTGCGGGGCGGTGGAACGAGGAAAGACCTGATGCGGAAATTGCGCGGCGCCTGGGTCGGCATCGAGCAGGGCAACGAAGACCTGTTTTCGGAGTTCGAGAGCGGCGGCGACATGTGGACCGGCTCGGGCGAACGAGAACGGAGGCGCTGGGTTGCCTTTTCCGAGCGCTTCGCCAGCCCGCCGAACGTTCAGGTCGCGCTGTCGCTCTGGGATATCGACAATGGCGGGAACATCCGCGCCGATCTCGGTGCCGAGAACGTCTCGGAAGCCGGGTTCGACATGGTGTTCCGCACATGGTCCGACACGCGCGTGGCGCGCGTGCGTCTGTCTTGGATGGCGATCGGAGAGGTGCGGGGCGAGGATGACTGGCTCATCGACTAGCCCGCGGCAGAGGGGCTACGGCCTTTAGCGGCCGTAGGCGGCTTGCCAGGCGATGTCGCGGATATTGGCGCGGTGAAACCCGATGTCCGCCAGATCGCGGTCGCTGAAGGCGTCGAGTTCGCGGACAACGCGATGGTATTCGGCGCGGCGCGAGCGGGCGAGCGTGAAGCGTTCGATCATGCGGGCAAGCGCACCGCGGTGGGTCTCGGTCGGAAGACTGTGAATATCGGTCGTTGCCATGATGGCCTCCTGATTTCGTGGTATTTTGTGGTGGCGCTGACATCGGGATTTCCGGCCCGAGTCACAAGCCACATCAGGAGAAGCCCGCCTTGCAGGCTCTGCATGTCGGGAAAAAACCGTGGTGCGGCGCCTAGATAGGTTTTTCGAAATAGACCCGGTCAAAACCGTTTTCGTGGACCCGACCGGTCTCACGGTACCCGAGCCGCGGGTAAAGCACGAGATTTTCGGTCATCAGCAGGTTCGTGTAGAGCCGGATCCGGTTTAGCCCCGCCGCGTGCGCCTTGGCCTCGGCAAAGTCCATCAGAGCGCGGCCGAGGCCCTTGCCCTGTGCTTGCGGCGAAACGGCAATATTGTCGAGCAGCATCGCGTCGGCCTGAGGCAGCAGCACCAGCACCCCGGCGACTGCGCCGTCCAGCTCGGCCACGTGGACGCGTTCGGCGGCGGTCAGCGCCGCGTAGTCGTCGAGCATCGGGCCGGGCTTTTGCCCCATGCGCGGGATGTAGGGGGAATAGGCCGCCTCAATGATCGCTTCGATCTGATCAAGGTCGGAGGGGCGCGCCCGCCGGAATAGCGGCGGGCGCGAGGTCATCAGAGGATGCCTTCGTAGATCGGGCCGAGCACTTCGGTCTCGAACAGCGAGGACACCGAAGTGCCGTTCCAGATGTTCAGGATTGCCTGCGCGAAGATCGGCGCGGTCGGCAGGATGCGGATGTTCGGCGCCGCGGCGACGGAGTCGGTGGCGGCGATCGAGTCGGTGATGACCAGCGACTTCATCACCGACTTGGTGACGCGTTCGACGGCGGGGCCGGACAGCACGCCGTGGGTGATATAGGCGTGCACCTCGGTGGCGCCGTGGTCCATCAGCACCTCGGCGGCCTTGCACAGCGTGCCGGCGGTGTCGCAGATGTCGTCGACGATGATGCACTTCTTGCCGGTGACGTCACCGATCACGGTCATCTCGGCGATCTCGCCCGGCTTCTCGCGGCGCTTGTCGACGATGGCGAGCGGCGCGTTGATCCGCTTGGCCAGTTCGCGCGCGCGGGCCACGCCGCCGACGTCCGGCGAGATCACCATGACGTCCTGCAGCGAGTCCTTGAACTGATGCTCGATGTCGAGCGCGAAGATCGGCGAGGCGTAGAGGTTGTCGACGGGGATGTCGAAGAAGCCCTGGATCTGTGCGGCGTGGAGATCCATGGTCAGCACCCGCTCGACGCCGGCCTCGTGGATCATGTTGGCGACCAGCTTGGCGGTGATCGGGGTGCGCGCCTTGGTGCGGCGGTCCTGACGGGCATAGCCGAAGTAGGGAATGACGGCGGTGATCCGCGCGGCCGAGGAGCGGCGCAGCGCGTCGGCCATGATCAGCAGCTCCATCAGGTTGTCGTTCGCCGGGTTCGAGGTCGGCTGAAGGATGTACATGTCCTCGCCGCGGACGTTCTCGTAGACCTCGACGAAGATCTCCTGGTCGTTGAACCGCTCGACGCGCGCATCGACGAGCCCGACTGCGCCTCCGCGATAGAGCGACATGCGGCGGGCGATGGCGTTTGCCAGCGGCTTGTTGGCATTACCCGCGATGAGCTTGGGTTCGATGACAGTGGGCATTTGGGAGGCTCCGGCGCTACGGAATGACAGATTCGTGACGTTGCGGTCGCCTTAACACGCAGTTAGCGTGGGGCAAAGATACACGGAAGGGCATGTGACCCCATGGCACAAATCCAGTACTATTTTTCGATGTTGTCGCCCTTTGCCTACCTCGCCGGACCGCGGTTCGAAGAGGTCGTGGCGAAGCATGGTGCCGAAGTGGTCTACAAGCCCTTCGACATCACGGCGCTGTTTCCGCGCACCGGTGGCGCGCCTCTGGCGCAGCGCCATCAATCCCGGATCGACTACCGCAACCTCGACCTGCCGCGGCAGGCGAAGAAGGCCGGGCTGCCGCTGAACCTCAAGCCGATGTTCTGGCCGACCAACGCGGCGCCCTCGTCCTATGCGATCATCGCGGCGGCGAAGGCTGGGGGCGGGGATGTCGGCGGTCTGATCCAGACGCTGCTGCGAAACTGCTGGGCCGAGGAGAAGGACATCGCCGAGGATGTGGTGATCAGGGCCGCGCTAGAAGAGAATGGCTTCGATCCGTCTCTGGCCGACAGCGGGCTTCTGGTCGGGGCCGAGACCTATGCGGCCAACCTCGAAGAGGCCGTGGGCGCCGGAGTCTTCGGCTCGCCCTTCTGGATCACCGGGGAGGGGGAGAAGTTCTGGGGGCAGGACCGGATCGAGGACCTCGACCTGCACCTGAGCGGGAAGCTCTGACCAAGCCGGCCCGGCGCGAAGCCGGGCCACGCCGACCTTGCCGAGGATCAGCCCTTCTGGCCGATCTTCGACTCGGTTCCCTTGCGGATGCGGTCGATGTTCTCGCGGTGGCGCCAGAAGATCAGCACGGTCAGGACCAGCGTCAGCGCGGTCATCTCGATCTGGCCGAAAAGCACCATCCAGAGTGTCGAGAGCAGCGCCGCGATCAGCGCGCCCATTGACGAGATTCGCGACATCGCCGCGCCCGCAAGCCAGGTGGCGCAGGTGATCAGCCCGACCGGCCAGTGCAATGCGAGGATAAGGCCGATGAAGGTCGCCACCCCCTTGCCACCCTTGAACTTGAGCCATGCCGGGAAGCAATGGCCGAGGAACGCGGCAAGCCCTGCGAGCTGCGCCGCGTCCTCGCCCGCCAGCCAGCGCGCCAGCAGCACCGCCACCGCACCCTTGCCCCCGTCGAGGATCAGCGTGCCCGCCGCCGCCGCCTTGTTGCCGGTGCGCAGCACGTTGGTCGCCCCGATATTGCCCGAGCCGATCGCGCGCAGATCGCCGAGGTTCATTGCCCGTGTGAGCAGCAGGCCGAAGGGGATCGAGCCGAGCAGATAGCCCAGCACAGCCCAGAGGATCAGCACGGGGGCCGAAGAGGTGATCTCGGGCAGCATGTCAGGCGCTCCAGACAGGGGTTCCGGCGACGAGGGTCTGCAGCACCTTGCCCTGCAGCCGCGCCCCGTCAAAGGGGGTGTTCTTGGATTTCGACTGCAGCTTGAAGCGGTCGAGGATGAAGGGCTTGTCGGCGTCGAAGACCACAAGGTCGGCCGGGGCGCCCGCGCTCAGGCGGCCGCAGTCGAGGCCAAGCCGTTTCGCCGGGTTCAGCGACAGCCCGCGGAAGAGCGTCGGCAGGTCGATCTCGCCGGCGTGGTAGAGCCGCAGGAGCACCGGCAGCATGGTCTCGAGACCCACCGCGCCCGAGGCGGCCTCCTCGAAGGGCAGGCGCTTGGATTCCTCGTCCTGCGGGGTGTGGAACGAGCCGATCACATCGATGAGCCCGCTGCGCAGCGCTTCGAGCACCGCCTGCCGGTCGTCCTCGGAGCGCAGTGGGGGCTTGACCTTGAAGAAGGTGCGGTAGTCGGCGACGTCCATCTCGTTGAGCGTGAGGTGGTGCATCGAGATGCCCGCCGTCACGTCAAAGCCGTTGTTTTTCGCGCGTTCCAGCGCGGGAAGCGCGCGCGATGTGGTGATCTGATCCGCGTGGTAGCGCACGCCGGTCATCTCGACGAGCGCGATGTCGCGGTCAAGGCCCATCCGTTCGGCCATCGGCGACACGGCGGGCAGGCCGCGCAGCGAGGCGAACTTGCCTGAGGAGGCGGCGGCGCCCTTCGACAGGATCGGCTCCTGCGGGTGGCCCATGACCAGCGCGCCCAGCGAGCGGGCGTAGCCCATGGCGCGCGAGAGCACCTTGGTGTCGGTCACCACGCGGTCGCAATCGGTGAAGGCCACGGCCCCGGCGTCGAGCAGGAAGCCGAGCTCGGTCATCTCGCGCCCCTCGCGGCCCTTGGTCAGCGCGGCCATCGGCAGCACGTTCACCGGCGCGGTCTCATTGGCGCGGCGGCGGATGAACTCCAGCACCTCGGGCGTGTCGATCGCCGGCGCGGTGTCGGGGCGGGTGATCATGGTGGTCACGCCGCCGGCGGCGGCGGCCATGCCCGCGGTCTTGAAGCTCTCCTTGTGGCGCTCGCCCGGCTCGCCCACCTTGACGCCAAGATCGACGATGCCCGGCGCGACATGGGCCCCGTTCAGGTCCTGCGCCTCGGTCTGCCCGATCAGCGTGGTGATCTCGTCAGCAGAGGTGACCACGGCCTTGATGCGACCGCCTGAAAGCAGAAGCGCGCCTTCCGCGACGGTCCCGGCCTCGGGGTCGATCAGCCGGGCGTTGTAGAGCAGCGTGTCTTTCATTCGGGGGCTCCGGGAAGCGGGGTCATTTGCAGGGCGGTGGAGGGGCGCATCAGTTGGCCCTGAAGAGGGCGGCAAGCACCAGCACCACCAGCACGCCGAGCCCCAGAAGAGCATAAGTCAGCGCGCGGCTGCGCGGCTCGGGGGCGGCGGGGCCGGGACGATCCATGCTGCCGCGCGCTCCGGCGCTGCGCAGCTTGCCAGCGCGCGGGCTCGCGCCTTCGGCTTCCTTGAAGGTGCCGATCCAGCGCAGCGGGGTCGAGATGGTCAGGTCCTGCGAGGTGTGATCGAAGGCCGCGCTCGGCAGGACCACCACGTGGCCTTTCAGCGCATCGATGCGCGGCTTCATCTGGCGAAAGTCCTCGCCGCCGACCTGATAGGCCTCGGCGAGATAGGTCGAGAGGGGCATTTCTCCCAGATCGCGGATAGAGACGACGTCGATCCGCGAGGGTCGGAGTTTGCGCGCGCCAAGCGCATATTGCAGCGGAAACTCCCCGGTGCCAGCCTGGGTGGTGAAGCGCTCGACCGCTTCCGCTGGAAGATCGAGGTGGAAGAGGCGAACCTCGCCGTCCACCGAACCGTTGATGTGCATCTTGGTCATGCCGCGCCCCGCTCAGACGGCCAGCTCGGTGGGCCGGGCGCGCAGGTTGCGGGCCAGAAGGTCCATGGCGGCCATGCGCACCGCGACGCCCATCTCGACTTGTTCCTGGATCACCGAGCGGTTGATGTCGTCGGCGATGGTGCCGTCGATCTCGACGCCGCGGTTCATCGGACCGGGGTGCATGACGATGGCGTCGGGCTTGGCATGGGCCAGCTTCTCGGCATCCAGTCCCCAGCGATGGTAGTATTCGCGCTCCGACGGAATGAAACCGCCGTCCATGCGCTCCTTCTGCAGGCGCAGCATCATCACCACGTCGACGTCCTTCAGCCCTTCGGCCATGTCGTCGTAGACCTCGGCGCCGAAGTCGGCGATGCCTGCGGGCATCAGCGTCGACGGACCGACCAGACGAATGCGGTTCTCCATCTTGTGCAGCAGCAGCAGGTTCGAGCGCGCGACGCGCGAATGGGCGATGTCGCCGCAGATGGCGATGTTCAGCCGGTGCAGCCGGCCCTTGGCGCGGCGAATGGTCAGCGCATCCAAAAGCGCCTGCGTCGGGTGTTCGTGCCGGCCGTCGCCGGCGTTGATCACCGCGCAGTTCACCTTCTGCGCCAGCAGGTCCACCGCGCCGGAATGCGGGTGGCGGACGACCAGCAGATCGGGGTGCATGGCGTTCAGCGTCAGCGCCGTGTCGATCAGCGTCTCGCCCTTCTTGATAGAGCTGGCCTGCATCGACATGTTCATCACGTCCGCCCCGAGCCGCTTGCCCGCCAGCTCGAAGCTGGACTGGGTGCGGGTGGAGTTCTCGAAGAACATGTTGATCTGTGTGAGCCCGGCCAGCGCATTGGCGTGCTTGTCGCGGGCGCGCGACAGGGTGACGTAGCGCTCGGCCAGATCGAGCAGCGTTGTTATTTCATCCGGACGAAGGGGCTCGATGCCCAGAAGGTGGCGCTGGTCGAAACGCATGAAACGGCTCCCCTTGAGTTGCCGCGGTTATAGAAACGCAGGGGCCGCGCGACAAGTGGTCGCGAATTCGCGGCAAAGGCCCGCCGCCGGGCCACTGAGCCCGGATCAGATGCAGAGTTTAGGCGCGGTTTCAGGGCGCTTCGAGCAGCGTCACCGTGGTGTCGCCATAGCGGCGGCTGTCGAGCAGGGTAAAGCCTCCGGGCGCCTCTTGCGGGCCGCTTTCCTCCCAGACGATCAGTGCTTCGGGGGCAAGCCAGCCCTGCGCACGCGCGGCCTCCAGCGCCTTGGCGCCGAGGTTCAACCCGTAGGGCGGGTCGAGAAAGACCAGAGTCGCGGGCGCGTCGGTCGGGGGCAGCCGGGTGGCGTTGCACGAGAGCGTCCGGGCACGGTCCGCGCAGCCGAGCAGGCGGATGTTCTGCTTGATGAGTTTCTGCGCAACGCGCCCGTCGTCGACGAAGGTGGCCGAGGTGGCACCGCGCGAGAGCGCCTCGAGCCCCAGCGCGCCGGTGCCGGCAAAGAGGTCGAGCACCACCGCCCCCTCGAAGGGCTCGCCGAAGCGCCCGCCACCGAGCATGTTGAACAGGCTCTCGCGCACCCGGTCGGTGGTGGGGCGCAGATGCGCGCCCGGATCGCCCTTGCCGACGGCGGTGAGCGCGCGGCCGCGCCAGTCTCCGGCGATGATCCTCATGCCTTCAACAGAGCCTTTAGATCGCTGCCCGCATCGGCAACCACCTCGGGATCGGCGCTCTTGCCGGCCTCGATCAGTCGCTTGCCGACCATGTAGGCGCGCGGATCGTTCATCGCGTCGAGGGCGATGAGGTGGCCCTCGCGGTAATACCAGTGCGAGACGGGCCCGGCGCCGCCATCGCGCACCACGACCTTGTCGTAGCCGGCGTTCAGCCCGGCGATCTGCAGCTTCACGTCGTACTGGTCGGACCAGAACCAGGGCTTGGGCTGGTAAGGCGCCTCGGCCCCCATGATGTTGTCCGCCACCGCCTCGGCCTGGTCGATGGCATTACCGACGCTTTCCAGCCGCAGCTGCGCATCGCCCATCGGGAAAGAGGCGCAATCGCCCGCGGCCCAGACATGCCGCGCCGAGCAGCGGCCGAAGGCATCGGTGCGGATGCCGTTCTCGATCTCGATGCCCGCGGCCTCGGCGACCGAGGTCTCGGGCAGGATGCCGACGCCGACAATGACGAAATCAATGGGCAAGCTGGTGCCGTCGGTCAGCTCCGCCGCGGTGACCTTGCCGTCCTCGCCGACCAGCTTGCCGAGGCCGACACCCTCGCGCAGGTCGACGCCATGGCCCTTGTGCAGGGCGCGGAACCAGTCCGAGGTCTCGCGGGCGGCGACGCGCTGCAAGATGCGGTCGGCCATCTCCACCAGCGTCACCTGCAGGCCGAGCTTGGAGGCCACCGCCGCGGCCTCGAGGCCGATGTAGCCGCCGCCGACGATCAGCACGCGGGCGCCTGCCGTGAAACGGGCGCGCATGGCGTCCACGTCGGCAATGCCGCGCACCACGCAGACGCCGTCCAGCTCGCCGCCGATCGCGGCAGGCAGGCGGCGGGGGGCGGAGCCGGTGCAGAACACCAGCTCGTCATAGCCGATCTCGTGGCCGCCGGCGATGACATGCCGCGCCCGGGTGTCGACTGACACCGCGGGCTCGCCCAGCATCAGCGAGATGGTCTGCTCGTCGTAATAGGTCCGCGGACGGAGATAGAGCCGGTCCTTCTCCATCTCTCCCAGCAGGTAGGCCTTGGACAGTGGCGGGCGCTGGTAGGGGGGCTCGGCCTCGGCGCCGATCACGGTGATCTCGCCCTCGAAGCCCTTGCCGCGCAGACGCGCCACAAGCGAGGCCGCGGCCTGTCCCGCACCGATCACAACAACATGCCCCATGGCTGGCCTCTTTTCCGCTTTCCCGTGATTTGCGCGAAACCTATATCTCGCCCTGTCGGAAACGCAAATGATGGAGAAAACGGCATGGCGCTATCCGCTGGAGACCGGCTGCCCGAGGCAGAGCTGCTGACGCTGGGCGAGGCCGGCCCCGAACAGGTATCGCTTGGCGAGAAGCTAGCGGGCCGCAATGTGGTGATCTTCGCGCTGCCGGGCGCTTTCACCCCGACCTGTTCGTCGGCCCATGTGCCGAGCTTCATCCGCACCAAGGGGGGCTTCGATGAAAAGGGCGTCCACGAGATCATCTGCATCTCTGTGAACGATCCGTTCGTGATGAAGGCCTGGGGCGAGGCCACCGGTGCGACCGAGGCCGGGCTGACCATGCTCGCGGATGCGGAGGGGGCCTTCACCTCGGCCATCGGCATGGAGTTCACCGCCGAGCCCGCCGGGCTGATCCGCCGCTCGAAGCGCTACGCGATGTATGTCGAGGATGGCATCGTGAAAGTGTTCCACGAAGAGACCGGGCGCGGCACCTGCGAGGTGTCCGGCGGCGAAGCGCTGCTGGCGGCGATCTGAGCAATAGAGCATCCGGCGGCGGGTCTGCCGCCGCCGGATTTGCGTATCTGGGAAGAGGAGACGCGCAACCGGCCTTCTTCTCGTTCCAAATGCGAATGTCGGGACCTTTCCGGCGGGAGAGGCGCTATGGCAGCACCTCTCCTCCATGGCTCAGAGCGAATCGAGCTTGCGCGCGAGCTTGGCGTCGAGCGCGCTGAGACCGCCCACGTCATGGGTGGTGAGCGTGACCTCGACGGTCTTGTAGACGTTGCGCCAGTCGGGGTGGTGGTTCCACTTCTCGGCCCAGAGCGCGGCGCGGGTCATCCAACCGAACGCCTCGGTGAAATCCGCGAATTCGAAGGTCTTGCAGAGGGTGTCCTCCGCTGCGTTCATCTCCCATCCGTTCTCGAGCAGGGGGGCGAGCATGGTCGCACGGCCGGTGTCGGAGAGTTTCTCTGTCATTGGGTGTCCTTCCCGTGGTCTTTCCGGAACGGCCCGTAGGCGGTGAGCACCTCGATGTCCTCGTCCACGGCCCGTGCCTCGGCCTCCAGATAGTGCGCGACGGCGCGGGCAAACCCCTTGTCGGGGAACCAGTGCAGCGAATGCGTCTGGCTCGGCAGGTAACCGCGCGCCAACTTGTGCTCGCCCTGCGCGCCAGCCTCGACGCGGGACAGCTCATGGGCGATGGCGAAATCGATGGCCCGGTAATAGCACGCCTCGAAGTGCAGGCAGGGGTGATCCTCGGTACAGCCCCAGTAGCGGCCGAAGAGCGCGTCTCGCCCGATGAAGTTGAGCGCCCCGGCCACCGGCTGCCCCTCGCGCTCGCAGATCACCAGCGCGACGTCGCCGCGCATCGTCTCATGGACCTCGTCGAAGAAGGCGCGGGTGAGGTAGGGCGTGCCCCACTTGCGCCCGCCGGTGTCCTGATAGAAGGCCCAGAAGGCGTCCCAGTGTTCGGGCTCGATCTCATCGCCGGTGAGCATGTGGATGGTGCCGCCGAACGCCTGCGCCCGCGCCCGTTCCTTGCGGATCGCCTTGCGCTTGCGCGAGCTGAGATCGGCGAGGAAACCATCGAAATCATCGTAGCCCCGGTTCAGCCAGTGGAACTGCTGGGTGACGCGGCGCAAAAGGCCCATGCGCTCGCCGGCGATGGCCTCGCCCTCGGTGCAGAAGGTGACGTGCAATGACGACAGGTCGTTCTCGGCGGTGAGCTGCACCGCGCCCTGCACCAGCGCCATCATGCCCTCGGCCTCGTGACCGGGGCGGGTGAGGAAGCGCCGCCCGGTGACAGGGGTGAAGGGCACGGCGATCTGCAGCTTGGGATAGTAGCGCCCGCCCGCCTGCTCGTAGGCATGGGCGAAGCTGTGGTCGAAGATATACTCGCCCTGGCTGTGGCCCTTGGCGTAGAGCGGGGCGACGGCGATGATCCGCCCCGCCTTTTCCGCCACCAGGTAGCGCGGGTCCCAGCCGGTGCCGCGCCCGACAGAGCCCGAGCGCTCAAGTGCGCGCAGGAAGCGCCAGGTGGTGAACGGATCGTCGGGGCGCCCGCCCGCCGCCGCCTCGGGGCAGGCGCAGGCATCCCAGTCGGTCTCGGCGATCTGGTCCAGCGAGGTCAGAACATTGACGGCGATGGTATCGCCCGCTGTCGGCTCGGAGGTCGGGCTGGGGCTCTGATCGGTCATATGGTGATCTCGGCTCGGGTCATCTGCGGGAGTATCTGACCCCGGCGGGGCCGGGATCAAGACACGCTCACGCGAGATACTGCTCGAATGTCACGTTCTGGGCCACCGCGCGGGCCTGTGCCTCCTGCTCGGGCGTGCGGATGGTCCAGCAGAGGATCGCGGCGCCTTGTGCCTTCAGCTCGGCGACGCGCGGCGCGGCGAGGTCCTTCCAGCTGTGCGAGATGAAGCAGGCACCGGTACGGGCGTAATCGGGGATGCCGCGCAGCTCCTCGAGACGCCAGCCGGGGACGCCGGACCAGTTCTCGGGGTCGAAACGGTCGGTGGTCAAACCGCGCGGCACCTGCGGCGCGAGCCGCGCCATCCGGGCCATGGAGTGGGGGTTGAAGGACATCACCGCCACGGGCCCCTCGTAGCCGCGCAGCGCGTCCGCCGCGGCCTTCTCCAGCGTGCCGACGTCCGGACCGAGCGCGCCATCCTGGTCCTTGATCTCGATGAGCAGGGGCACGCGGCCGGCGACCAGCTCGAGGACTTCGACGAGCGTCGGGATGCCCTCCTCGCCGCCCTTGAGCGTCAGCGAGGACAATTCGGCCGCATTTCGCGCGCCGAGCAGGCCGCGCGCGCCGGTCAGCCGCTCGAGCCGCTCGTCGTGAAACACCATGGCCACCCCGTCGGAGGAGAGCTGCAGGTCGATCTCGACGCCGTAGCCCGCCGCGACGGCGGCGGAGATGGCGGCGCGGGAATTCTCGGGACGGCCCACCCCGAGGTCGTGCAGGGCACGGTGCGCGATGGGCCGCTCGAGGAAGGCGGCGGGCAGTCCGGCCATCAGGCGAGCTCGAAGACCGCTTCGATCTCGACCGCCACCCCCATGGGCAGCGCCGCCGCGGAGACCGCGGAACGGGCGTGCTTGCCGGCCTTGCCGAAGACCGCGACCATCAGGTCCGAGGCGCCGTTGATCACCTTGGGCTGGTCGGTGAACTCGGGGGTGGAGTTGACGAAGCCAACCAGCTTCACCACGCGCTTGAGCTTCGACAGGTCGCCGCCGCAGGCCGCCTTGGCCTGGGCGATGAGCGCCAGGGCGCAGCGCTGCGCAGCCTTGGCGCCGGCCTCGACATCCAGCGTCTCGCCAAGCTTGCCGGTGATCAGCCCGCTCTCGTCCATGCTGATCTGTCCCGAAACGTAGAGCATCGCGCCGCTCTGTACGTAGGGCACGTAGTTGGCCGCGGGGGCAGGGGCGTCGGGCAGGGTCAGGCCGAGCTCTTCAAGGCGGGCGGTGATGTCGGTCATGGGGGCCTCCTTTGGATGTGAGCGGACGCTAGACCCGAGCGGTGGCAAAGAAAAGGGGCCGCGATCCAGATGGATGCGGCCCCTGATCAAAAGTTCTTCCCGAGGTTACTCGCGGAACGCCTTCGAGAAGTAATCGGTGAAGGGTTTCACCAGGTAGGCGAGCGGCGTACGATCCGCGGTGCGCAGGAAGGCCTCGACCGGCATCCCAGGTACCAGGGTCGAGCCCTCGGGCAGCCTTTCGATCTGGCCCTCGTCGAGCATGATCTCGGCGCGGTAGAAGCTGGACGAGGTGTTCTGGTCGGTGAAGGCATCCGCCGAGATCTGCGTCACCGTGCCGAACGTCTCGGGCGTGCGGCGCTGGTCGAGCGCCGAGAACCGCAAGGTCACTTGCTGGCCGACATGGACCTGGTCAATGTGGATCGGCGGCACCTGGGCGGTGATCACCAGCGGACGGTCCTGCGGGATCAGGTAGAGTACCGGATCGGCAGCCCGGATCACCGAGCGCGGCGCGAAGACGGTCAGCCCGTAGACCACGCCGCTCACCGGGGCGCGGATCTCCATCCGCTTGAGCTTCTCGAGCAGGGCGGAGCGCTGCTCGGCCAGCTCGCGCTCGCGGTACTGCATGTCGCGCAGCTGGGTGATCGCCTCCTCGCGGCGGGTGGTCGAGAGCTTCAGGATCTCGATGTCGATCTCCGTGGTCCGCCCTTCGGCTTCGGCCTTCTGGGCGGTGAGATCGCCGACCTCGCCAGCGAGCCGGGCTTCTTCACGCTGCAGGGCAAGCACGCGGCTGGCCTGGGCGAGGCCGCGGTCGAGCAGCGACTGCTGGTCGCCAAGTTCCCGCTCGATCAGCGCAAGCTGGCTTTTCAGTGCGGTCTGCTGGGCGTCGATGCCCTCGACCTGGTTGACGATCTGGTCGCGGCGCTTGGCCAGCTGATCGGATTCGCGCTGCAGCGACTCCAGCCGGGCGAAGAACAGATTGCGCTGACCTTCGATCAGATCCTCGACCTCGTCGTCGTATTCGGCCACCTTGAGCAGTGTCTCGTCAAAGGCCAGTTCGTCGGCATTGTCGCGCTCGGCCTGTAGGCGGGCGCGCCGGGCGACGAGCTCGAAGTACTGGCCCTCGACGATGTTCAACTCGGACTGCAGCAGGGTCGGGTCGAGCTTGACCAGAACCTCGCCCTCCTCGACGGTGTCGCCCTCGTCGACGAGGATTTCCTGCACGACGCCGCCATCGGGATGTTG
>NZ_JAAGOZ010000060.1:0-6481 GCF_010499845.1 Salipiger sp. PrR007 | reverse complement strand
GGGGAGGGTCACATGGGTCAAATCTCAATGGAAATTACGCGCTCTCCCGGGTCAGTTCTGGGTGGAAATCAACAAGCGACACGCCTCCGAAGAAAGCGAAAGCGTGGACATGGCCATCCATCCGGGCCTCCGCCGTCGCTCCGGGGTAGGTCCGCGCGAAGCATGCGTCGCTCTGCGGCGTCGCCATCGTCGCTCGGACCGATGGCGCACGATGACGACCATGATGAAGAAGTGCGCCTTCTGTTCGACGGCGAGCCATTGTGCGCCATTGGTTCAAGCGCAATGGCGAGCGATGACAACGACCGCCTCGCCGAAATCCGCCTGCGCATGCCGCGGAGGATGCGCCAGCGGCACGAACATCTCCTGTCCGCGCCGCTGGTGCTCCCGGACGTAGTCCTTGATGATCGTATAGTCGCAGACGAGCCCATGCTCATCACGAAGCCGGTCGAAGATGCGCTTGGCGGTGTACCGCTGCTTGCGATGCACCGTCTTGTCGCCATAGCGCCACGCGTCGATGATCTCGGGACATCCGTCCAGCCTTGGCCGCTTGATCGGTGCTGTTCGCCGATAGTTCGATCTGAACAACCGGCATCCCGCTGACAATGTGAGATAAAAGTTAGGTTTTACTGGCTTCGAACTGCAGGCTTTCATAGGATCCAATTGAAAAGGCTGCAGTTTGGAATTCCGCCATGAAGCACCGTTCGCCCCCTGAAGAGCAAGATGATCTCCTCCGGCCCAGGTTGGTCGACATGATCGATATGCGCCACGAACTGGTGAAGTTGGCCGAGCTGATCGATTGGGAGTTCTTCGAGCGGGAGTGGGCCGGGTTCTTTCCCTCGGCAACCGGGCGCCCGGCGACGCCTCCTCGGTTGGTGGCCGGGCTCATGTATCTCCAACATACCTTCCGACTCTCCGACGAGGCGGTGATCGCGCGATGGGTCGAGAACCCGTACTTCCAGCACTTCACGGGCGAAACCTTCTTCCAGCACCAGCCGCCGATCCATCCGTCGTCGCTCAGTCGATGGCGGGACCGGATCGGCGAGGAAGGCGCGGAATGGTTGCTCACCAAGACGATCAAGGCCGGGCACGCCGGCGGCGTCATCGATGACAGCAGCCTGTCCCGCGTGTCGGTCGATACCACCGTGATGGAAAAGAACATTGCCCACCCAACTGACGGGCGCCTCTACGAGACAGCGCGGCGCAAGCTGGTCGCGCTGGCCAGGGATATCGGCCTCTCCCTGCGGCAGACCTATGCACGCAAGGCGCCTCAGTTGGCGTTGCAGGTTGGGCGCTACGCACATGCACGCCAGTTCAAGCGCATGCGCAAGGCCTTGAGAACGCTGCGCGGTTACGCCGGGCGCATCATGCGTGACATTCGCCGCCAACTTGATGCCGTCCCCGTAGGAGCCGTCCGCGACACCGTGCTCGAGATGTTGGCGCGCGTGTCGAAGCTGCTGCACCAGGCGCCAAAGAGCCGCGGCAAGATCTACGCGCTGCATGAGCCCGATGTCGACTGCATCTCGAAGGGGAAGGCTCGCGTGCGCTACGAGTTCGGCTGCAAGGTCAGCATCGCAACGACGATAGATGAGGGCTTTGTCGTCGGCATGCCGGCCATGCCCGGAAATCCATACGACGGCCATACCCTGGCCGAGGCGCTGGAGCAGGTCGAGACGCTCACCGATTGCTGCCCCGAGCTCGCGGTTGTCGATCGCGGATACCGCGGCCACGGCGTAACCAGAACGCGTGTCCTGATCTCCGGAATGCGCCGAGGGATGACCGAGCCGCTGAAGGCCCAGCTCCGGAGGCGCAGCGCAATCGAACCGGAAATCGGCCACATGAAGATGGATGGTCGCCTCGCACGCTGCCCGCTCAAGGGCGCTGCCGGCGATGCCATGTTCGCCGTCCTGTGTGGCTGCGGGCACAATATCCGCAAGCTCCTGGCTTACCTGAGAACTCTCTTGCTCCTTTGCCTCGCGTGGCTGGAGCGCCCGATTGAGGGATGCACAGCGCGGAACACGCGTCAGGGGGCGTTCATCGCCGGCGCATAGCCTTGTTCAAGGTCGACCCGATAGCCAGGCGGCACCGAGAAGGTCAACGCCTTCTCCGCGGTATCACGAGAGATATTGAAATGGGCTGCTGCCGCACGCTTTCTCATGCGATAGTGCCCCGCGGCGTGGTGTAGGAAGCCGCGAGCGTCGCTGATCGCGAGGCTGGCGGTCATCGTCGATCTTCGGAGTAGGTTTGGGTTGCGACACCTGAAACCTGAGACGGAGATGACGATGACCGACGACAGAATGGCTCTGATGGAGCTGGTTGAGAAGCAGGCTGATGGCGATCTCGTGCGCGAGATGCTGGCCTTTGCAGCCGAGCGCATCATGGAGGCCGAGATCGAAGCGCGGACCGGCGCGGCCAAGGGCACGCGCTCGCCAATGCGAGAGGCCCAGCGGAATGGATACCGGGAGCGGGATTGGGATACGCGTGCCGGCCGAATCGCGCTAGAGATCCCGAAGCTGCGCAAGGGCAGCTATTTTCCCAGCTTCCTTGAACCGCGGCGGACGGCCGAGAAGGCATTGGTGGCGGTGATCCAGGAGGCTTACGTTCACGGCATCTCCACGCGGTCCGTGGATGACCTGGTGAAGGCCATGGGAGCTGGCGGCATGTCTAAGAGCCAAGTCAGCCGGTTGTGCATGGAAATCGACGAGCGGGTCGACGCCTTCCTGTCGCGGCCGCTTGAAGGCACGTGGCCCTACCTGTGGTTGGACGCCACATACCTGAAGGTCAGGGAGGGCGGGCGCATCATCAGCAAGGCGGTGATACTCGCGGTGGCGGTCAACGAGGACGGCAAGCGCGAGGTTCTGGGTGTCGCAACCGGTCCATCCGAGGCGGAGGTGTTCTGGACTGATTTCCTGCGCAGCCTCGCCGACCGGGGCCTGCGTGGCGTCAAGCTGGTCATCGCCGACGACCACAAGGGCCTGCGGGCCGCCGCACGCCGGGTCTTCAACGCCACTCATCAGCGCTGCCGCATCCACTGGATGCGCAATGCCCTGGCGCATGCCCCTGCGAAACAGCGCACGGCAGTGGCGGCGATGTTGAAGACGGTCTTCGCCCAGGAAAGCAAGGCCGACGCCGAGAACCAGTGGGCCGTCGTGGCGGACGCCCTTCGGGAGAAACAGCCCAAGCTCGGCGCCCTGATGGACAACTCCCGCGACGATGTGTTGGCCTACATGTCGTTCCCTCGAGAGCACTGGACCCAGATCGCTTCGACCAACCCGCTGGAGCGGGTGAACCGAGAGGTAAAGCGACGTGCGGATGTCATCGGGATCTTCCCGAACGACGCCGCCATCATCCGCCTCGTCGGCGCTCTGATGCTCGAAACCAACGATGAATGGGCAGTGGCGCGGCGATACATGAGCCTTGAAACCCTGGCCCGCGTCACCGACAATCCCACCGTCAGGTTGCCCGCCGTGGCATCCTGATCAGACCCGGACCTCTCCGAAGGTCGACGCTCCGACACCACGCGCGGGGGCACTATCGGTCGCCATCGCCTTGGCAAACAAAACCGCCCGCGCGATCTGGGCGATGATGACGAAACAGGAGGACTATCGAGACCCTGCCCTTGCCGCGTGACACGGTAAGGGTTGGCAGGTGTGAGACGGACATTGAACAGTAAGGACAAACGATCGACCAGATCGAGGTTGGGGAAACCAGGCATTCCCAGAGAGCTTCCAACTCGGGCGCATTGATATGGACCCAACCTTCGCATCGCCATACATGGTGTGATTGCGGCGGCCGCTCTCCGATGGCGATCGAGGTCCGGTATATTGGCCTCATGGATAGTAGCCGTGAGGAGAACGACCATGAAACTCTATGCCGGTTTGGACGTATCGCTGAAAGAGATTTCGATCTGCGTCGTGGACGGGGAAGGCAAGACCATCGCGCAGGGCAATTGCCCTGCGGACCCCGAAGGCGTCATGGGCTGGTTTCGAAATCGATCGCTGGCACCGCAGCAAATCGTGCATGAGAGCGGGATGCTGTCGATCTGGCTCCAGCGCGGGATGTCCCGACTGGGATTGCCGGCGACCTGTATTGATGCCCGCAAGGCGCACAAGAGCCTGTCGGCCCGCCTCAACAAGTCCGACGTCGGCGACGCAGAAGGGCTGGCCCAGCTCGCGCGCACCGGCTGGTTCACGCCGGTTCATATCCGCAGCGAAGGGGCGGATCGCCTGCGTGGTCTGGTGACACCAAAACGGCACCAATCCGGCGCAGTGGACTGGTCGGGCCGGCTGTCGAAATGCGGCGACGGAGTCATGCGGAGCCTGCTGTTCGAGGCCGCAACAACCCTGATCACACGAGTGCGGAAATTTTCGGCCTTGAAGAGCTGGGCTATTCGCCTTGCAGGACGACGAGGCTTCGCGAAGGCGGCCGTGGCAGCCGCACGAAAACTCGCCGTGCTCATGTTGACGATGTGGAAGAAAGAAACCGAGTTCAATTGGCAAAAGGAGGCCGTTGCCTGACCTGAATTCTCGCCTCGGTTGGCGGGGAGCGAAGTCCCGAAGGGGCGGAGGTTGGTCGATCTCGCGCGGGCCGATGGGAAGTGGAGCATTCCACAGAACCCGAGCCATACATTGAAGACGACCAGCACCGAAAACCATGATGAGGCACACACGCGTGACCTCGGAGAGAACCATGACCCTGGACGGACGGCTCGCTTTCCCGATTGACAATACCGCAATCAGAGAACCGGCCCGCGGCATTGTCAAAGCCGCACATTGAGGCCTGACACATGACCGTACCCGATCACATGTTCGACCCGTTCAAAAGAATGCTTGCACCGACCGAGGTATCCACACATGGGAATGTGACCTGGTGATGTTCCGCAAGGAGCACGGCAAGATCAACGTGACCTCCCTGGTGGAGCGTGTCAGCCGCTATACCGTCGTGCTGCGCAACGAGGACCGACGATCGAAGCCGATCATGGAGGCCCTCATTCAGGGGCTCTCGGCCCTGCCCGCCGACGCACGCCAATCCATCACCTTCGACCGCGGAACCGAGTTCTCGGCATGGCAGCGGCTCAAGGATGGGATCGGCGCGGACAGCTGGTTCTGCGACCCGCAGGCGCCCTGGCAGAAAGGCACCGTCGAGAACACCAACAACCGTCTTCGCAAGTTCCTGCCCCGCTCGACCGAGCCGATGGCCCTGACAAATCGATATTTGAGGTCGATTTGCCAGCGCCTCAACGCGACGCCCCGCAAATGCCTGGGCTACAGAACGCCTGCCGAAGTCTTCGAGGCCAAGCTCGTGGATATCCGGAACCGACTGACGTAAAATAGGAAATCAGAATTTGCGCTTCGGCGTGAGTTCACAGTGGATCCTGTCAGTGGAGAACGCCTTCGGGACGCTGACGATCTTGGACAACCCTCCATATTTTGCCGACGGGCTTGCCTGGCGGGCCTTCGAGAAGCTCCTCGATGAGCAAGGTTTCCGTACCTTCTACAGCGCAAAGGAGCGCCGCAAGCTCCGGCTCTGAACGCATGGCCGATCAGGGCTGCGATATGTGGGGTCTTCGCCCTGCCCGGCCATGCTTCTCCACCCTCGGTGAGACATTTCTGCTTTGCGCAGCCGAGGACATTTCAACTTGGTTGCAACAATAACAAATAGCGAACGAGTGACTTGCCGTGTCTGAGTTCGGGCATCTATTTACACAACAAGTCTCAGGCAGAAGCTAGCGCAATCTGCTTGAGGTTGAAATCTCCCCTTGCCGAGACCGGCGCTATCGCCGACGGTGGAAGAAAGCAGAACACTGCAACAGGCAAGACATCGAGCGACCGCATAACTGCGCTGGAGGAAGACATGTCAGCCGAATGGACCAACATTCAGATCATGGAGTGCGAGGACGCGATCGGCCGCGCCGTCACTGTGTTCAGGCAATCTGATGGAACTCAACAACGCTACGTGCTCGGCAACGGGCGCAAGGTCGAGGCGAACGCGGACGGCACCTTCGTCATCCCGGACTCCGCCACGGAATTGCGGGTCATGGGCGTCTAGCGCGGTCTGCAGCGCGGGCCTTAGGCAGGGATAGGCAGCTATCTTTTTCCGGGTTCGTGCAGCGAGGCCGTGCATGACCTTCTCGAAATCGCCCTCAGCAAAACGTGCGACCCCATTGTGGGCGGCGCAGACGGACTTCGTGCCGCGCCATCGCGCCCCAATTTCCTCGAGCCAGCGGCAGAACTTCTCTTCAGCACCGTCCTCGGCATTCAGCGCCGCCCCTAGCGTGGGATGTAGGACGAGCCGCGGCACGTATCCGCGCAGCGCCCCTGGCACAGGAAGAACATTCAGCGTGTCATCAACGTGCAGAGATCCGCTGGCCGGATGAGGCTCTGTTGCACAAATCGGCTTAAGGCCGTGGTTCCCCTTTCCCCGGACGGACTTATCCCACAGCTTCCGTGACGGGTATTCCGAGCGCGGTGTAGCCGTTCAGGAC
>NZ_JAAGOZ010000059.1:0-6681 GCF_010499845.1 Salipiger sp. PrR007 | reverse complement strand
CGAGAACCATCCGCACCGCGCGCTCGCGGACTTCAGGGGAAAATTTGTTCGTGGTCTTGCTCATGGTGCTCCATCCTACTCAGGAGTTGGAGCCTCCGGCAAACCCGGGGCGGTTCACAAGCTCCACCTTGGGATCGATGAAGAAACGTTGGAGTTCCGGGCCGTCGAAGTCACCGGGAGCCACATCGGTGATGTGCCCATCCTACCCCGCCTTCTCGACCAAATCCCGCAGGACCAGGAAATCGGTAGCGTTACGGCTGATGGCGCCTACGACACGCGCAAATGCCACGATGCGATTGCAGATCGCGGTGCCCATGCCGTCATCCCGCCCCGCAAGAACGCGAAGCCCCGGAAGACGATCACCGCCGGAGCCGTGGCGCGAAATGAGGCCCTGCGCGCGGCGAAATACCTGGGGCGCGCGCTCTGGCGACGATGGAGTGGATACCACCGCCGAAGCCGCGTCGAGACAAAGATGCATTGTATCAAGTTGCTGGGCCAGCGGCTCATGGCACGGGACTTCGACCGACAGGTCACCGAACTCCAGGTCCGCATCGCCGTCCTGAACGGTTACACCGCGCTCGGAATACCCGTCACGGAAGCTGTGGGATAAGTCCGTCCGGGGAAAGGGGAACCACGGCCTTAAGCCGATTTGTGCAACAGAGCCGCGTTGCTTCCCAGCGCGGTTTGTCCCATTTCCTCCCCCGTGCGATGGTAGCCTAGCCGCTCAGCACCTAGCGGGGGCCGGTTCGCTCTTCTGCCCATTCCGTCAAGTTCTGCTGGTAACTCAGTTCTCGCTTCGGCCAGTGGGTCTTGATCCATGCAAGAAGCTCCTGGAATTCCTCGTCTGGGTATTTCGCGCCAACTTGGGGCCCAGTGTGCCCCACCCCCGGCCACGCCTTGCGCATCATCGTGCGCAGGAGCATGTCATCCGAGTGAAGAGACGCGTGCCCGGTCCCGTTCAGGGGTGGCGCAGCCGAGCGACTGTCGAACATTGCTTGCCGCCAGCCGCTTTGCCCCTCGAGGGCGCGGCCATGGCAAGAGGCGCATTGATCAAGGTAAAGCGCTGCTGCCCGCGTGGTGTCTCGCGTCGCCTCCCAGGCGAACCCGATCGCTGCGCCCATCAAAGCAAGGAAAAGCAGCGCGAGAATGACAAAGTTGTCTGTCTTCATAAAGCTATTTGTGGTTCGTGCCCGAGGTCCGAAGAGTTCGACGCCGCGCTGCCGCCGCGCGTTCCAGCGCTTTCACCTGCTGGAGCATTGTCGTCAATTCATCCACATGTGCGTCCAGCGGCTCTATGCAATGCACCTTGGGGGTGCACAGGTAAAGCTTGCCGACGTCCGCCAAGGCCGACGCAAGGCCTCCCAAGATCAGTCGCGAAATGAAGGTACGCGCCAAGGTCATGATCAGCGTTCAGCATGGTCTACATGCCTCCAAGTTGCAGCGCCCCTTCAGCATACCCTCGTGGCGATATTGTGGCTTGCGAGACCTCGACCTTCTCGACCCGGTGGAGGATTTGATCGGAGACCTCTCAGTCCTTAAATGATGGCCTTTGCGAAATCCGCGTATGGACATCGGCCCCCTCGCGCGCCTAACGTCAAACGCCGAGACACACCCTGTCAAAGCTCTTGGAAGCAGGCTCCCCGTTTGCTTCTGAACTGGCCCGGCCAACTGCCGGGCCTCTTTCTTCGGGCCTTTAGGCACCTGATCGAAAAGGCCCTTTCGCATCCGGATGACCTCTTGGACGGACGTCGGTGCCTACGGAGATCCGCATCCTGACGCGGACTTAAAATGGATCGATCTCGGAAACCCGCTGCACGGTCGCCAAGAGGGCCGCGATCTCACGCCCGGGAGGGTCATTGTCCAGAGCCTCCTCAAGCACGATGCTGAAGCAGCACAGCATGAACGCCGCTGTTGCCAGCTGCCGGACCACCGAGAGGCCGAAGAAATATCTCGATGCGGTCTCGGCGCCCTTTCCAAGCAAGCGCCGCAAAGGCGCGTCGCTCGCGCGCGAGCGGATGACATCTTGCCGTCGGCGCCCCGCGAGGTCTGCGGCCGAAACGTCCTCGACGAGATGGAGCTGCTCGCTGAGGGCCGTGTTTCGTTTCCAGCCGGTCGTGATCTGTCGGCAGTGGTGGAACGTGAAGTCTTTGCTGTCAAACATCCAATTGAACGGGAAGCCCTCAAGCGTGTGCGGTCGCCACTGTGCGTGACCGACCGGGCCGCCAGGCCGAACACACCATTTGTGCGGGCAGGATGTTTCCGCCGGTTTGCGGAAGATGTGATCTGCATGGCGCACTAGGGCTGCACCCCCAACATCGGCGGCGTACCGCCATGTCCCGCTGAAGCGGGTGTAGCCAAACGGTGACCGCGCCGCGGCATCGAAAACTGTCTCGGCACCCCGCGACAAGACCAGCTCGTCGATATCGCAAAACAGCACCGCACGGGCTTCCTGCAGGTAACGCAGCCGCACGGCATTCAGCGCGCAGGTTTGCAGGTAGAGCTCGCTGTTGCTGTAGGGCTTGAGACCTCTCGGACCAAAGGGCAACTCGGTGCTCAGCACGAGCGCATCGAGCCCAGCACGCTCCAGCACGCCTTGGATCTCGCTCACCGCGTAAGTCGTGGAGCCATTGTCGATAAAGAGGATGCTCTCAGCCCCTTGGGTACGCGCATGAAAACCCGCGAAGTCTTCGATCCAACGAAGGTCATTGTTCTTGGACATGGTGACGATCGTGTTTCTGCCGCGAAACCTCTCAGGCGTCGCGATCCGGACCGGCGTTTCGAGCCGGAATCCGTCGATGTCCAAGCTGATCCGGACGGGAGGCAAAGGGCATTTCAAGGATACCGTGCTATGGCGGTAGAACGTCCTGACGTTAGGCTTTGCCTCTTCCGCGTCTAGCGTGACTTTGCCGCGCTTGAAGAGGGTGGCGAGGTTGTTCAGGCGCGGGCAGACGAGTGTAACGAGACCGTCGTGCCAGACGGCATCGAACCAGAGCGTGGTTGCGTCAAAAGCGTTCTCATACCCTTCACGGCGGAATTTGAGGTCCACTCGAGACGCACGCCGATGAGGCGTTTCCTCCAGTCGGCATGTTGAAAAATCTGACCCCACGTCCAAGACCCCCTCCTCTGACATCGCAAAGCTTGCAGTGGCGGGAAGATAGGGTTTCAATGAATTTCCGCAAGCAGGAGTGCCAGCTCCGCTAACCGACACTATTCTCGGCACATATGGTCAACAGCAGCCGCCCCGCCCTCTCCCAAGGACAGCCTTTCGGGCGGCATCCAAAAAAGGCGATACGCGCTCCTTGTCTTGGCCATGCGCGCTCCCCATGTCACCGCAGGGATCGCACGCGGCGCGCCTGTACGCGCCTGTAAACGGGCACCTCAGGTGGCAGAGACTGGAAATGGACCCACGCGGCAGCAACATGGCAGACGCAGACGCCGGCACCACGCAGCTGGAAGACCCGAGCGCGCGCGCGGACACAGACGCTGATCAAGGACCGGTCGGCCTCACGCTCCGCCAAGCCGCCCTCGTCTATTTTGGTGGCCTCCTCATCGTCGTTGCAGCCCTGGTGACCTTTGGCTTCGCGACCTGAGCAACGCTGCGGGCAGCTGCCACGATTGGCATTTGCCGATGCGCCGGTTTCCTCATTGACGCACATCGCGAGACTTCCGACCTGAGGCAGCAAGCCCACGCGCCATCCTGCCGCGTTCCAATCGAATGACCTAGCGAGCAGATATCGCCGCGAACATTCGCATACAGAGCTCACGGGGGCAGAAGATGACCGCGACAAAAGATTTCGAGATCTGGGTCAACGAGGAAATCTCTCGAACCGAGCGCGTGTTGCGGGAAATTCAGAATGGATGTCCATAGGACCAAGCAGCGTCGCAGCCTTCGTCCGAAACCATCACAGGTCTCGTGGACAAAGACGCCGAGCATGTCGTGCAGCTAAAGAAGATTCGCAATCGAGTTCGGGGAGAGTAATCCGGCATTGATGCCGAGACCGTTCGTGGCACCCAACTCCTCGCGCTGTTGGTCGGGGAGGTGGCCGTAGCGGTGGCGCTACCCAGTAAAGCCAGACAACGTCGGACGCGCTCGGATGGCGGCACTCGATTGGCTACGGCGATATCCGAGCAGCCCTCCGTTCTGCCTAGATTTGTCGCGTGGTAGGGAACGACTGGCATTTCAACCTCCCGACTCACGCTCCTTCGATCGTAGCTGGTGTATCATCTTATAAACGCGTTCAACGCGAGTCATCGGAGCTGAGATGTCTAAACTCACGGCACTATTAGCGGCTTGGGTACTTATGTCTTCCACAGCGGCTGAGGTCCACGCCGAGGTTTCCGGACCGGATTGGCTGCCTCACGCACTCGACCTCCCGGAAGACACGGAAGTTGTGACCTCGCGCGAGATTGGCTCTTCGATGCGGCTGCTTCGGCTCGCGACAACCGAAGATGCGGACGAACTCCTGGGGTCTTGGCGGATCGCGTTGCTGGCGGCGGGCTACACCGTGCGTGAGCCCCAAGTAGATTTGGATGCTCTCCAGCTCTCCTTTTCCGGAAAAGGCATTAACAATGCCCAGATCGCTGTCCCGAACCGGGGCCAGAAGAACCGAACGATGATTGAAATCGATGCGACCCTGGATGACTGAGGCAAGAAAATGCCCGGCACAGAGGCCGGGCATTGGTCGCTACGGTTGGTCCCGTTGGGTGCTGTGAAGACGACACGAGGAACAGGCCCTGCGTCTTCTGCATCCTAGTGCCACGTCTGCGCGGATCACAAGGTGCTCTTCGAAAACCTTAGGCTTCACGAGTCTAACGCCTTGGATCAACTTGTCATCCCGCTGGAGAAGAGGAAGACCATGTAGGCGGCATAGGCCACCAACATCGTTGCGCCCCAAAGCCGCGAAATCCGCGTGGTCGCAAAGAGAAGTGCAAGAAGCAGAATACTGGCGCCAAGCATCACCGGTGTGTCGATTTCGCGAAACCTGGCGGTGACCTCTATGGGCTGGATCACCACGGTGACGCCCAAGATGGCAAGGATGTTAAAGATGTTCGAGCCAATCACGTTGCCAAGAACGACATCGGTGTGTTTGCGGACTGCAGCAACAATGGCAGTCGCCAACTCCGGCAAGGAGGTCCCGACTGCAACCAGGGAAAGGCCGATCACTGCGTCAGGCACGCCAAAGGAGCGCGCGATGTTGACCGAGCCTTCAACGAGAAGGTCCGCGCCATAGACGAGGGCGCCGATCCCACCCAGTGCCAGAACAGGAGGAAGCCAGGGGCGCGACAGAGGGATGTCTTCGAACTCCTCAGCCCCATGTTCAAATGTCGTGGCCTCGCGGTCGCGCCGTTCCAGCCACACGCTGGACGCCAGGTAACCGGCGAGCACCACCAGCATGGCCAGGCCTTCCACCCGGTTGATAACCTCGCCCTGCGTTAGCCCAACCACCACGAGTGCAACCAACGTCGCAATCAGGGCTTCCCTGACCGCCGTGCGTTGCCATCCGGAAATGGGCAGGATCAACGCCGCGACGCCCACGATCAAGAGAATATTGGCGATGTTCGAGCCGACGACGTTGCCAAGCGCAATCTCCGGGGCGCCGTCGAGCGCGGCATTGACCGACACCAGCAGCTCCGGCGTTGAGGTCCCGAAACCGACAATGACAAGTCCGATGAGGAGTTTCGAGATTCCGAATCTCTCGGCAAGCGCCACTGAGCCGCGGACCAGCCCTTCGCCGCCAACGAATAGAAGTACGAGGCCGGCGGCCACCAGGAGCAAGTCATGTGTCATTTGTTTTCCTTAATTAACGCCTGCTGGGGCGCTCGAAGTTTCCGTCCCGCAATTCCGGCGCAGTCTCTTCGGGAGCCAATTGGAGTGGGTATGTTGCGAGGGCCACGAGCCCGCGGGTTCTCACGACATGCGCGCGTCGATGAAGTTGGTCTTGAGGCGCGCGTCTGGGTAGTCACAAAATCCCTAGCAGAAACGCGTAGCGCTCCCGTGGGTTTAACCTTCGAAAAGGACCCCCAGGCCACCGGGGCTCCGTCTATCGTGAGCACGCTCAACGTCCCCCTCCCTCGCAGCATGAAAAGCGTCATGCGCGGCTTGCATGTGACTGGAAATAGGGAGTCGCCCCAAGCGATTGCAAGGGCGCGGCGTTGCCATCAACAAGGTGCCGGAATATCTGCACAAGATCGATACAAGGAAGCTTCAGTGCAACAGGACGAGAAACCGCGCTCCGAGGAAGAGGGGCGGCTCTTGGGACGGCCGAGCGCCTGGATCGTCTCCGTGTTGCTTTTCGTTGGATTGACAGCCATCGGCTTCACCGCGGTGTCGGCGATCTTTGGAGGGACGATCCCGAGTTTTGACAATAGGCTGGTTCAGCCACAGACCGTCGTGGCAATCCTCGGATTTCTGATCGTCTACTTCCTAGCCGACGGCCTTCGTCTCTACTTCGTCCTACGTACGATTGGGGCGAGGATCAGGGTCCATGAAATTTTCCCATTGGTTTTCATCAATATTCTGGTTTCGAATGTAACACCGCTCGCGACCGGCGGCGGCTTCGCCCAAGTCTGGTATCTTCGCCGCCACGGCGTCGCCGTTGGCGCGTCGGCCGCCGCAACTACGATCCGCACCGTCCTCGCCATGTTGTTGATCTTCACCGCCGCGCCGTTGTTTCAGTTTCT
>NZ_JAAGOZ010000058.1:0-6776 GCF_010499845.1 Salipiger sp. PrR007 | reverse complement strand
AGAAACATTCTGTTGAGGCGTTTTCTGCCGCGGTCGCAGAAATCTACCTCGCCGCGAGCGCAAGCCATGAGATTGAATGGGTCAGCACCCACAGTGCGACATCCTAGCATGCAAGAGCTTAGATCGGCTCTTGGTGCCAAGACTGCCGAAGCTCTTGCGGGTCGGCGTCTTGTAGAAATGCTCAGAGGACCGGCACCGCCAGTTGTGCCCTCGCGCACGCCACGGTCTTCGGCGGGGCGATGCCCCGCTGGTCGCTGCGCCCAGGAGCCCAGGCTCAGTCCTCCAGGCCGCCGACACGGTAGGTCTCGTCTACCCGCAGCACCTCGGCGGTGTGCTCGATTGCCGAAGTCTCAATCACCAGCTCAGCGCCCGCTACTGCTTTCTGAAACTCAGCAATCTTCTGACGAATGCGGAGGCCAGGACATCCTTATCGCGACACTCCGTAGGGCCGCCGTTTCATCGCCACCCTTGTCGCGCTCGCAATTAGAGGCATACTCCGCCGCAACCAGTACCAAGTGATTGCCGCGACCACCACCACGCCCGCCCGCACCTACCTCGTCGTCCTCACCGCGCTCGGCGCGACGCATCTTCTGAACGACCTGATGCAGTCGCTGATCCCGGCAGCCTATCCGATCCTGAAGGAGGCATACGGCCTCGACTTCGTGCAGATCGGGCTGATCACAATGACTTTCCAGATCGCCGGATCATTGCTCCAGCCGGTCATGGGGATGGTGACGGACCGGTATCCCGCGCCCTATTCGCCGGTCGTCGGCATGGCCTTCACCCTGTCGGGGCTGATCTGCCTCGCCTTCGCGGGAAGCTATGGCGGCATCCTTTTAGCGGTCGCGCTGATCGGCATCGGCTCCTCGATCTTCCACCCGGAGGCGACCCGGACGGCGCGCTATGCCGCGGGCGATCGGCAGGGGCTGGCGCAGGGGATCTTCCAGGTGGGAGGTCAGCCAGGCGGCGCGCTCGGGCCGGTCCTTGCCGCGCTGATCATCGTGCCCTGGGGGCAGCCAAGCCTCGCTTGGTTTGCGGTGCTGGCGCTACTCGCGATGCTGCTCCTGACCTGGATCGGCAGCCAGCAGCACCGGATCCGGGCAGAGTTCACCCACCGCTCCGCCCGCAGGCTGGCCGAAGCCCCTGCATCGAAGCGGAGCGCCGCGACGGTCGCTTTGGGATTGATCGTCCTCACCTTCCTGATGTTCACCAAGAACACTTATGGCGAGAGCTTCCGGTCCTTCTACACCTTCTACCTCATCGAGAAGTTCGGCCTGTCGATTCCCGCCTCGCAGATGATGTTGTTCCTCTTTCTCATGGCCGCAGCCGTGGGCGTGCTGATCGGCGGCGTCGTCGGCGACGCAATCGGACGGCGGCAGATCATCTGGATCTCGGTACTGGGACCGCTGCCTCTGACCCTGATCCTGCCTTACGCCGACCTGTTCTGGACCGGAGTGCTGACGATAGCGATCAATCTGATCATGGCCAGCGCCTTTGCCTCGATCCTGATCTACGCGATGGACCTGCTGCCGAACCGTATCGGGCTGATCGGCGGACTTTTCTACGGCCTGAACTTTGGCCTTGGAGGGATCGCGGCGGCGCTGCTCGGCATCCTGGCGGACAGCTACGGGGTTGAGGCGGTTTATCGGTTCTGTGCCTTCCTGCCGCTGGCGGGACTGGCCGTTTGGTTTTTGCCGCCGATTGAAGAACGGCGCGTTCGGTAGGATAGATCGAATGGCTATCTCAGGCCGGTAGCCCCATGTGCCCTGTCGTGGAGGCTTTCCCTGACTGCTGCACTGCCGCATAACGGCACCGAGCCCATAGCGGCACAGCGGCTTCGTATAAATTAGCAGAGGATCTAACCCACTTGACTTAATCCCGTGTTCTGTTTTGCATCGGGTTCGAATTGGAGCATACCCCTTGAAAAACAACTACATCCTAGTCGACTTTGAGAATGTTCAGCCCAAGAACCTCGTGTTACTTCGAGGGCATCCCCTCAAGTTGATGGTATTCGTAGGGGCCAACCAAAAGAGTGTGCCTTTTGACTTTGCCGAGGCACTCCAAGATTTGGGAGAAAACGCTGGTTATCAGAAGGTAACAGGGATTGGCGCGAACGCCTTAGATTTTCATATCGCGTTCTATATGGGAGAAATCGCAGCCAAGGATGCCAATGCATACTTTCGCGTGATTTCCCGTGACAAAGGCTTCGACCCACTGATTGAGCATTTGCGAAAAAGAAAGATCCACGCTCTCCGTCATGTTGACCTATCCGAGATCCCATTCGTCAAAATCTCTAACGCCAGCTCGCTGGACCAAAAAATCGAAGCGATTGTTGACAGCTTGAGGTCCAGAGGAACTGCGCGTCCAAGAAAGATCAAAACCATTAAAGGAACAGTGAACGCGCTTTTCATGAAGACCTTGGATCAAGATAATCTGGAAGCGTTAGTTGATGAGTTGAAAAGACGTGGTCACGTTGTCTTTAATGAACATTCCGTCAGCTATGGCCCTAGCATTGCCCGACATTGACCGTTTGTTGGGCTCAGAGTTGGCGCGTGAGGGATGACCGTTTTGTCCCGCACATGAGCCGCTCGGGCGGGTGGCGGCGAAGGTCGGTAGCAGCCTAAAACGGCCGTCGATATCCGCGGCGCCTTGTCGGCTACCTGTATCCCCACGCGATGTGCACCGCATCCTGGTAGACCAGCCTGTTGCCCCGCTTGTAGGCCGTCATCTCGGACCCAACAACTTCGATCAGGTCTGAGCCAATTCATTCTTGCCAATCGACATCGCGGGATCAGCAGCCAGATCGAGCGATCCAGCTTCTGATCCCGGTATGTTGCACGCACCAGGGACGGACGTGCGACGCCATCTCAATTTTTACCGACGCGCACGGAAAATCTTTCGGGGCGCGCCGCGTTCTGCTTCATCTTCGCTTCAATTTCGGCAAAGAGCGACATTGCCCTTTCAGGATTCTCCAAGGCAATGAAATCCGCGACATCGACCAGATCGGGGCGCGCCGCCGGCGGAATGACAAGGCGCCGCCTGAGCGTCTCTCCCTGATTGTCGCGCTGTGTCCATTTTCTGGGTTGGTCTGAATCCCCTTGTAGCCTTGCGCTACAATGCTCCTTGCGACAAGGCGAAATGTAGCGTATAGCTACATCCATGAAGACGATCACCTACAGGACCGCCGCCCTTCGCACGCTCCGCAGAATGCCGCGCAACAAGGCGAAGCGGATCACCGAAAAGGTGGAACTCTACGCGACCGATCCCGAAGCGTTGTCGAACAACGTCAAGTCCCTGAAAGGCCGCGAAGGCATCCGGCTGCGGGTGGGCGACTGGAGAGTGATCATGGACGATCAGGGCGAGGTGCGAGACGTACTAAAAATTGGGCCGCGCGGCGGCGCGTATGACTGACGGAGGTTAACATGAATGAGATGATCACCATCCCCCGCGCAGAATACGAAGCGCTTATCGAAGCCAGAGACGACCTTGAAGATATCGCGGCGTTTGATCGCGCGAAGGCCGATGGCGGAGAGAGCATCCCTTCGAATGCTGTTGCTCGCATCATCGATGGCGAAAGCCCTTTGCGCGTGTTCCGCGAACTCCGTGGCCTGACTCAAGCTGAGCTCGCGTCTCGCGCGGAAGTGCATCGCGTGACCGTGGCCGAGATCGAAACTGGCCGAAAGAACGGCTCCCTGGAAGCTCTCAAAAGGCTTGCCGCTGCCCTGTCCGTCACCGTGGACGATCTGATCTGAAGGATTAGAACAGCCGTGGAAAATCGCTAGCGTTTGGCCAAGTGTGGTAAGGATCGTTCGACACGATTGGGGCCTCCAAATCACCCGCCAGCTCGATCACCCACGCCGCGACCGACTTGTCCGACGGGCAAATGTCGATATTCACGTCACGGTCCAGAAGCCGACGGAATGCGCGGAGATCACCCTCTTCGCCGAACGACCTCCCGCAGGCGTCAAGGGCCAGAACGATATGCGGCGTGACCCGACGCGCGTGCAGCATATCGATCACGGTGCGCAGTGCCTCCAGATTTGGGGCCCCACCCTCCCAGCACATCACATCCATGCCATCGACGATGGCGAGATCCCGGCGCCAAGCCCGCTGCGTTGGCTCTGGCTCATTGAAGCAGGCCCCGGACGCCTCCTGACTTGGCGTCTCCGCTCTGGGATGGGCGCGATCAGGGTCGCCGACGACCTGACCAACTCGGGATGCGCCTTCCTCGCCCTGAGTCTCAGCCACCTGCGCAAAGTTCTGTTCGGAGGCCGCGCCCAAGGGCGTCTGAGAGGTCGGCAGTCGAGCGGTGTTCGTATCCGCAATGCGGTCTGTCACGACCAGCTCCGAAGTTTCCGCCCCGGTGGAAGCCGGATATTTTCGAAACCAAGCAATCGGCTTGCGGAAAATATCGAATAGAACCCTGAGAAACATTCTTCGTGTAATTGATGCGGTCCAGCGCAAAGATGATAGAAAGACCGTCCGCAGCAGCGGCACCGACGAGGAACCAGCCACTTTCGGGGACGCCATCACTGTCGCACCATCGCCTTGGCGAAGTCCAGCGTCATGATGATTGGCGGTGGCGAGGTCAGGAATTGCTTTGCAGGCTGCAGATTTTCTCGGAACGACTTGAGGACATGGCCTCATGGGTGATTTGGTCATTGTCTGCGGCCCGAAGGGGCATGTCTGGCATGGTGCTCACATCCTGGAAACAGAAAGGGCTCAAAACCATGTCGTGACAAGTCTCGGCACCTTCAGACGCGACCGCTACGGCACACTCCGCCTCGAGACCGACCCTGCCTTCCACATTGAGGAGGACCCGGAAGCAGAGCAGACTTGAACATGGTGCCAGTCACCTACTTGGGATGTCGCCAAGAGTTTTCACTTGGACCGAAACCTACCCTGCAAGGCCTCAGCTGATCCAGCGCCCTTCATGCCCGAAATTTGCTACATATTTCGGACAATCGAAGCGAGAGTGCGGTCCCGCATCGATGCAGCTGGCCCCTACGGTCTCGAAGCACCATGGCGCTAATCTTCAGGGTGCCGCTGGCGACAATGCCGAAAACGGTCGTCAGCGTCTTTCCTGGCTGCTCACCTACCGCGCAGGAGATCCTGAACGACCGAGGGCTGCTTGGCGATGAGCGCCAGCAACACCTGCGCCGGTCCGGTAGGGTGGCGTCTTCCCTGTTCCCAGTTCAGCAAGGTGCCTTTTGCGACACCAATGCTCTTGGCGAACTCGCTTTGTGATAGCCCGGTTTTGTGCCGGACTTTGGCGACATCGACGCTGGTGACCGCAACGTCATGCACCTCGGCGCCAGCCTGCTGGCCCGCTGCGAAGGCCAGCGCCTCTTCGAGACCCTTGGTCACAGATTCAATTGCGCTCATCTGTCGTCTCCGTACCTGGCGATGATCGCCTTGCTCATCTCTACGGCCGCGGCCTGCTCTGTCTTCGAGAGGTTCGCTTTCTCGTTCTTGGCGAACACCGTGATCAGGAAGATCGGCATGTGAATGCCGCCGAACACGTAGATCGTCCTGAACCCACCGCTCTTGCCGCCGCCTTCCCGCGGGATGCGAACCTTGCGCAAACCGCCGCCCAGCGACACACCAGCCTCCGGGTTCGCGGCGATGAAAGTGATTGCCGCCGCCCGCTCCTCGTCCGACATGATCGCTTTTGCGCGCTTCTGGAATTCGGGAAGCTCGACGACTGTCTGCAATCGTGTCATCTTCTGCTACCATATATGCGTCATTGACACATACGTCAACGGCGTATCGCCAAAGTCCGCCCTTTGCAAGTCTCCAGCATGGTTCCCAATCGACAAAGGAGGTTCATCCATGGACGCAGACGACGACAAGATCGACGACGCGGTGCTCGCGCTGCTGTGGCTAACGCTGCACGACGAATGCCGCGCCTGGAAGGGGATGGATTGGGCAGTTTTGGACCGCCTTTGCGAAAAAGGGCTCATCCACAACCCCGCCACGCGCGCCAAGTCCGTCATGTTCACCGAGGAAGGCTTGAAGAATTCCGAAACGCTGTTTCGCAAATTGTTCGCGCGCTCTGGCGGCTAGCTGGCGCGCGAAGGATCGGCTCGAGGATGTAGGCCGAGCTAGAGGTCGCACACGGGCGGGCGGCGTCTCCTGCCAAAGAGGCGGCGCAACTCTCGTGCGTCAAAGCCCGTCTCCGCGATTACCTGCTTTTTGGGCACCGATGGGTCGGCCCATAGGACGCCCGCCTTGGCGAGGGTCTCAAGTCGCGTCCGTTGTCGAGGTTCCTCCTCGACCGACCCAATCTCCTGTTCATAGGCGGAGTGGTTGAATTGGTTCATTGCATTCCCTTTCTCGGCGGACCCCACCAACACGCGGCCTGCCGTCTTCCACGGCGCAGCTAGTCGCGCCGTAATGGGAAGTAACAAGAGCTTACACGTTGACTGCAATGCGAATTACTCAACCTGAGCGGGTCCTCGCTTACGTAGCGTAACTGCGACCTTTTTGCGGCTTGCTCCTCCACGTCTCGGGCGCAATTGCGCGCGTTTTCTGCCACTTACGCGCGTTGCCTTGACCGCAGCAGACAACGCCCCGAACTCGCCTCCGCGCGCTGGAAAGCCGACGCCCTACCCGCCCTGCCGCGTCGCACCAGCCCCACCGCTACTCGGCATTCTGGCGCAGCGACAGCCCGATGAGCCCGCCAACGATGTTCAGCGAGCCCTCCTCATGTCGCCTCGTCATGGCGCGCAGATACCCACTTGGGCTGAGGATCGGTGTCGCGGGATCGCCGGCCT
>NZ_JAAGOZ010000057.1:0-8307 GCF_010499845.1 Salipiger sp. PrR007 | reverse complement strand
AGAGCAGGACGTTGGCCATGCGGTTCACCTTGTCGTAGAGCTCGGCATAGGTGATGTGCTGGGCGGGATCCTCGGGGTTGTCCGGCTCGAAGATGATCGCGGTCTGCTCGGCGCGGGCGGGCAGGTGGCGGTCGATGCAGTTGTAGGCGACGTTCAGCACGCCATCCTCGAACCACTTGATCGAGACGTTGCCGAAGTCGAAGCAGCTGTCCTTGATCTTCGTCGGACGGGCCATCCAGTCGAGCCGCTGCGCCTGCTCGCCCCAGAAGCCTTCGGGGTCCGAGATCGAGCGCGCGTACATCTCGTCATAGCGCGCGGCATCAATATGGGCCTTGGCCACGAAATCCGCGGACGGGGCGTAGCTCCCGGCGCTCGCAGTCTGGGCGTCGTCTTTCATGATGTCCTCCCTGAGGTCGCGGGCGGGGTCTTTCGACCAAGCCCTGGACCGTTCCAATTTTCTCCACAGTCGCGCGGCGACCTTGTCCATCCCTGACGCCATCATACCGCAGTTCGCAAAGAATTAAATAAGCCTCGGTAAACTATGGTTTTATTTGTAAATCATTTGCCCTGCGCCGCAGCATTTTGTAAATTACTTTGCCTGTTGGAAAGAAAGGCGATGGTTTCCAATGTGGTTACGTAACGTCACGGACCGTTTCGAACCGCGCGCACCCCTGCAATTGCAAGCAGGCCGGGCTGTGACAGTTTGATGCACCGGCTGATGCACAGGCCGGGGGCGGCCCGTGTTAGCGCCTCTCCTCCTGGCGTTTCGGATCGCGCTGCGCCGAGTCGGACAGGGCGGCAGATCGCGGCAGTTTGACCGCGCGGAACCTTTTTCTTCATTGCGTGTTCTTGACATGAGACGGGACGGCGAGGCGCAAGATGCGTTCCCCGTGCCGACATCATCAAACTGATCGGATCGCGCGGGAGCTCTCCCGCGGCGCCGGGGGCTTGCCGCCGGCCCGGGGGAGACGTGCGCTCCGGAACGACACCACAGTCGCGACCAAAGGAGGGTTCGCCATGGAATTCGCTGGAATCGGGGGGTTCATCATCCTCGTGCTCGACATCTGGGCCATCGTCTCGGTGCTCGGTTCGAGGGCCAGCACCGGTGCAAAGGTGCTCTGGACGCTGCTCATCATCGTGCTCCCGCTGCTTGGCTTCATCATCTGGCTGATCGCCGGTCCCAAATCCTCGCGCGCCACGGTCTGATCTCTGGCTGATCTCTGGCCAGCTAACACAACTTTCTAAATCATCGGAGAAACGACAATGCTTTACTGGGCACTCCTGTTTTTCGTCGTGGCCATCGTGGCCGCAATCTTCGGCTTCGGCGGCATCGCATCCGCTTCGGCAGGCATCGCTCAGGTGCTGTTCTTCATCTTCCTGGTGCTTTTCGTGGTCACGCTGATCATGCGCTTCGTGCGCAAGGCCTGACAGGGGCGGGGGCGGCCGGCGGGGCCGCCCCACCAAAGGCCCGCTGCTTCATGAGCTGCGCAATTCAACCAACGGGCGCGTAAAGATCGAGGCAAAGAAAAACCCCGCCTGTGGCGGGGTTTTTCATAGCTCCATCTCCGCAAGGCGCGGGTGAACTGTCAGACCTTCAGGGTCTCGGTCGAAGAGAAGAACATTGCCTGGCTCACGGCCGAGCGCACCTGCTCCTCGGAGTAGGGCTTGGAGATCAGGAAGGCCGGTTCGGGGCGTTCGCCGGTCAGCAGGCGCTCGGGGAAAGCGGTGATGAAGATCACCGGCCGGTCGCCGAGTGCGCCGAGAATGTCGTTCACCGCGTCGATGCCCGAAGAGTTATCGGCCAGCTGGATGTCCGCCAGAACCAGATCGGGTGTCTCCTTCGAGGCAAGATCGACGGCCCCCGCGCGGGTGCGGGCGACGCCGGTAACCCGGTGACCCAGATCGGCGACGATGCTCTCGAGGTCCATGGCGATGATCGCCTCGTCCTCGATGATCAGCACGCGGCCTGTGACCGCATCGGCCATCTCGCGGCGGGCGAGGGTGACGAGCTCGCTGGCCTCGGACTCGGCGATCTGCATGATCTCGGAGACTTCGGCGAGGCTGAACTCCTCGATGGTGTGCAGAAGCAGCGCCTCGCGGCTGTTGGCGGTGAGGGTCTTCAGCCGCGCCTGCGCGGTGGCGCGGGGGCCTTCGTCCTCTTCGGTGATCGGCGCGCCGGTGCTGGCCCAGATGCCGTGGAAGACGTGGAACAGCCCCACCTTGGGCGAGGATGCGCCGGTGAGGCCGCTTCGGTCGGCAAGGATCGCTTCAAGGGTCGCTGCCGCGTAATTGTCGCCCGAGGTCTGACTGCCGGTGAGCGCGCGCGCGTAACGGCGGAGGTAGGGAAGGACCGCGCCAATGGTTTGGCCCAAATCACCCTGTGTCATGAATACGTCCTTTTTTCGCTTTTCTCGGGAACCAAACGCAGCTCCTCGGCATTGGTTCCCTGATACGGCAAAGATATATGCAGAAATTGCGTACTGCAAAGGCAAGGATCATACGGCGGCAATGGTAAAATCGGGGCGGAATTCAAAAGAGGCAGAGGCGATCGACGAGAACCTCAAGCGTGTCTACCAAGACATGCTTGAAGAACAGGTACCCGATCGGTTTCTCGACCTGATCGCGCAGCTGCGCGCGCAGGATGACCAGAGTGGCGCCGGTGGCGACGATACGGGCGGGGCCAGTGCATGAGCGCGGATCCTCGTGACGAGATCGTCACCCATCTTCCCGCACTGCGGGCGTTCGCCTTCTCGCTGACGCGCAATTTCGCGCTGGCAGACGACATGGTTCAGGACACGCTGGTCAAGGCGTGGACCAAGATCAACACCTTCGAGCAGGGCACGAACATGCGCGCCTGGCTCTTCACCATCCTGCGCAACACCTATTATTCGAACCGCCGCAAGGCCGGGCGCGAGGTCTCGGACGCGGAAGGCATCTTCACCGAGAGCCTGTCCGAGAAGCCTGCTCACGACGGTCGGCTGCAGATGAACGATTTCCGCCGGGCCTTTGTCCAGCTTACCGACGAACAGCGCGAAGCTCTGATCCTTGTCGGCGCGCAGGGGTTCTCTTACGAAGAGGCGGCAGAGACCTGCGGCGTGGCCGTCGGGACGATCAAGAGCCGGGTCAATCGGGCGCGGGCGCGGCTTGCCGAGTTGCTCGAACTCGACGAGCACGACAAGCTCGAGATGACCGACCAGGCGACCATGGCCGTCGTGTCGGGCGCGCGGCCCAGTGGCGCCCTTGGCTGAGGCCGGGGGCGGCGGCACGGGGAAGAAGTGACGAAGGGCGTCCCTCGGGGCGTTGGAAATGACCCGGAACATGGCAGGGCGCGCATCCTGCCGGTCCGGCAGGCGGGCAGATCGGATAGAGGTGTCATGAAAACAGTCGCGGGCGTTTGGCGGCAAAGGCCCACCGGTCTGGCCGCGCGGATCATCCTGTTTCTGTCGCTGGCGCTCGTGCCGATCGGGGTGGTCGCATATTTCCAGACCAGCAAGCTTGCGGAAGAAACCCGCCTGCGCTCCCAGCTCAGCCTGGTCGCGCTGACCGAGGCCGCCGCCCTCGGCGAACGCGAGACCGTGCTGCGCGCGCAGGGGGGGGCGCAGGCGATCGGCGCGACGCTGGGACAGAAGCTCGAGGACCCCGAACGCTGCTCGGACCAGCTCGCGGGCTATCTCGGTGCGTCGCCGGGCTACAGCTTTGCCGGGATCATGACCCTGGACGGCGATGTCTCGTGCAACTCGCGCGGGGTCGAGATGAACGCCCGCGACTTCCCGCGGCTCATGCGCATCGTCGACCAGCCGGGCGCCACGGCCTGGCTCAATCGCCGCGGGCCGATCAGCGAACGCTCGGTGATCGTCGTGGCGCAACCCTATTTCATCGGCGGCGAATTGGCGGGCCACGTGCTGCTCTCGGTGCCCTCGGTGCTGCTGCCGCGCGGCCATGACGCGCCCGGACCCAACGATTTCCACGATCTCATCACCATCAACGAGCAGGGCGAGATCCTGACTTCGCGCGGCGACATCGACCAGGTCGCAAACATCCTGCCTGCCGATCTCGATCTCAAGAGCCTCGTCGGTCCCAAATCGCAAAGCTTCGCCGCCCGCAGCGCCGATGGCGAGACGCGGGTCTATGCCGCTGCGCCGCTGGTGCCGGGGATGATCCATGCGGTCGGCATCTGGAGCCGCGAGAACGCGGAGGCGCAGGCGATCAGTGTCAACGGGCTCGCCTTCGTTGCTGCCGCTTTGCCCTTCATGATGTGGGCGGCCTCGGTGATCGTCGCCTTCCTCGCCGTCAACCGGCTGGTCATCCGCCACATCAAGCGGCTCTCGCGCCGGATGCGCGCCTTTGCGCTCTCGCGCCGGGTGCCGGCGGTGCGCGACGAGGCGATGCCCGCCGAGCTTGCGGACATGGAGGACGACTTCCTCGACATGGCGGATGCGATCCTGCGCGACGAGGCGCAGCAGGAGAACGCGCTGCGTGAGAAGACCATCCTGCTCAAGGAGGTCCACCACCGGGTGAAGAACAACCTGCAGCTCATCTCCTCGATCATGAACATGCAGATCCGCCAGTCCCGCAACGACGAGACCCGCGCCATCCTGCAGCGGCTGCAGGACCGGGTGCGCAGCCTCGCCACCATTCATCGAAACCTCTACCAGACCGAGGACCTGGGCCATGTGAACGCCGGGCACCTGCTCAAGGACCTCGTCGGGCAGATGGAGCAGATGTCCGAGGTGAGCGGGCGAAGGGTGAACCTGACCATCGCCGCCGACGACATAGAAGCAGTGCCCGACCAGGCGGTGCCGCTGTCGTTGCTGACCGCCGAGGCCATGACCAACGCGATGAAATACGCCGGGCCGGGGCCCGACGGGGTGACCCGCGTGTCGATCCGCCTGGCGCGGCTGACCGGCGGCCGGGCCGAACTCGAGGTGATCAACTCCGCCCGCAGGGAGGTGCCTGGCGAGACCAATGCGCCGCGCGACCCGGGCGAGATCGCCGGGCTCGGCTCCAAGCTCATGCAGGCCTTTTCGAGCCAGCTCGGTGGCACGCTCGAACAAGATTGGACCGAGACGGGCGATTATCGCGTGCACATCATCTTTGCGCTGGTGGAATTCACTCCCGACCCGACAACCCCAGAGGCGATCCCCAATGTCCCGGATTTCTGATCTCGACACGCCGCAGCCGCTGCCCCGGCCCAAGACCGCCGAGGGCAAGCCGCGGCGCGTGGGCGTCGAAATCGAATTCTCTGGCCTCACCGAGGCGCAGGTGGCCCGTATCCTTGCCAAGGAATTCGGCGGATCGACCCGAGAGGAAAGGCGCGGCCATTGGACGGTGAGCGGCGGCGGCATGGGGGATTTCGAGGTCTATCTCGACAGCCAGCCGCTCGAACGGCTCGATCATGACGGGGTCGGCGGGCAAATCCGCGATCTCGCCCGTGCCGTGGTGCCGGTCGAGATCGTGAGCGACCCGATCGAGGTGTCGCAGATCGCCGAGTTCGACCGCGCCATTGTCGCGCTGCGCAAGGCGGGGGCCGAAGGCACGGGAACCGGCGTGCTCTCGGCCTTCGGGGTACATTTCAACCCAGAAGCGGTGTCGCTGGGGTACGCCGACATCATGCCGGTGGTGACCGCCCATGCGCTGCTCGAGGACTATCTCAAGCGCGCCGCCGGCACCGATTTCTCGCGCCGGGTGATGACCTGGGTCGCGCCCTATCCGCGGGCGCTGGTCGACCGGCTCGCCGCCGAGACCCCGCCTGCCACGATGACCGAGCTGATCGACACCTACCTCGCGGTCGCGCCGTCGCGGAACCATGGTCTCGACATGCTCTGCCTTTTCGCGCAGATCGACGAGCCGCGGGTCGCCGCGGCGGTGGACATGGAGCTGGTTTCGCCGCGCCCGACCTTTCACTGGCGCCTGCCGGACTGCCGCATCGACGAGCCCGGCTGGACGCTGGCGCAGGAGTGGAACCGCTGGGTGCTGGTCGAGACAGTGGCCGGGGACGCCGATCTGCTGCAACGGCTCTGCGCGGCCTGGCGCGACCACCGCCAGTCGATCACCTCGATCCGCATGGACTGGTCGTTCCGGGTGGAGCGCATGCTTCAGGGGGCGGGGCTGTGCGGCCTCTGATCGGGGTCACGGTCTCGCGCCGCTCGGGCTGGCGCGTATTTCCCTTCATGGCCTTCGCCGTCTGGCTCGCCGGGGGCAGGGCGCTGCGCTGGCAGACCGGGCACCGCGAGGTCGACCTCGAGTCGGTGCACGGCGTGGTGATCGGCGGCGGCGACGACATCGAGCCGACGCTCTACGGCGGCGAGCTGCAACTCGATGTCCGGCTCGACCCGGACCGCGACGCGCTCGAGCAGCACGTGCTCCGCGGGGCCTTCGAACGCAACCTGCCGATCCTCGGCATCTGCCGTGGCGCGCAGATGCTCAACGTGGTGCTGGGCGGCTCGCTTCACGGCGACGCCTATGCGGTGCATCCCTCGCGCCGCTACCGGACCGTGCTGCCGCGCAAGAAGGTGGACGTTCTGCAGGGCACGCTGCTCGCGCATACTGCCCGCTCGGCCTGCCTGAGGGTCAATGCTCTGCATTCACAGGCGGTGGACCGCCTGGGCGAAGGCCTGCGGGTGGCCGGTCGCGACGACGGCGGCATGGTGCAGGCGGTCGAGCGGCTGACGGACCCCTTCGCGCTCGGCGTGCAGTGGCACCCCGAGTACCTTGTCTACCGCCGCGCGCACCGGCGCCTGTTTCGCGCGCTGGTCGCCGCCGCCCGGGCGCGACGCGACGCCATCTGCCAGCTCGAGGCCGCCGAGGCGGATGCGGCGCTGCCCGGCTTCATGAACCGCTGAGGCGTCTCAGGCGTCCATCCCAGGCGTCTCAGGCGGCGACCATGTCGGCGACCTTGGGCGCGGTCTCGACCTGCACCAGCGAGAGATCCAGAACGATGTGCCCGCCGTGGGCCTCATCCGCATGGGTGACCATCTCAAACATTGGCACCACCCGCCGCTCGTGATGGAAGAACTTGCCGTTGTCGACCACGATATGGCTGAGCCGGCCGCGCGCGGCATCATAGAGCAGGTCGCTCACCCGCCCCGCCTCGCCGTCACGGGCAAAGACCGGCTTGCCGATCCAATCGGCGAGACTCTCGTAGCGCTCCAGCGCTGCCTGCCAGCGCGGATCGGTCTGCGGCTCCTGCGCGTCCAGATGCAGCGGCGCATAGGGCGAGCCGAAAGGTCCGACCACCATCGGCGGCATGGTCGCCATCAGCGCCAACATCTCCTCGCGCCCGCCCTGCATGTGCGGCGCGCGCTGCAGTTCCTCCTCGGTGACATAAAGCGGCAGGCTGCGATCCTCGGCCTCGGGCAGGCCGAGCGAGGAGGCGGTGACCAGCAGCCGCTCCGCCGCAGTGAAACCCGCCGGTGCGACGATCGCCCAAGCCAGCTTGCGCCCGTCGGGGTCGAAGAGCAGGTCCTGCAGTACAAAGTCCCGCTCGCCGCCGGTGAGGCGCCAGGTCAGCAGGTCCGAGAGCGAGATGAGCATGATCTTGCCTTTCGTCCGTTTACGGGAGCTTAACACGAAACTGCGACATTCCGTTCCGGAACCGCTCGGTGGATGCGGCGTTCCAATCCCAAGCACTGAAGGAGGCTGCCATGACCATCGATATCTTTATCGTCGGGTTGGCCGCTCTTATCGTGATCGCGATCCTGATCCTCGCCGTTACAGACACAACGGGAGAAGACAGGAACTCGCGCTAGCCCGAGCGACCAGATTCGGCCAAGGCCGGGGGCGATCTGTCTGAACACGTCGGGGACCCCGCCTTGCGGGGCGCACCCCTTTCGGACAACGAACCATGCCAGCAAAGACCAGCGCGGCTTCCCCCGGGAGCCGCGCTGCTTGCTTCTGAGAGCCGTGATTGGCGCGCAAGGAGGTGCCTTGATGCCAGCGGATCGGGACTCGGCCACGCATTGGAGTCCCTCCGTTTGCCAAGCGGTCGCAGCCGCCGGAGCGCAAAGCAGCCCGGGGGTCGGGGAGCCTGTTCGAGAGTGCGACGAGGTCGCCCATATCAGAAAGTCGGCGAGAAGACCGTTTCCCGGGCGGTTGCGGGAAACCGCCCTTGACGTCCATCGCACCGAGACTGGTATACCATCTGAGAATCCACGCCGAGCCCTTCCCGGGCGACGACAGCACAAAGGACATTCCGATGCTCGACAAATCCGTCTTCACCCCGCACGGCAAGCACCTGATCGCAGGCACCTGGGTGGCTGGCGAGACCAGCTTCACCTCCGAGCCGGCGCATGGCCCGAGCCACGACTT
>NZ_JAAGOZ010000056.1:0-9177 GCF_010499845.1 Salipiger sp. PrR007 | reverse complement strand
GCATATCTCTTCAGATATCTGCGATGTCAAAGAGCGTGAGAGACAAAACCAGACCAGTGCGCCCTAACTTTCGGCGCACCCGCCTGCCCGTCTCTCGAATTTCCTGTCCGCCTCGTCTGCGCCGGCCCCGCGTTTCCGCGCGCCGCCGCCCCGTCTGGCGTCCCGCCGTGCGCCTCAGCGCCGCCGGTGAGAGGCCTTTTACGGATACCCCCCGGGGCCTGCAAGCGGATTTTTCCGAAGAGGCGCAAGTTTTTGCGAGATTCCTGAATAACTGCGCAATAACAACAAGATACGTTTCGATTTTTCTTCTTGGGCCCACCCAGATGCCGCGCTTCCCTTAGGTCCACCCGAGGCCGGAAACTCTCACCTGGGTCCAGATGTTGCGCGGCCCACAGGGTTACCCACATGCCTGTGCAAAAACCGCTGCGAGTCGCGTCCGAGGAGAGGCATGAAGATGCGCGCCCCACGCACAGGGCCGCCCTACCCTCTCGCCCCTCCGACCGTGCCGAGTCGGCCGAAGCTCCGTTTCTTCAGCCGCAGCGCCAGAAGCAGCACCGTCGCGCCGAGATAGAGGAGCGGCTCGATCTGGAATCCCTTGGCCAGCAACACGAAGTGCAGGGACCCAAGCAGGAGCGCCGGGTAGGTCAGCCAGTGGAGCTTGCGCCAGCGCTTGCCCAGGCGCCGGACCGAGAGATTGTTCGAGGTCAGCGCCAGCGGGATCATCAGGACAAAGGCCAGCATCCCGATGGTGATATAGGGGCGCTTGACGATGTCGGCCCAGATCTGCGCCGGGATCTGAACGTCGAGCACCAGCCAGACCAGAAGATGCAGGGTGATATAGAAGAAGGCGACCAGCCCCAGCGCCCGGCGGAAGCGCAGCAGGTTCAGACCGGCGTAGCGGCGCAGGGGGGTGATCGCCAAGACCAGCAGAAGGATCTGCAGCCCGAGCTCGCCCAGCTTGTGCTCGAGCGCGCGGATCGGCTCGACCCCCAGCCTTCCGGTGAAGCCGAGGTAGAGGAACCAGGCCACCGGCAGCGGTGCGATCATGTAGAGGAGCCAGGGCGGCAGGCGCCGACTTACGCTGTTGATCCAAATCACCATGGCTCAGAAACTCTTTGAGAGGTCCATGCCGTCATAAAGGGCAGCGACCTCCTGCTCGTAGCCGTTGAACATGAGCGTCGGCTTGCGCTTGGCAAAGAAGCCGCCACCGATCGGGCGCTCGGTGGCCTGCGACCAGCGCGGATGGTCAACTTGCGGGTTCACATTGGAATAGAAACCGTATTCGCGCGGGTTCGACTTGTTCCACGAGGTCGGCGGTTCCTTATCGGTCAGCGTGACTCTGACGATCGACTTGATCGACTTGAAGCCATATTTCCACGGCACCACCAGCCGCAGCGGCGCGCCGTTCTGGTTGGGGATGTCCTTGCCGTAGATGCCAGTGGCCAGCAAGGTCAGCGGATTCACCGCCTCGTCGAGCCGCAGACCCTCGACATAGGGCCAGTCGAGCACGGGGTAGGCAGTGCCGCGCATTTCCTCGGGACGGTAGAGGGTTTCAAAGGCGACATACTTCGCCCCTGACTGCACGCCCGCAAGCTCCAGCAGATCGGCAAGCTCGAAACCGTTCCACGGCACGACCATCGACCAGGCTTCGACGCAGCGGAAGCGATAGATGCGCTCCTCGACAGTCATCTTCGACAGGATGTCCTCGAGCGCGTAGTCACCGGGACGGTCAACCAAGCCGTCGATGGTCACCGTCCAGGGCTTGGTGGTGAGGGCACCGGCATAGGCCTTGGGGTCTTCCTTGCCGGTGCCGAACTCGTAGTAGTTGTTGTAGCTGGTGATCTCTTCCCAACTGTTGGGCTCAAGCGTCTCCGCCGCCTGGCTGCGCCCGGCGAGACCGGCGAGCGCGATCCCGGCCGCGCCGCCGATGATCTGCCGGCGGTTCAGCCAATGCGCCTCGTCGGTGACGTGATGATCCTTGAGATCGCCTTTCCAGCGGAACGCCATCGGATGTCCTCCTGCACATCTGCCCCGTAACGGGTTTCGAGCAAGCTAGCGGAGAACCGCCGATCCGCCAAACAAAGCGATCTCACGTTGCGGTGTCCCCTCTGTAACTTGGGCGCAGCTTGGAGAAGGGGATCGAGCTGCCGTCGGCCTGCACGATGCGCACGTGGCGGCGGCGCATCTGGCGTGGCTCGGAGACGCCGACGGAATGCGCGATGGTCTCGACCTCCTTGATCACCGCCTTGGCGTAATTGGCGACCTTCTTGTACTTGTCCTCGACCACGAGCCCCTTCTGCAGGCGCGGGTCGTGGGTGGTGATGCCCGTGGGGCAGGTGTTGCGGTTGCACTTCAGCGCCTGAATGCAGCCCATCGAGAACATGAACCCGCGCGCCGAGGTGACGAAGTCGGCACCGAGGCAGATCGCCCAAGCGACGTCGGCGGGGTTCACCAGCTTGCCGGCGGCGACGATGCGGATGCGTTCCTTCAGCCCGTAGCGGTCGCGCAGGTCGACGATGCGCGGCAGCGCCTCGCGGATCGGCATGCCGACGAGGTCGATCAGCGGCATGGGCGCGGCACCGGTGCCGCCCTCGCCGCCGTCGATGGTGATGAAGTCGGGGGCGCTTTCAGGGCCGCGCTCGACGATCAGCTGGAACATTCGCTCCCATTCGTCTGACGAGCCGATCACCGTCTTGAAGCCCACCGGCCGGCCCGAGACCTCGCGAATGTGCACGATCATGTCGAGCAGATCCTCGAAGGTGTCGATCTCGCGATGGCGGTTCGGAGAGATGCCGGGCTGACCGACCTTGAGCCCGCGGATCGCCGCGATCTCGGCGTTGACCTTCTCGCCGGGCAGGATGCCGCCCTTGCCGGGCTTGGCCCCCTGCGCCAGTTTCAGCTCGAACATCTTCACCTGCGGGCGGGCGCCCACCGCCGCCAGCTTGGCATCGTCGATATTGCCGTGTTCGTCGCGAATGCCGAACTTTGCGGTGCCGATCTGGTAGACCAGATCGCAGGCACCAAGCTCGTGGAAAGGCGCGAGCCCGCCCTCGCCCGTGTTCAGCCAGATCCCCGCCTCGGCAGCCCCGCGGCTCAGTGCCTCGACCGCCGGGCGCGAAATGGCGCCGTAGCTCATGCCGGAGATGTTGAAGATCGAGCGCGCCACGTAGGGAAGCTTGGCGGTCGGCCCGATCACCATGGGTTCCGTCACCGAGAACTGGTCGTCGAGCGGCGGGAAGACCGCATTCACGAAGATCGGCGTGCCGGGGATGTTGAGGTTGCGGGTCGAGCCGAAGGCGACGGTGTTATCCTTGCCCTTGGTGGCGTGGTAGACCCAGTCGCGCTGCGCGCGGTTGAAGGGCATTTCCTCGCGGTCCATGGCGAAGAAATACTGGCGGAAGAACTCGCCGAGCTTGGTGAACCAGCCGCGGAAGCGGCCGATGACGGGGTAGTTGCGGCGGATCGCGTCGCCGGTCTGGGTGGTGTCGATCAGGTACAGGAGTACCACTGCCAGCACTGCAAAGCCGATGGCCACTGTGAAGACCAGTGCCAGGATTTGCAGGAAGTACATTGCCGCGCCCATTATTCCCTCGGATGTCTGTAGAACGTGTCGGTTGTCGAAGCGGGTTCGGCGGCATCGTTACAACGCCCGGCAGAGGGGGCAAAGCGAGAAGGGCGCCGCGGGACGCCTGCGCGGCATGTTAGCGACGAAGCTGCGCCGCCCCGGTGCCGTCCAAGCGCGGCCGGGCCGCGCCTGGCGCCCTCTGGCATGCCCTTCACGCCGGGCTGACGCCACCTCACAAGCGCGAGACAACCACGCTCCACGCCCTGATCTCGGCAAAAGGGGGTGATCCGCCCCGACCTTCGCCGCGTAACCTTGGGTACATTCAATGCCGAACAGGAGGAGATCATAATGATCCGCATGACATCCGTTGCCCTCACCGCAGCCATGCTGACCGCCGCGCCCGCGCTGGCGGATTCGCACATGGGCAAGACCATCGTCGAGACCGCGCAGGACGCCGGGAGCTTCTCCACCTTGCTCGCCGCCGCCGAAGCCGCCGGGCTGGTCGGGACTCTGAGCGGCGACGGGCCGTTCACCGTCTTCGCCCCCACCGACGAGGCCTTCGCCGCCCTGCCCGAGGGCACGGTCGACACGTTGCTGATGCCAGAGAACAAGGACAAGCTGACCGCGATCCTCACCTACCACGTGGTGCCGGGCAAGGTGATGTCCTCCGACCTGACCAACGGCATGATGGCCGAGACGGTACAGGGCGAAAGTCTCGAGATCATGACCGAAGGCGGTGTCACCGTCGGCGGAGTCAACGTGACCCAGCCGGACATCGAAGCTTCGAACGGAGTTATCCACGTGATCGACGGAGTGCTGATGCCGCAGTGATCCCCCCACGCGGTGCCGGCACCTCTTCAACCCCGGTCGGCGCCCACGGCGTCAGCGAGGGGGCGCGGCAGCCAGCGCCGCGCCCCCTCTCATTTAGGGGCGCATCCCGCCCGCCAATGCGAAAGGCCCGCCGAAACGGCGGGCCTTTACTACGTGCGAGGCATGTCGCTCAGTGCACCACGGCGTCGTCCGGGCGGGGCCGGTTGCTGGCGCCGATGCGATCGCCGATGATCAGCCCGTCAGCCCCGGCACTCACCGGCACCGTGTCGCCGTCGTGGATGTCGCCGCCGAGGATCATCTCGGCCAGCGGATCCTGCAGCGCGCGCTGGATCACCCGCTTGAGCGGACGCGCGCCGAAGACCGGATCGTAGCCTTCCTCGGCCAGCCACTTCTTGGCCCCCTCGTCGAGCGTGAGGGTGACCTTGCGGTTCGCCAGACGCTTGAGCAGGCGCGCAAGCTGGATCTCGACGATGCCATCCATGTCCTCGCGCTTGAGCCGATCGAAGATGATCGTCTCGTCGAGCCGGTTGAGGAACTCGGGGCGGAAGTGCGCCCGCACCGCATCCATCACGTCGCGCTTGGCAGCGGCGCTGTCCGCCCCATCGGGCAACTGGCTGAGCGCCTGCGAGCCGAGGTTCGAGGTCAGCACGATCAGCGTCTGCTTGAAGTCCACGGTCCGGCCCTGGCCATCGGTCAACACGCCGTCGTCGAGCACCTGCAAAAGCACGTTGAACACGTCCGGGTGCGCCTTCTCGACCTCGTCGAACAGCACCACCTGATAGGGGCGCCGCCGCACGGCCTCGGTCAGCACGCCGCCCTCGTCATAGCCGACATACCCCGGAGGCGCGCCGATCAGACGGGCAACCGCGTGTTTCTCCATGAACTCCGACATGTCGATGCGCACCATCGCGCTGTCGTCGTCGAAGAGGAACTCGGCCACGGCCTTGGTCAGCTCGGTCTTGCCCACACCGGTCGGCCCGAGGAAGAGGAACGAGCCCAAAGGTCGGTTCTCGTCGTTCAGCCCGGCCCGCGCCCGGCGCACCGCGTTGGCGACGGCGCGCACCGCCTGGTTCTGGCCGATGACCCGCTTGTGCAGCCCGTCTTCCATGCGCAGCAGTTTCTCGCGCTCGCCCTCGAGCATCTTGCTGGTCGGGATACCCGTCCAGCGCTCGACGACCTCGGCGATCTGCTCGGGACGCACGGCCTCTTCGACCATGACGTCGCTCTCGGCGTTCTCGGCCTGCTCCAGCTGCTGCTCGAGCTCGGGGATCTTCCCGTATTGCAGCTCACCGGCCTTGGCGAAGTTGCCTTCGCGCTTGGCGATCTCGAGATCGGCGCGCAGCCGGTCGAGCTGTTCCTTGATGTCCCGCGCCGAAGCCAGCTTGTCACGCTCGGCCTGCCACTTTGCGGTCATCTCGGCAGAACGCTCTTCCTGCTCGGCCAGTTCGCGCTCGAGCTTTTCGAGGCGGTCCTTGGACGCCTGGTCATCCTCGAGCTTCAGCGCCTCGACCTCGATCTGCATCTGCAGGATGTTGCGGTCGATCTGGTCCAGTTCCTCGGGCTTGCTGTCCACTTCCATGCGCAGGCGGGAGGCGGCCTCGTCCATGAGGTCGATCGCCTTGTCCGGCAGGAAGCGGTCGGTGATGTAGCGGTGCGAGAGCGTCGCCGCGGCCACGAGGGCCGAGTCCGAGATCCGCACGCCGTGGTGCAGCTCGTACTTCTCCTTGATGCCGCGCAGGATCGAGATCGTGTCCTCGACCGTCGGCTCCTGCACCATCACCGGCTGGAAGCGCCGCGCGAGCGCCGGGTCCTTCTCGACGTGCTTGCGGTACTCGTCGAGCGTGGTGGCGCCGACGCAGTGCAGTTCGCCGCGGGCCAGCGCCGGCTTCAGCAGGTTCGAGGCGTCCATCGCCCCGTCCGCCTTGCCCGCGCCCACAAGCGTGTGCATCTCGTCGATGAAGAGGATGATCTCGCCGGCAGCGGTCTCGATCTCCTTCAGAATGGCCTTCAGCCGCTCCTCGAACTCGCCGCGGTACTTGGCCCCGGCGATGAGCGCGCCCATGTCGAGCGCCATCAGCCGCTTGTTGCGCAGGCTTTCGGGCACGTCGCCATTGACGATGCGCAGCGCGAGGCCCTCGGCGATCGCGGTTTTACCCACGCCGGGCTCACCGATCAGAACAGGGTTGTTCTTGGTACGGCGCGAGAGCACCTGCATCGAGCGGCGGATCTCGTCGTCGCGGCCAATGATCGGATCGATCTTGCCCTGCTCCGCGGCTTCGGTCAGATCGCGCGCGTACTTCTTGAGGGCATCGTACCCCTCTTCAGCATTGGCGCTGTCGGCCGTGCGGCCCTTGCGAATGTCGTTGATAGCCTCGTTCAGCTTCTGAGGCGTCACCGCACCGGCCTCCAGCGCCTCCTTGGCGCCGCTGCGCTCGATGGCGAGGGCCATGAGGACGCGCTCGACGGGAACGAAACTGTCGCCCGCCTTTTTCGCGATCTTCTCGGCCTCGTCGAGCACGCGCCCGGTCGCCGAGTCGAGATACACCTGACCGGCGTCGCCCGAGACCTTCGGCTGTTTCGCGAGTTTCTGATCGAGGGTTTCCACCACCCGCTGCGGCGCGCCGCCGGCACGGGTGATCAGGTTGCTGGCCAGCCCCTGGTCATCGTCCATCAGGGCTTTCAGCAGGTGTTCGGGAACCAGCCTCTGGTGGCCTTCCCGCATTGCGATGGTCTGCGCGGCCTGAATGAACCCGCGCGCACGTTCAGTGAACTTCTCCAAGTTCATGCTGTCTCTCCTTCACAAGCGCCCGTCTGGATTTGCCCCGCCTGACAAGCAGCACGGGAAGGTCACGGGCCTCGGGGTAAAGATGGGCGCAGACCCTGAACGGTTCAAGAACATCGCGGGTGAAAAAATGCCGCATCAGGGGGTTGGGCGCGAGCTTGATGCCGCGGTGCACATCGCTGCCGATCTCTTTGCCACATCCTCCCCCAAGACCTGTCTGCCCCAGTTGGCGCCGCCCAGCAAAGGGATGCAAGCCGCGGCCGGCGAGCGCGCACAATTCGACGATTTCCAGCCGATCGGCGCTGCGGGTGCCCGACCGGTACAGGCGGCGCCCCGCAAAGCGCGCGCTCCCCGATCCTGACCGCTAGAGACGCGGTCAGCCCGCCTGCCGGAGGTCGTCGATCATCGCGTCGATATCGCCGCGGCGCCTGTCGAGCATGGCGCCGATCTCGGTCCGCTCGGTGAGCAGCATGTTCACGCCCTCGACATACATGTTGTAAAAGCGTCCCGATTTCTCACCGACGAAGAAGCTCACCTCGAAGGGCGATTGCCCGCGCAGCTTGGCAACGGTGGCGACCTGGTAGGCGTTCTTCACTTTCTGCGTGCCGGAGACGGTGATCGCGCTGCCGATGAACTTGCGGAACTGCTTGCCGTACTTGCGCGCGGCGTACCCCTGGAAGGCGGCGGTGAAGGCCTTCTTCTGTGCCGGCGTGGCGCGGCGGCCATCGGCGCCCATGACGTAGGCAGCGATATAGGGCATGTCGCCGTAGCGCACGAAGATGCGCTCGAACTCGGCGATCATCGCGGCTTCGGACGCGCCCGAGGCAATCACCGCGTTGACGTCCCCGACCAGCCCCTGCACCAGCTTTTCCGCCTGCGCCGCGCTGGCCGCGAGCGCCACGCCCGGTAACGCCACAAACGCGGAGGCGCTCAGCGCCCCGGCAAGAAAGCCCCGCCTGCTCGTGAAATGCCCCATTAGAAACCCTCCGTGTCCATGGCCTCGGGATCGATGAACCCCGATCCCTCGATACTGTCATCGCCAAGCTCGTGCCGCCGCTTCTCGAGCCAGATCACCCGCGCCTGCGCGTAGCTGTCGGCGCTGCCCTCCATCACCGCATCGATCGCGTCGCCGTAGTCGCTGCGCTTGATCATCAGCTCGCCGAGCCGCGCGCCGTAGCGGACATAGCGCTGCGGCGAGGGGAGCGCATAGGCGAAGGGATCGGTGAAGAAATCGACGAAGAGACCCACCGTCTCGCGCTCGGTCGAGGGGCCGAGAACCGGCAGCTCCATATAGCCGCCCTCGGGGAAGCCCCAGACATAGAGCGTCTCCCCGAAGTTGCTGCGATCCTCAAGCAGACCCATAGGGCTGGCCACGTCCATCAGCCCGGCGATCCCCAGCGTCGCGTTGACCGAAAACCGCAGCGTGTTGCGCGAGGCGCGCAGCAGCCGCCCCTGCAGCAACTGATTCACCACGGTCTGCGGCAAGGCGACCGTATCGGAGAAATTCACCACCCCATTTTTGACAGGATCTGGCAGGGATTCGATGAATCCGGGCTCTCCGTCACCCGATAGGCGGGAATAAACCCTCTTGTTAAAAGCATGTACGCGGCGATTGGCGGGTTCTTGCGGATCAAAGACACCGTCGCGTGTTTCGCCGGGTCCGGGAGTCGCGCATGCGGCGAGCCCCGTGATAAGTACCAAGCCCGCAAAAGCCCGAAAACCAGGAGCACGGCCGGTCAGCCCGGGAATTCTCATTAGGAAAAATCCGATCTTGATGTACAAGATCTTCCTACTTGCTATCGCGACGGACCCCAAGGGGCCTCGTATTTCCTGCTGGCCTCGTGTCGTGAGAGTAACATGAAAATTCTTCAAGTCTGCACCGCAGACGGGATATTCACAATTGGAGAGCGAAATAGCGCTCATGAAAAATAGAGTGAAAGACGCAGGGGCAGACGAGCTCGCATCTGTCCGCAAGCAAAGCCGACCCTACTATTGGTTC
>NZ_JAAGOZ010000055.1:0-13027 GCF_010499845.1 Salipiger sp. PrR007 | reverse complement strand
CGGCGGTCGAGCTCCGCCATCGCAAAATAAGCCGACGCCTTACGCAGGATCTCGTTCGCTTGGCGCAGTTCTCGGTTATCCCGTTCGAGCGCCTTTATCTTCTCGGCCGTATCGCTGGGAGCTCCGGCCCGCTTGCCGCCGTCGACCTCGGCCTTCTTGACCCAGTCGTTCAGCGTGTTCGCCGAACACCCGATCTTCGCTGCGATCGATGTGATCGCCTGCCAGCGAGAGCCATGCTCGCCCTCGTTGCCGAGAACCATCCGCACCGCGCGCTCGCGGACTTCAGGGGAAAATTTGTTCGTGGTCTTGCTCATGGTGCTCCATCCTTGTGTGTTCAAGGTCGGGCATACTGGGAACGCAGGTGGGACCCCGTTCCATCCCGGGGAGGTAGATCCCGCTGAGTAGCAAGGGGCCCATTTGCGCCGTCGCCATTTGAACCTGAACAGTTGCAAGGGGCGCCCGTAGTGCCGACCCCGAATATCAAGGACAGGACAGTGACTTTGCCCCAAACCTACATCGGCGTCGATGTTGCGAAAGACTGGATCGACGTGTGTGACCCCGCCTCTTCCCGGCAGGAGAGGATACAAACCGACCGCCGATCGCTGCGTAGTTTTGCAGCGACAGTTGGCTCATCCATCGTAGTCCTCGAAGCATCCGGTGGCTACGAGCGACCCGTAATGTCGGCTCTCTTCGAAGCTGGGCGGCTCGCGACATGTGTGAACCCTCGGCAGGCCCGCGAGTTTGCCCGCGCAACCGGGCGCTTGGCCAAGAGTGACCGCGTCGATGCGCTGGTCCTGGCCGAGATGGGACGCGCTCTACAGCTGGCTCCGGCGAGCCCGCGTTCTGCCGAACGGCAGCGTTTGTCTGAACTTACCGGCCACCGGGCGGGCATCACCACCATGATCGTTGCGGAGAAAAACCGCTTGAGGACAGCGCAGGATCCATGGATTCGGCGTAACATCTCTCAGCACATCAAGACCCTGCAAGCCAGTCTCGCGAAAGCCGAGGCAGAGATGGAAGCCGTAATCCAAGAACAGTGCGATTTGCGCGAGCAAGCCGCGCGCCTACGCCAAGTCAACGGGATCGGGCCCGTCGTCTCAGCAACCTTGATCGCGCAGCTCCCTGAACTTGGTCAGCTTGACCGCCGAAGGATCGCGGCTCTCGCCGGACTCGCACCACATGCGAATGACTCCGGACATCGACGCGGCAAACGCAGCATATGGGGTGGACGCGGCACGATCAGGCGCACCCTCTATCTGGCAGCACTCACCGCCAGCAGGTTCGACCCGCGGTTCAGAGCCTTCAAGGAGCGCCTGCTTGCGGCTGGAAAGGCCAAAAAGCCCGTCATCGTCGCTTGCGCGCGCAAGCTCCTGACCGTTCTCAACGCAATGATCAAAACTGGAACGGCCTACCGAGACGCCATCGTTTGAAAGACAGTTGCTACTCAGGAGTTGGAGCCTCCGGCAAACCCGGGGCGGTTCAGAATGGCGCCAATGGCGGTCATGAGTCGCGGCGATGCCGGTCCTACCCCGCAACAAGCGCGCCGAGCGCTTGCGTCCGACGAGGCGCCCCACTATCAAAATCCAACCAGCAGACTCTCTTTATGAATGAGGGACCGGCAAGGGGGCAGGTCAGATCCAATATCCAAAATGAAGAGCCCGGATGCGGCGCCTCGCGTCGTGGCGCGCGCCAGCCCGGCGCAGCGGAGGGGAAGATGCGCAGCAGCAAGGTCATTCATGTGGTCTCGTGCCATGCCGAGGGTGAGGTCGGCGACGTCATCGTCGGCGGAGTCGCGCCGCCGCCGGGCCAGACGCTCTGGGAGCAGCGCCGCTGGATCGCCGAGGACCAGACCCTACGGAACTTCGTGCTGAACGAGCCCCGCGGCGGGGTGTTTCGCCACGTGAACCTGCTGGTGCCGCCCAGGCACCCCGAGGCCCAGGCCGCCTGGATCATCATGGAGCCCGAGGACACGCCGCCGATGTCGGGCTCGAATTCGATCTGCGTGGCAACCGTGCTGCTCGACAGCGGGCTGATCCCGATGCAGGAGCCGGTGACCGAGTTGGTGCTCGAGGCCCCCGGAGGGCTGGTGCGGGTCCGCGCCGACTGCGCGAACGGCAAGGCCGAGCGCATCCATGTCGAGAACCTGCCGTCGTTCGCCAGCCGCCTCGACGTGCCGCTCGAGGTGCCGGGGCTGGGCGAGATCCGCATCGACACCGCCTTTGGCGGCGACAGCTTCGTGGTGGTCGATCCCGAGGCGCTGGGGGTCGCACTGGTGGCGGAGCACGCGCGCGAGATCGCCGAGCTGGGGATCCGCATCACCAATGCCGCCAACGCCCAATACCGCTTCGAGCACCCGGAGAAACCCGACTGGGCGCATCATTCGTTCTGTCTCTTCGCGGGGAAGCTGCGGCGCGAGGGCAGCGAGTTGCGCGCCCAGTCGGTGGTGGCGATCCAGCCCGGCAAGCTCGACCGCTCGCCTACGGGCACCGCGGTCTCGGCGCGCATGGCGCTGCTGCAGGCGCGCGGCGAGATGGGGATGGGCGACCGGCTCACCGGCGAGTCGATCATCGGCTCGGAGTTCACCGGGCGCATCCTCGGGCACACGGCGGTCGGCGGGCTCGACGCGATCCGCCCCGAGATCAGCGGTCGCGCCTGGATCACCGGCACCCATCAGCACATGCTCGACCCGGCCGATCCCTGGCCCGGGGGCTACCGGATCTCGGACACCTGGCCGATGGGGATCGGCCGGCCCGACTGAACGGACGGGCCCGGCGGCGCCTTGGGGGTCAGAACCGGTCGGCGCGGAAGGGTGAAAGATCGATCCCCGGCGCCCGCCCCGCGCAGAGCGCGGCGACGAGCTGCGCGGTGCCTGCCGATTGCGTGAGGCCGAGATGGCCGTGCCCGAAGGCGTAGATCACGTCGCGCGACTTCGGCGAGGCAGAGATCACCGGCAAGCTGTCCGGCATCGAGGGGCGGAAGCCCATCCATTGCGTGCCGCCCGTGGGTTCGAAGCCCGAGAGGAACCGCGCGGTCTTTTCCACGAGGATCTCGGCGCGCCGGTAGTTCGGCGGCAGGTCGAGCCCGCCCAGTTCCACCGCGCCGCCGACACGCAGCCCCGCGCCGATGCGGGTCACGACGAAGCCGTGGTCGCTGAAGGTCAGATGCGTGCGCAAATCGAAGCTGGCGGTGGGGAAGGTGGTGTTGTAGCCGCGCTCGGTGTCGAGCGGGATCCGGTCGCCGAGCGCGCGGGCAAGGCTGCGCGACCAGGCCCCGGCGGCCAGCACCACCTTGACGGCGCGGAGCGTGCCGGTATCGGTTTCGACCTCGACACCCTGCTCGCGCGCGCGCAGGTTGCGGATCTCGGCGATGTCGATGCGGCCGCCGCGCGCGACGAAGGCCTCGGCGACATGGTGGGTCCAGATCGCGGGATCGACGGTGTTCATCCACTCGGGCGTGTAGCCCGCATGGGTGAAACGCCGCGAGACGCCGGGCTGGATTTCCGCGATGGCCTCGGGGCTTTCGAACAGATCGAAGTTCACACCGTGCCGGCGCCGCAGCTCCCACGACGGCAGGCTGGCGCGGTAGGAGGCCGCGCCCTCGTAGAGCTGCATCTGCCCCTCGCGGCGCATCAGCGGCTCGCCCGAGACCTGCACGATCAGCCGCTCCTGCGCCTCTTGGGACAGGTGCATGAGCTCTGACTGTGCCTTGACGGCGGCGGCGTAGCGGTCCTTGCGGCTGGCCCGCCAGAACTTCAGCAGCCACGGGCTGAGCTGCAACGCATAGCCGGGGCGCAGCGACAGCGGCCCGAGCGGGTCGAGCAGCCATTTGGGCGCCTTGCGCATGATGCCCGGGGTGGCCAGAGGCTCGACGTCGGCATAGGCAAAGGCGCCGGCGTTGCCCACCGAGGTGCCCGCGGCGACACCCGCACGGTCGAGGATGCGGACCTTGCGCCCCTCGGATTGCAGCGCCAGCGCGGCGGTGACCCCGATGATGCCCGCCCCGATGACGAGAATTTCACTGTGCTCGGCCTCAGCCATGGCGGCCCTCGATCTGCGCGAAGAATAAGAAGAGACGCCGCGCGCCGGGAGAATGGCGCGCGGCGGCGGGGGGGATCAGAGCGTGATGCCGGTCTTGAACGGATCCGCCGGGTCAAAGAGCAGCTTGCTCTCGGCCATCACATAGGCCCGGCCGGTGATCGAGGGGATCACCCCGCCCGCCCGGCCTTGGGCATAGGACAGCCGGTAAGTGCTGCCGATGACGCTTTCCTGCACGATCTCTTCGCCCTCGGCCAGTCGGCCCGAGGCGGCAAGGCAGGCGAGCCGGGCCGAGCTGCCGGTGCCGCAGGGCGAGCGGTCGTAGGCGTCGTCGGGGCAGAGCACGAAGTTGCGGCTGTGCACCGCGGCGTCCTCTGCGGGGCCGTAGAAGATCACATGGTCGATCTCGCCGCCATTCTCGCCCGCGATGCCCTGCGCCTTGAGCGCCGCGCGGGTGGCGACGGTCATGTCGGTGAGCTGGCGGATGTTCGACGAGACAACCGGAACCGGGCTGGGATCGACGAGGAAGAACCAGTTGCCGCCATAGGCGACATCGCCGGTGAGGGTGCCGAGCCCCTCGACCTCGACCGAGACACCGGCCTGCGTGCGGCGGCTCTCGACGTTGGTGACGGTGACGGTGTTCGCGTCGATCACCTCGACCGAGACCACGCCCACCGGGGTCTCGATCCTGTGCGTGCCGGGGCCGATCTTGCCCATGTGCGCCAGCGTGACCGCAAGCCCGATGGTGCCGTGACCGCACATGCCCAGCACCGCCTCGGCGTCGAAGTAGATGACGCCGGTGACGCAGCCCGGATCCACCGGCTCCACCAGCAGCGCGCAGACCATGGCGACCTGCCCGCGCGGCTCGAGGCTGACCGAGCGGGTGAAGTCGCGGTGTTCGGACGCAAGCCTGGCGGCGCGCTCGGCCAGCGGCCCGGACCCGAGGTCCGGACCACCGCCCAGGATCACACGCGTGGGCTCGCCCCCGGTGTGGCTGTCGATCACATGCATTCGGCGATCACTCCACCCTGCTTGGACCAATTCGCGAACCAGCGGTTGAACTGGTGGAACTGCGCTTCGCAGAACTTCGCCTGCGAGGGCGACAGCGCGTCGGTCTCGTAGATGTTGAGACGGTATTCCTCTTCGCCCTTCAGCACCATCATGTGCTTGAAGTAGAGCACCAGATCGACGCCCTCGTCGAATTTCGCCAGCACCGAGAAGGCCTCGGCCAACTCGCGGGCGCGCAGGTCGGCCTCGGGGCAGCCGGTCGCGGCGCGGCGCGACAGTTCGACCTGCAGCAGCGCCTCGGTCGGGAAGATCGTGCCGATGCCGGTGATCGCGCCGACCGCGCCGCATTTGACGAAGCCGTGGTAGACCTCGGTGTCGACGCCGACCATCAGGATCACGTCATCGTCCTGCGAGGTGATGTGCTCGGCCGCGTAGCTGAGGTCGGCCTTGCCGCCGAACTCCTTGAAGCCGATCAGGTTGGGGTGCTCGGCGCGCAGCGCAAAGAAGAGGTCCGCCTTGGTGGCATAGCCGTAGTAGGGGCTGTTGTAGATGATCGCGGGCACGTCCGGCGCGGCGTCGAGGATCGCCTTGAAGTGGTTGCGCTGCGCGGCGACCGACAGGCCGCGCGACAGCACGCGCGGGATCACCATGAGGCCCGCCGCGCCGATCTCTTGCGCGTGGGCGGCATGGGCGACCGCCGACTTGGTGTTGATCGCGCCGGTGCCGACGATGACGGGCACGCCCGCCTCGGTGAGCCGCGCGACGCCCTCCATGCGCTGTTCGTCGGTGAGCAGGGGCCAGTCGCCGCAGGAGCCGCAGTAGACCACCGCCGACATGCCCGCCGCGATCATCTCCTTGCCCTTCTTCACCAGCGCGTCGAAATCGGGCTGGCGGTCGGGGGTGCAGGGGGTGAGCAGCGCGGGGATGGTGCCGAAGAAGACGTCTTTGTTCATGGGGATGTCCGTAGGGTAGGAGAGGTTGGAGAAATGTGCTGGCGCGCAGGTCACGCGCGGCGCGAAGCGGCGGAGGAGGCCGCGCCGCCGGCGATCCAGCGCGGCGGGAATTGAGGGGCCTGCCCGGTGCAGGCGGTCTCGGCACACTGCGCCAGCGCGCCGAAGCGCACCGCGCGGTTGCTCAGCCCCGGGGCATAATGGGCATATTTTCCGGAGTTGGTCATCAGGACCTTGGCCGAGGGCGGGAAGACCGGCTCGGAGATCGAACACCAGCAGATGTCGGGCACGAGCCTGAGCCGCGCCGCCTCGAGCCGCGCCGCCACGCCGCTCGCGGTGATGGCGGCAAGCGTGGCGCGGCCCAGAGTGACGATCGCGGCCACCTCGGGGTGCACCTGCCGATCCTCCATGAGATCGGCGAGCGCGGCGCATTCGCCTTCCGAGAAATGCGGGCTGCCGAAGGCGACGAGATCGACCTTGCCCGCACCCTTGTTGAACTCCTGCCAGAGCTGGGCGAAGTCTTCGGGCGCGATGCTGACGCGGTCGGCGTCGGGCGTCGGGGCGATATCCGCCTCGGGCGTGATCCCGGCGATGTGCAGCATGGGCGAGGCCGAGGTGGTGCCATAGGCGGCGCAGAGCGCCTTGAGGTCATCCTCGTTCGGCGCGCTTTCCTCCAGCCCGCGGATCAGCGGGATGCGGTCGGGCGCGGCCTGTCCCGCCAGCCAGCCGAGCATCGGCCAGAAGGCATCGTCGGCCCCCTCGGGCAGGGTCACCTCGATGATCCGGCGCGGCGCGCGGTTCCGGGGCAGGTAGACCCCGGCCCGGGCGGCACGCCCGGTGAGCGCAATGCACAGGTCCATGAAATCGGCATGCTTCACGGTGCGCGCACCCAGCACGCTGTTGGCATAGATCACCGCGTTGCTCTCGGCCCAGGCGATGTCCTCGCCCTCGGTGGGGCGGTCGTCGAGCAGGTAGGGCGCGCAGGTGAAGCTGGGCCGGGCGCCCATCTCGACATAGGCGTCGGCGAGCTGGCTGGCGGGCAGGCCGAAGTCCTCGGCCACGCCCTGCGCGCGCCAGTTGGCGTGATCGACGGAAATGGCGTTCATCGTGGTCGGCACGCGCACCCGGCCGCCCTTGTCGGCCATGGCGCGGGCAAAGGTCAGGAAAGCGGGGCTGGCGTAGATGCAGCCGTCGATATGCACGCGGCTCACATCGACAAGCTCGGTCGCGCCCTGGGCCGCGGCCATGGTGGTGATGATCTCCATCGCCAATTGCGCCGCCTCGCCATGGGCACCGTCGAGAAAGGCGCGGTCGTCGTCGCTCAGGTCCACCTTGGCGGTCTCGGGCGAGAGCTCCCAGTCGAGCGACCCGGCGCGCAGGCGGCTCGGGGTGATCTCGGCGTCACTTTCACCGGCAAGCTGATCATAGTCCGACGCCGAAAGCCGCAGCACGGCGATCTCGTGGCCGAAAAGCCGTGCCGCGACCAGCGCGCCGAGGGTGAGAATATCCTCCGCCTCGCGGAAGATCAGCGCCTTGGGCGCCGCCCCGGCGAAGGCGAGCCCCAGCAGCACGCCGCTGCCGGTGCAGGAGCCGCGGCTGGTCGGCATCATCACCACGCGGCCGGCAAGACTCTGTCCGTGCTGGGGATGCAGGGCGTCGATGATCCGTCCTGTCGCGGGATCGACCCCGCCCCAGACGCTCAGCCCCTCGTCACACAGAAGGATTGGCCCCTGCACAGTCGCGGCCACGATCGATCTTGGCATGTCGGCTCCCTTCTGTTGGTCGGATTTCGGGCTGCAGCACCGAAAATCTTGGCGAAAGTAGGCACAAAGCCGTTCCTTTTCGCCGCTCTCGATTGCTACTGTTGCGTTCAACACAAATATTGGCATAAACGATCACAGATGGTAAGAAAAGAAAAATTATGACCGATACGGAAAAAGACGGCGAACCCCTCACGGGGGAAGAGTGGGAGGCGGAGCGGCAGCAGCTGCGCAGCGATCTCGGCGCCCGCATGAAATCCGTGCGGCAGGCCTGCGGCTTCACGCTGGAGGTGGCGGCGCAGCGCACCGGGCTGGCGCTCTCGACGATCCACAAGATCGAGAACGGCCGGGTCTCGCCCAGCTACGAGAATCTGGTCCGCATCGCGCGGGCCTATGACATCGGCATGGAGCGGCTGTTCTCGGCCGACCACGATGCGCATCAGACCACGCGGCTCACCGTCACCCGCGCCGGGCAGGGCCGCAAGGTCCGCTCGAAGAACTTCGAATACGAGGTGCTCTGCAACGCGCTCGCCGAGAAGAAGATCATCCCGCTGGTCACCAAGGTCGAGCAGCGTCCGCCGCTGAAGCGCGAGGAGCTGGAATCGCACGACGGCGAGGAAACGCTCTACGTGCTCTCGGGCCGGGTCGAGCTGACCGTCGAGCACTACGAGACGGTGATCCTCGAGACGGGCGACTGCGCCTATTTCGACAGCACCATCAAGCACGGCCTGCGCGCCGTGGACGACACCGAGACCAAGGTCTTCTGGGCCTGCACCTATATCGACGTGGACAAGTGACCCGGCCCGCGCCGGGGCGCCCGTCCGCCTGAGTTACCCGAAGGAGAGCGCCAAACGATGGCCGAGCAGCAGATTATTTCCGTCGACGGGCTGATGGCCCGTGTCCAGGCGATCTTTGAAAAGAGCGGGCTGAGCCGCGACAACGCCCAAGCCGTGGCCCATGTGATCGTCGCCGGCGAGCGCGACAATTGCAAATCCCACGGCATCTACCGGATCGAGGGCTGCCTGCGCGTGCTTGCCGCGGGCAAGGTCTCGCCCGATGCCGTGCCGCAGATGCACGACAGCGGCAAGGCCGTGATCGAGGTGGACGCGGGCGGCGGTTTTTCCAACCCTGCCTTCTATGCCGCCAAGGACACGCTGGTCGCGCGCGCCCGCGAGACCGGGCTGGCGGCGCTGGTGATCCGCGACTGCCTGCATTTCTCGGCGCTCTGGCACGATGTGGAGGCGCTGGCCGAGGCGGGGCTCGCCTCGTTGTCGATGTGCCCGAGCTATTCCTTCGTCGCGCCCGCGGGCGGCAAGGAGCCGCTGCTCGGCACCAACCCCATCGCCTTTGGCTGGCCGCGACCGGGCCCGCATCCTTATGTCTTCGACTTCGCCACCAGCGTCGCCGCGCGCGGCGAGATCGAGCTGCACCGCCGCGCCGGCACGCCGATCCCCGAGGGATGGGCCGTCGACAAGGAGGGCAATCCGACCACCGACCCCGACGCGGCGCTCGATGGCGCGATGCTGACCTTCGGTGCGCACAAGGGGTCGGCGATCTCGACCATGGTCGAGCTGCTGGCGGGGGCGATGCTGGGCGAGTTCATGAGCAAGGAAGCGCTCGATTTCATGGGCGGCGGCGGGCTGCTGCCGCGCCACGGCGCGCTTGTGCTGGCGCTCGATCCGCAGACCTTTGCCAAGCGCTCGGGCCGCGATCCCATCGCCGAGGGCGAGAGGCTGCTGACCGCGATCAGCGGGCAGGGCGCGCGGCTGCCGTCGGAGCGCCGCTTCAGCGCCCGGTCGAAGGCGCTCGCCGAGGGCATTGCGCTGACCGCCGCGGAAATGGCGCAGCTCGACAAGTTCGAGGCCGAGGGGCTCGCCGCGCTGGAGGGTTGAGCCCTCCGCCCCGGAAAGACGAAAGGCGCGGGATTGACCCCGCGCCTTTTTCATTTTCGGGGGCACCGGCGCGCGACCAAACGCGCCGGTCGCCGGTTGTCTCAGCGCACGCTGGCGAGGAACTGCCGCGTGACCTCTTCCTGCGGCGCGCCGAAGATCTGCTCGGGCGCGCCGATCTCGGCCATCACGCCCTTGTGGAAATAGGCCACCCGGTTCGAGACGTCGCGGGCAAAGGCCATCTCGTGCGTGACGCAGATCATCGTCATGCCTTCTTCGGCCAGCATTTTCAGCGTCTCCAGCACCTCGCCCACCAGCTGCGGATCGAGCGCCGAGGTCACCTCGTCGAAGAGCATGTAGTGGGGCGACATGGCCAGCGCGCGGGCGATCGCCATGCGCTGCTGCTGCCCGCCCGAAAGCCGGGTCGGGAAGGTCTTCAGCTTGTCGCCGAGCCCCACGTGCTTGAGCTGTTTCTCGGCGATCGCCTCGGCCTCTCCTTTCGACATGCCCAGCACCTTGCGCGGCGCCAAGGTGACGTTCTCCAGCACGGTGAGATGCGGGAAGGCGTTCCACTGCTGGAACACGATGCCTATCTTCCGGCGCAGCGTGTTGAGGTTGGTCGACTTGGCGTGCACTTCGGTGCCGTCGACCAGGATGCGGCCGCTGTCGATCGGTTCGAGCCCGTTGATGCAGGTCAGCAGCGTGGACTTGCCCGAGCCGGAGCCGCCGATCACGGTCAGCACCTCGCCCTTGGCGACGGTCAGATCGATGCCCTTGAGAACCTCCATCTGGCCAAAGGACTTACGGACATTCTGGATCTCAATCATTGGACCACCTTTTCTCGAGATAGCCGCCGAACCGGGCCAGCGGAAGGCTGATGATGAAGTAGAAGGCGCCGCAGAGCAGCAGCAGGAACATCGGCTCCTGCAGGCGGGTGATGAGGATCTGCGTCGACTTCAGAAGCTCGGTGACCTGCACCACGTAGACCAGCGCCGAGTCCTTCATGACCCCGAGCGCGAGGCCGATCCACGACGGCAGGGCGACGCGGGTGGCCAGCGGCATGACGATGTAGCGCATGTCCTGCCCCCAGCTCATGCCGAGCGAGCGCGCCGCGCGCCGGGTGGTGGCAGGCACCGCGTCGATGCCGCCGCGCACGATCTCGGCGCAATAGGCGGCGGTGTAGAGCGAGAGCACCATGCAGGCCACGGTGAGCCCCGACATCTGCAGCTTCAGCACCATGCCCATGAAGGCATTGGCCAGCACCAGCTGGATCAGCAGCGGGATCGAGCGGAAGATGTCGAGCACGAAGGTCAGCGGCGCGGCGAGCGCGGCGCCGAGCTGCACCCGGATCACCCCGAAGAGAACGCCGAGCACGGTGCCGATGGCGACCGAGATGAGGGTGACCAGGATCGTCATCCCCGCGCCCTTGGCGAGGAAGATCAGGTCGTTTGCGGTGAGGGCGGTGTCGAACATGCGGTCTCCTCCCTCAGTAGCGGAACAGGCGGACAGCGAGCAGCCGCGCGCCGAGGGTGATGATCTTGGTGATCGCGTAGAAGATCACCGCGGCGATGGCGAAAAGCTCGAAGGTGCGGAAGGTCAGCGCGTTGAGATCCTGCGTCACCCCGTAGAGGTCGGTGTTCATCCCGACGGTGACCCCGAGCGAGGTCATCAGGATCGCCCAGACCATCTGGTTGGTCATCGGCAGGAAGGAGATGCGCAGCATCTGCGGCAGGATGATGAAGCGGAAGGCCTGCAGTTGCGACATGCCCAGCGAGCGGCCGGCCCGCGCCTGGGTGTCGGGGATCGCCTTCAGCGCGCCGCGGAAGTTCTCGGCGAGATAGCCGGCATTGTTGAAGGTGATGCCGATGAGCAGCGACACGAAGGGCGAGAAGTGGATGCCGAAGCTCGCCACGCCGAAATGGGCCATGTAGATCTGGAAGAGCGCGGGCGTGTTGCGCGCGATCTCGACCCAGGCGGTGGCGATGGCGGCGAGCGGGCGCGAGCCCGAGAGTCGCAGCAGCGTCAGGACGACGGCAAGCAGGATGCCGATCACCATCGACAGGACTGCGACCTCCATCGTGACGACCGCACCGTCCAGCATCTGCGGAAGCTTGGCGAGCGCCTGCTTCCATTGGAAGGTGTAATCGAACATGTGTTAGGCGCCTGATAGAGCGAGAGGAAAAGCGGCGCGGTGGGGTCCGCGCCGCCGGTCGGTCCGGTCAGGGATCAGCGGTAGACGCCGCCCACGGTCAGGTCGGGCAGCTCGCCGCCGACCCACTTTTCGTAGAGCTCGGCGTAGCGGCCGGTGCGCACCTGCTGGTTCACGAAGAGATCGAGGTAGTTCAGCAGGCCGTACTCGTCGCGCTTGGCGAAAAGGGCAACGTAATCGGTGTCGAAGGGGGCCTTGCCGACCACCGAGATGCCGTCGAAGTTGCCGGACTGCACGTTCGCCTGCGCCACGGTCGAGGTCGAGACGGTGGCGTCGAGCTGGCCCTGGCTCAGCGCAAGGAAGACGTCGGCCTGGGTCTGGTAGGGGCGGAAGCTGCCCTCGCCCCAGGCGTCGACCTGCGCCTGCAGCGCGATCGCCTCGTAGGTGCCGGCAACCGCGCCGACGGTGTGGCCCTTCATGTCCTCGAAGGAGGCGATGCCGGTTTCGTCGTTCGAGGTCACGGCCATTTCGAAGGCGAAGTAGGGCACGCTGAAGCCGACGGTCTTGGCGCGCTCAAGCGTGTCCGAAGTCGAGGCGACGCCCACGTCGACGCGGCCCGACATCAGCGCAGGGATGCGTTCGGGGAAGGGGGTCTCGACGATTTCCGCCTCGACGCCGAGCGCGGCCGCGAGGTCGTTGCAATAGTCGACGTCGAAACCGATCGGGGTGTTGCTGTCATCGCGCATACCCATCGGCGGGAAGTCGAGCACCACGGCGCAGCGCAGCGTGCCCGAGGAGATGATGTCGTCGAGCTTGTCGGCCTGGGCGGTGCCCGCGAGCGCGGTCGCGGTCAGAAGGGCGGCGGTGAGCGTGAAGGTCTTCATTCGGATGTCTCTCGCTGTTGTGGACGCCGGCGAGGGCTGCCGGACTTATTTTTTCGTGCAAGATTTTTCCTAAATGAAAAATACTGGCCTGTGAAGAAAATATTTGTTACGAGGGCGAAGAAGTTTCCAACTCCCTGAAATCCCCTCAGGATCGCGGCAAGACCGGCCTTGGCCAACTGCCATCTGCCAATCGCGCCGCCCGGCGCGCTGGCCGCGACCGACCAAGCGGTCCCCTGTCAGAAAGGACATCTCATGAGTTTCACCCCGCACGGCAAACACCTGATCGCAGGCACCTGGGTGGCTGGCGAGACCAGCTTCACCTCCGAGCCGGCGCATGGCCCGAGCCACGACTT
>NZ_JAAGOZ010000054.1:0-13762 GCF_010499845.1 Salipiger sp. PrR007 | reverse complement strand
CATGACCCGCTCAGCATAATCCAAGGTGGGTCACTTCTCGATGGAAACCCCGGGTCAGTTCTGGGTGGAAATCAACAACCTGTCCGATGACGGCGTCATCGACTATGTCGCCGACGGAAAGTCCCGGACTATCGAGGCGTCCCATGTCGTGATCGCGACCGGCGCGATGGAGCGGCCTTTTCCGATTTCCGGCTGGACCATTCCTGGCGTGATGGGGGCGGGCGCGGCGCAGATAATGCTGAAGGGCTCGGATGCCCGTCCTGCGGGACCCGTCATCCTCGCAGGGTGCGGCCCGCTGCTCTATCTGTTGGCGTGGCAGTATCTTCAGGCGAAGGTGCAACTGGCAGGGCTTGTCGATACCACTGCCCTCTCCGCTTATGTCTCGGCACTGGGCAAAATCCACGGCGCGGTTCGCGGGCGGAAGGACCTGATCAAGGGTCTCGGCCTAATCTCCCGCATTCGGATGGCAGGGGTGCCGATCTATTCCGGTGCCTCGGCGCTGGAGATCTTGGGGCAGGAGCGGGCTGAAGGGCTGCGGTTCCGCCATAAGGGCAAGTCGCGGGAACTGTCCGCAGGGCTGATCTTGCTCCACCAAGGCGTCGTTCCCAATACGCAGCTCAGTTGGTCGCTGCGTGCCAAGCATCACTGGGACAGCGGGCAGCTGTGCTGGGTACCAGTCACGGATGACGCCGGACGGCTGGCCGATACGAATATCTACGTTGTCGGTGACAGCCGCCGCATCGTCGGCGCGCTTGCCTCGGCGGTGCAGGGGCGACTTGCGGCGCTGGCGATCCACGAACGCAATGGCGGGACGGTATCGCCTGCTCGCAAAGCGGATCTGCATGCCCAGTTTGCCACACATACGGCACTTCGCCCCTTCATCGACAGGCTGTATCGCCCGTTGGACGAGCACCGCATTCCTGCCGACGATGTCATCGTCTGCCGCTGCGAAGAGGTGACGGCCGGTGATCTGCGCGGCTATGTCGATTTGGGCTGCTTGGGCCCGAACCAGGCCAAAAGCTTTGGTCGCTGCGGTATGGGCCCCTGTCAGGGCCGCCTTTGCGGTCTGACCGTGACTGAAGTCATAGCATCCGCCCGCAATGTCGGGCCGGACGAGGTCGGATATTACCGCATCCGCCCCCCCATCAAGCCGATTCATCTTGGCAGTTTCTATTGATCACCTCCCAAAAGGAAAAAACATGAGAGATATCACCCGCATCGAGACCGACCCCCGCCGCAGCCGCGCTGTAGTCTATAATGGAGTTGTCTATGTCGGCGGCATGACGGCCGAAGACCGCAGCCTCGACATCGCCGGGCAGACAAAGCAGACGCTGGAAAAGATCGAAGGCTATCTGGAAAAAGCGGGAACGGACAAAAGCCGCATTCTGACCGCCCAGATCTGGATCAAGGACCTAGAGCGCGATTTTGCAGCGATGAACGAGGTCTGGAATGCTTGGACGGCACCTAATGCTGCGCCTACGCGCGCTACAGCGCAATGCGAAATGGGTGCTCCTGACGTCCTAGTCGAAATCATCGTGACCGCCGCCACAAAGGGTTGACGTAGCGCACCTGCCTGTTTCTCGGCCGACTAAGAGCCAGACCTTCCCACAAGTCGCCTCGCTATCCCTCGCTGTGTGATGGCGCGTCCAGCTCGTCGACATGCAAGGCCCGTCCCCTGGGCCGGGATCGGGCTGGAAAGCTCTGGCCTTTGAGGAATGAGAGAGCCGCGCGGGGCGCGCGTCTCGCATGAGTTCAGGAGACAGCCCGGGGGATCGACGGGCTGCGCCCGCTCACCCCCGCCCTGACATGATCCATTTTTGTGTCCGCCCAACAGACCTGCCCCGGAAAGTCAAAAGACAAGCGCCGCCTGCGGCGTCGTCTCCGCCGGGGGCCGTGTCCTCGCGCTACGCGCTGCGGGCCGCACCACCCCCCGGCTCCGATCCTTTGAAGTCAGTCGCGATGGCCCAGCCCTGTTGAACAACCCAATAGCTCAGGCTCAGAGCGCCGGTTTCGCAGTCCGCCACGGCCCGCCCGTAGCGGTCATACTCTTTGACGAGGCACATGACGGATTTGCCGTTGACCAAGCGCGCGAGCTCTTCGGCGGCGTATCGCCCGCAGGGCCATTCATCGCCCGACCGATCCTTGCAGAGTTGATCCTTTTCTACGGAGTCGATGCCGATCAGGCGCACCCGCGATCCTGCGATTTCCAGCGTGTCGCCGTCGATCACACGCCCCTGCCCTTCGATGGTTTCACCAGTGCCACTGGTCAGAGGCCGGAATACCTCTCGGGCTTCTTCTATTTCATCAGCCATGCCGATGAGGATTGCGACCATCAGAATCGCGTCAACAGCAGCGCCCGGGCCGAAGCGCCGCTTCCAGAATCTCGATGCGGGGTCGGACTTGTGGAAGGCCGAGATCGGGCACCCCTATGTCGATCTGATCGGCCAAGACAAACTTGACCAGCTCAAGGTTTACTTCCAGCAGCGCCATCTTCTCGCGCACCAGCAGGGAATCGTAGATCAAGACTACATTGATCGAAGCGGGGACAAGACCTACGCCCCAGGGCAACGCCTTCTAATCCGAGATTCCGCTGTACGAGAGTTTGCCGACCTGATCGAAGAACTCAGCTACGAGCTGACGAAGAAGGTAGGGCCATAAACGGTGTGTTCTGTCCCGGTCAGAAACCCATGACAGAACGGCGCCCTGGCATCCTGCTCCAAGATCGATAGTGAACTGTGCCAGATCCGGGGACTAGGTCAGGCCAGATATTGACGTAGCGGGAGCGGCTGCCCATCTTCTTCGGTATGGACAAACGGTTCCCCCCCTCACCCTCACCGCGCTCAGTGCGAAGGCTTGCGGTCGTCCTCGTCGTGGTGGCGAGCGGCTTCGTCGCCGCCGCAGACACTGGCCAAGCACAGCAACGGCTCGAACGCATCAAGGATGCTGCGAGGATCGACTTTAACAATGCGTCGCGGCCACCGACGTACTCATCACCAGCGCCACACTTAAGCCCAAAGGGTCTCGGCACGGTACAGGTGCCTCCGACCAAGCCACCCAGAATCGTGATCGACGAGGGTCCGCCGTACAAGCCGGTTTCGAGGAATACCGGCCTGCCGGTCCATCAGCAGTTCAATTCGGTGGCTAACCGCTTCTGATGGCGGTCGGCCACCGACTTGGTATGCGGGATCAGGGCAGGCGCATCCGGCTTGTGGCGACCACGCCGATGGCCATCCCGAACAGCGCATCCTCCTTCGCTCCCGCGAGCGTCTCGCGCCAGGTTTGTAGGGGGGGTGCACTGACAAATGCGTATGTGACCTCATCGAGGCCCTGCATGACAATGATCCCATTGCGGGATGCGAGAAAGCGAAGAACACTCTTCGAGGCCTGCCGCTTCAAGAGCGTCTGGGCACCGAACTTGGCGGCACGCCCAGTCACTCCGACCACCATCCCCGACAGTTCGCCGAAAAGAGCGGCATCCGGACAGAACTGTCGGATCATAAGCATCTTTCCGTAACCGGACGGCGTGAGCTTCGCGGGCCCTCCGAGCAGGACGGTGTTGAAGAAAGCAAAGGTGCCGGGCCATTCGATCGGGCAGCCTCGAAAGACGGCTGGGTTCCAGAAGGGCAGAGCTACCCGTGTCTCCCCACCAACGGTGATCTCGAGCGGCGTGGCGACGGCATCAAAGCGCGGCGTATTCTGGTCGATGCGCCGCAGGACGCGATGGATGTCGGAGGTGCTGAAGATCGGCACGCCGGCGAGGTGCGTGACCACATCGCCCTGGTAGAGGCGAGGCCTGAAGCCGTGCGGCAAGGTATCTGAAAGGCCGCAGATCTCGATGCCTATCTGCAGTTCCGCGAACGGTGTCTCGCTGCAGACGCTGACCCCAAGCAGGATTCCCGGCCTCGTATCGGACGGGTCCTTTGCACGGTCGCGTAGGGTGCCCGCAAGGGCCGTAACGTGGCGTGCGCGGCCTTCGGGATCGTCGATGACGCTCTCGGGGATCAGCGCCGTGAGTTGCGGGTCGTAGGCCTCCCAGAAGGTCCTGCGGACCGCTCGAAGCGTAGAGGGGGACGTAGGCACAGACGCCCAGGCGTCCCCGAGTGATCCGAGCTCAAACGAGTCATGTTGTGCACAGCCAGCAAGTGGCGCAGCCGACAAGTCAGCCATCGCGGCGCAAGTCCAACGGCGATCGCCTTCTGCGGGGCGGATGTTGGTGAGGAGCTTCCAGCTCGCCTCGAAGTTGGCCAGCGTCTCGATCTCTCGGAACGCTGGGTCGCCGCGGTCCGGAGCAAAACCCACGAAGACCGTGGGGCGCTCTTGGTGATGGCCCAAGGATACAAGTTCGCACGATCCTGCATCGACCCTCACCTCGCGCATGGCCATTGGCGCAGACTCGAGACGGACGATGAAACGTCCGTCGTAGGGCGCAGTATTACACAGCCCTGCCTCGAACCGATCGATGAAGACCAAGTCAAGAAGCGGCTTTTCGATGTCGCCGGCAGAGCCCGCGACGACGAGCGTTTGGCTAGCCAGAGCCTTGTTGCGAGTAGCAGCCTTCACGACTCTGCGAGCCGCAGCTTCGATTTCGGAACCGTCGCACGTCAAGCTAAATGCCGGCCTTGAGTCGGACGGCAGGCTGTCGCACGCGGCAGCAAGATGGCCAGCGGCCTCGCGAAACCGGTCGACGTTGTTCAGCAGGCTCGCATCACTGAGGTTCCGCTTGGTGGCATCGCAGCCGCTGACACGACCGACGCAAGCGACAGTATCGATCAGTTCTGCCTCGATGTTGCCGAATCGAATGCTGGTCCTGTCAACCGTGCGGGACGCGAGCGCACCTTGCAGAAGCAGCGGAGAAGACTGCTGCATCGCCTCGCGAAATGGCGTTCCTGCGTCCGTCCGAAGGAACTCCCTCCGGTCATTGCGGCTCGCGTCTTCGTCTTCGGCTTGGAGCGATGACGAGAGCCAAGCGTTAGCTTCGGAGAGGATGGGATGTGCCTCTGCAAGGCGAGATGACTCTAAGACCATCCACTCGACCTGCCGGTCAAAGACTCTCCCCCGCGCGATGAATGCTGCCACAACAGCAAGGCCGAAGCAGGTGAAGACGAGAGCCCAGCGGGCTCCTTTGTGTTCCGGCATCAGCTTCATCCCCAAGATACTGCCATAAGATGCGGCGGGCCCCGAACATAAATCACGCCGATCGTGCTTCGCACAAAGCGATACATGCATAAGCGTGCTGCAATGACGGGCATTTCCCAGTTCATTCGCCGGCATAGAGGACGGCGGGGCATCCGACTGCTCAAGGTTTGACATGCCAGAGACGGGCGACCGATTGGTCGAAAACGGTCGTTTCTGTCCCTTCCTAGACACACATGGCGGACCAACAAGTTGCGCGGGACTAAAACTCCGGACAAAACCTTTGCCGTTTTGGGAGGTTTTTGTCATGATTCAGGCATGATTTTAGGTTACGCCCGTGTCTCAACCGAAGACCAGAAGCTCGACGCCCAGACCGACGCCCTGACGGCGGCCGGCGCGGAGCGCATCTTCGCCGAGCGCAGCAGCGGGTCTGTCCGCAACCGCCCCGAGCTGGACCGCCTGCTCGACCAGCTGCGCGCCGGTGATGTCATCGTGGTGACGAAATATGACCGCTTGGCGCGGTCGCTTCGCAACCTGCTGGAAATCGTGGAAGCCATTGCCGAACGCGGGGCCGGTTTCCGGTCGCTGGCCGAGGATATCGACACGACGACACCGGCCGGCCGGCTCATCTTCCACGTCTTCGCCTCCATCGCTCAGTTTGAGCGTGAGCGTATCTCAGAACGCACCCGCGAGGGGCTAGCAGCGGCGAAGAAGCGCGGCCGCACTGGTGGCAGGCCCCCTGCCCTCACCGAAGATCAGAAGATTGAGGTGCGTCGTATGCGCGACGTGGAACGCCGGCCCTTGCCCGACATTGCCGCCCTGTTCCGCGTGAGCACCAAGACCGTGCGGCGGGCTTAGACCCGCTGTGTCAGGGGCTTCAGGCATTGGATAGATGGATTGAAGGATGAAATAGCTAAAAGTAACTTTAGAGTTAGAGATATAATTGGAGTTGACTTTATCTTTAAATTCCTCTTACATGGTCCGCATGTATGTCATTACCTTCGCAAACCCAAAGGGCGGTTCGGGGAAAACGACGTCCGCCATGCTTCTGGCTGAGCAAATCGCTCTTTCGGGCGGACGGGTTTCTATTCTCGACCTAGACCCGAACGCCAACATCCTTGCGTGGTCAGAAAGCAGGAAAGCGGACGGGCGCGACGTGCCCTTTTCGGTTTATGCGCGCCCTCAGGCCGAGGACACCGTTGAGCTGATCGATCAGCTTTCTGGTGAGACGGATTACCTGATCATCGACTTGGAAGGGTCGAAGGATCAGATCGTCACCTTCGCGCTTTCTAGGACAGACCTTTGCATCATTCCGCTCGATGGTTCGCCCATGGAGGCGAGGCAGGCGGCGGCGGCCGTCCGGCTCGTACAAACCACATCGAGCATGATCCGTGCGCCCATTGCATACTCGCTACTGTTCACGAGGACCAACGCGGCCTTCCAGACCACGGATGAGCGCGACGTGCGGCAGGAGATGGAGATCAACAACATCCCGACGCTGCCGACCCGCATTGCAAAACGCGCACCCTATACCCGCATTTTCCGTGATGGCGTGCTTCTTTCGGAGTTGCCGGGCATCGTCACGGACGAACACGAAGGCAAGACAGCCTCTGTTACGGACAAGGCCATGAAACAGGTGGTCGCGGCTATCGAGAACGCCCGTGATTACGCTCAGGCTGTCATTCATGCACTCACGAAAGAGAGGGCTGCATGAGCAAGTATGGATTTGGTGGCGGGATTGAGCTCCCAAAGCCCTCCGAGTCTTCGAGACCACGGCCTCATGTTGAGCCGAGTTCGGTTGAGAAAGCTGTTGAGGCTGGAAAAACCTTGGGTTTTGTTAGCCGGGAAGCTTCTACGCGACTGAAGCCTGGTCCAAAGCGGAAGGAGCCACAGGACAAGGTCTCTATTCCGGGGCCAAAACGCGTTGTCGATGAGTTTCGAGCATTTTGCCGAGAGCGCGATCTCACACTCTGGCAGGGGCTCGAACTGCTCCTTTCAGAAAAGCGTCAGGGTCCACGTTAAGGTCGGCCGCGTTTCTCGAAGACCTTTTTACAGAACCCGATGAAAGCAGCATTGGGGTTGCGCGGCGGTTCCGTCATCCAGTCCCGCCATTCCTGTTCAAGCACATACACATCCCATCCCGGCGCGACTGCCCGTGCGTCATGATAGGCTTCTGGGTCGAGCCGTATTTGAGGGAGGATAGGGGCCGCGTGTCTGACCTGATCGCTCCGGCGATTGGTGAAGATGACCATGTCACCTTCCACCCGCACAGCGTAGTCAGGCATATGGGCGTGTTGCCCGTCCTGGCGTACGATACTCATGACCAAGCGGCGAAACTCTTTTGGTGTAGAGCAGGAGCCGCACTTGGCTTGTAGCTTCGCCAGTCCGATCTTCCATTCCTGCTTCGCTCCGCAATGTTTTCGGGCGAGTTCATAGATGCGCCGCTCCAACGGCTTGCGCAGACGAAAATAGTCGCGGTGCAGGGTCAGCACCTCGCGATGGCGAATAGCGTTGAACACCCAATCCGAGAGCCTGATCTCCACTTCCTGCATCCGTCCGTCGCGCGTCTCACGGACGATCTTGAAGCGATCAATCAGGCCAAAGCCATCAAACTCTTCCTTGCCGCCAGTAATAAGGTTGGTGGTGATTACGGTGCCCTGAAGGCGCTCCAAGGCTGCACGTAGCTGTTCGTACCCTCGCCCGTCCGTTCCACGGTTTGTGGCTTTCAGCAGCTCATATGCTCTAAAGCGAATGGTCGGGCTGACTTCGCGATCTTCATTTAACGCCGCGATGCACTGGCTGATGCAGTAAATCAGCACATCACGGTCATGGACCGTCGCCAGCCCCTTAACCGAAGGCGTAATCTCGACAAAGTTTGGACCGTTCTCATATCGACGAATTCGCCGGTCTGGCTTGGTCGAGATTGAAAATATCGGGTGCTCCATCGACGCCATGTCACCCTTGGGCGCAGCATCAAAAATATCGCAAACAAAGAAGTCTGCTTGCTGCATCCGATCCGGTAGGAGCGGAGATCGAGAGTTCGTGTTATCACCCACCATAAGTGCACATTCGTGCTTTCACCCACCAAGATCAAGCGTTTCGTGCTTTTACACACCAAGTTTCGTGTTATCACCCACCGGATTTCGTGCTTTTACACACCAAGGAAACGGAAATATTATTTAAACTCAGTTAGATAGCGTGGACTGAACGGAGCGTAACACAGAATCTAACACATATTTAACACTTACGAGGATCACACGGCCTGTGGATAAGTCATCGTAACGGATCAGTGCCGAAGCCCTGGATCCTGATGTTTAGGTCCATCCTCTGCATCAGAGAGCCGCTCAATCATGCCGCGACGGACGCCAGCACCGACATCAACGTCCGCATGATCAAAGTAGGCCAGCGCTAAGTTGAGCTGTTGCTGCTGAGAAAGATGATCACCAAGGATGTCTTCCAGTACTGTCTCGTCACCCCGCTTGAGGGCAATCAACTGATCTTCTGAAAGGGCGCCCTCGATTTCCGCCTGGAATGCCAAACAGTCTTCTCGGCTGGTGAAGGGCGGGTTCACTCGATCCTGTGCCAGGTGAGCAAGAGCTTTCTGAACATAGGGCAGGGCGCGAGCCTCGATCGCAATCCGTACCGGGTCTTTCCGTTTCGCCACCTTGCCATCCGCCATGGCATCCAAGGTCAGGTCCAGCGCCCGATCGAACCGGACCTGCTCTTCGGTCATCGCGGTGCCGTCAGGAATGACCCGGTCATAGATGTCCACGATCTTATCGATCCGAGCTGGTGAACCCGCAGCGTCCTTGAGGACGCCAAGATCACCATCGAGAATTTTCCCTTCCAGATCGGCATAGGCTTCGAGGGCAGCGTTTGCCTCGGCCCCCTTGTCAGCCAGTTCCAGGCTCGACACCAATCGCGACAGCGTTTCACGGGCTGCGTCGAGCTGGGTCTTGTAGCTCTGCTGCAGCGACTGAAGAGACTGGATCATCGACTGCGCCGTGTTCAGCTTCGCATCCATGTCGAGCTTTTCTTCCCGCATCTTCATCTGAAAGCCACGGAGCGCGTCTGTGGCGGCCTCTGTGGCCCGTGCATGCCAGTCGGCGTCACTCTCCTTGCCGCCACGCAGGAGAGAGCCTCTGACGCGCTCAGGGAGGGCCACAGCGTCTTCACCGGACATGTAGGCCCCATAGACCCGCTGCACGCGCTCGTGCCGCGCTGTGGAGCCCTTGATGCCCCGCCGAAGGCCATGCTTCTCGCTGACCTTCTCAGCGAAGTCTGTCTGGAGATCGGAAAGAGCCTTCTTGTTCCCCACGAACGAGCGGCAGTTCAGCTTGCCTCTGCCATCGAGGGGGATGGTCATCACCGTCATGTGCGGGGTGGTCTCGTCGCGGTGGACCATCGCTGAGAGGACGTTTTCCTTGCCGTGCCGGTTCTCGATCCAGCCAAGCGCATCCCGGAAGTACGTGTCCTGCTCCTCCCTGGTCATGGCTTTCATCTTCGCGGGCGAGCCACCGATGAAGTATTCCAGACCGTGCACGGCGTTCTTCCTGATCTTCTCGGGAGCCCGATCCTTCCACGCTGCCAGCACGTCCTTGCTGTTGTCGCCACCGACCAGGATCGTGTTGTCGCTGGTCCTGTCGGGATCGGCATTCGGGGTCTCCCGCTCCCGGAAGCTATGCTGAAGGCTGGCCCCCATGTTGCCGAGCGTTTTGATCTTCGCAGTCCGCATGATGCCGAAGGATTTCCCCTCACCGTGAAGGCCTTGCATGCTGCCCCGGACCTTGGACCAGCCTTCATCAAGGAGCTTGCGGGGTTCTGCGGACATGGGAGCCTCCGTTTGAAGGAAGTGAGTATGTGTACTCACTAGACAATTTGATTCCGCGTCGCGCAACCAAATTGTCGTTCGCCCGCCAGAGGGCGGGAGAAACACATACTCACTTCCTTCAAACGGCCTGCCGAACGGCAGGCGATCACCCCAAAACTACGGGAGTGAAGACAGATGGGCAGGGTTTGCAATGGCGTGAAATCTGGTCGCCTATTCCCGGCTGGAAGCGCCGCTCAGGCTGTCCTGTACTTGTCGCCTGCCGTGCAGACTTGGCGCCGATGAAACCTTGGCATTCGCAGCAATTTCCGGATCGGGCCTCCGATACTCGGAGGTCTCCGGCCCGACCCGGTTCAGCCGTCACCCCACAGCTCGTCCATGAACCCCTTCTGGTCGAAGTCGGGATCAACCGGCCCGATCTTGGCGGTAAGTCTGCGGGCTATCTTCCGGCGCGATGTCTTGAGCATGGGAAGGGGAACCTCGAAGACCTGGGTTGGCTCTCTGGGCATCTCAGGGCACCAGCCCCATGCGAACCGGCGATCAAGTTGCGATAGAGCATCTTCGCCAAGCGAGCCCAGATAGCCGCAGGTCACGACCCGTTCGCTGTCGGGAAGCTCGTGGCCGGTCGTGAAAGAACGGCTGTCCGATAATCCTGATCCAGGGGCCATCTGCTGGTCCAGATTTTTCACGGCGGCGCTGCCCTCAGACGTCAGGCCGATGCCCTCGAACTCTCTGAAAGGGAGGTGCCGGGTTTCGACACGAATTCGCTCCGGTTCTGCAAGGCCGGCGGCGACCAGATGCCGGGCGGCGTCGATGTCGACATAGCCACGGCTGTTCAGTTGCATCAGGGCTTGTCCTGTCTTGTTGAGCTTGGTCAGGATCATTGAATGCTGAAGGGGCTGGCTCATGGGGCGTCTCCTTGAAGCTGGTCTGAAATACGCTGATTTATCCATTTTTTAGATAATCTGAAAAGCAGATTACCGCTTGCGCCCAAAGAGGTGGCGCAGCGACATGACGAAGACGATCAGAAGCACAGGTCATGTGGCTTTATGTGAGGCGCTGGTCGACGCCCGGAAAGCGGCAGGCCTGACGCAGGCTGGAATGGCCGAGCGCCTTAAGTGCCATCAGTCTCTGGTTGCCAGAATCGAGAGTGGAGAGCGCCGGATTGATGTCGTTGAACTGGTGGTTCTTGCCCGTGCAATCGGTGTTGTGCCGTCCGTGATCCTGGAACAGGTCGCGGATGCGACAGAGACAGATCATCGGATCTGACTTCATCTTCCCAAAAGTATCCTCGGGGGAGCGCCGTCAGGCGTGGGGGCAGACAGCCCCTTTGCAAAAGAACAAAAGATGAATACCTTCATGCCATTTCGTTGAAAATTGAGCTGATGTATTCTATATATGGTGGCCTTGTTGGCTCGAATCATCAAGATGAGCCAAGTCCGAAAGGCGCGTCTTGTCCGAGCATGAATATTCAGTTGTAGGTCACAGCCGATCCAAGATCGGTATGTACATAGCCTTCTTCGCGGGAACGATTGCCGGTGCCATAGCTGTTGGAGCGGGCCTTCTCATGACTGTAGCGCGTGATGCCGGATTATGCTGCGCACACGCGCGCAACCTGCAACATCTGAGACCTTCATGCGTTTTTCACATATCGAAGCCTTTCGAGCGGTGATGTTGAGCGGCTCGACCACGGCTGCTGCAAAAACCCTTCATACATCGCAGCCGAATATCAGCCGATCAATCGCCCAGTTGGAACAGTCGACCGGTCTGCGCCTGTTTGACAGGATGCCAGGTCGCATCGTGCCGACAAACGACGGGCTGGCCTTTTTCAAGGAAGTACAGCGAAGCTTCACCGGTCTTCTCTATCTGAAGGACGCGGCAAATCGCATCAGGCGCTTCAGTGGTGGGTCGCTGTCGCTCGCCGCCGTGCAGATCTTGGCAATGAGCCTCGTTCCCCGCGCCGTGAAGGAATTGTCTGCCGAGTTTCCCGAATCGAGCATTTCCATCAATATCGGCCACTCATCCGCCGTGGAACAATGGGTGGACGATCAGACATGCGATGTTGGCATGGTCTCGCATGTGAACGATGCCTACGGCTTGAAGAGCGAAAAGCTCTACGAGGTGGATGCCGTTTGCATCATGCCAAAAGACCACCACCTGACCAAGCACGCTGCCGTTTCACCAGAAGATCTGGTGGACGAACCTTTCATCTCTCTGCCGCAGAACGAGTTCGGTCAGTCAAGTCTGGAAGAGGTGTTCGAGAATGCGGGCGTGCTGCGACAGGTAAGCATAAGGACTTCTTACAGCCTTGTGACCTGCGCCTTGGTTGCGCAGGGCCTTGGGGTTGCCATCGTTAACCCTATCGCGGCCCTGGAGCATCGTGGCAAGAACATCGTCACCCGTCCGTTCCATCCGGCCGTTAAGCATCACGGATATCTCGTCTATCGCCCCGACCGGCAGGACGATCGCATGATCCTGCGACTGTCGGCCCTCCTGAAAACCATCATCGAGCGTGAGCTGGAGGTTCTACTCGGTCAAAGCTGAGCAAACACCCAAGTCCAGAATGATATAGCTATCCCTTTGATGTGCGCCCTCTGACATGCTCTTTTCTGGGTTTGAGTGAGGCGAAAGATGTCCAGGTATATATCATTTTTGCATTAACCTACCTGATCTTTCGATTTGCTCCACCTTTCCTGGCCTCATAACGTCTGGTTCATCGCTTGTGCTGCACAGCGCCACCTGACGATGAAAAGAAAAATAGCAGGGAGCTATCATGAAACGAATTAGCGCACTCGCCGCCTTGGTGGCGTCCGTCGCGGCGACACCCATTGCCGCACAGGAGACGATGTATTTCGCCGGCTACTCGGGCGACTTCCAGACGATGTTTGAGGCCGAAATCGCACCGGGTTTCGAAGCCGACAACAACGTGGACATCGTCTTCGTGCCCGGCAACTCCAGCCAAACGCTCGCCAAGCTGCAAGCTCAGAAAGGCAATCAGGAGATCAGCGTAGCGCTTGTGGATAACGGGCCGATGCAAATGGCCGTGCAGTTTGGTTTGTGCGAAAGCGTCGCCGACCCCGCAAGTTATGGCGAGCTTTACGACATGGCAAAGCCGGAAGCGTTTGGAGGGAATGCCATCGGGATTGGTCTTGTCGCGACCGGCATCACCTACAACACCGAGAAATTCGCCAGTGAGGGGTGGGACGCGCCGACATCGTGGAACGACCTCACGGACGAGAAATTCGACCAGCGCGTCACCTCCAACCCGATCAGTGGCACTTTTGGGCTGAATGCGCTGCTGATGTTCGCGCGCATCAACGGCGGTAGCGAGGAAAATATCGAGCCCGGTTTCGACGCGATCCGCGAGAACCTTGCCCCCAAGGTCGTCACCTGGTCGTCGTCAAATGCTGAAATGGCGCAGTTGTTCCAGAACGGGGACATCGACCTGAGCGTTTGGGGCAGCAACCGTGCCGTCGCATTGAAGAAAACTGGCTTTCCGGTGGAATTCGTCTATCCTGAGGAGGGCGCTCCGGCGATCATCGCATCTGTCTGCGCCGTTGCAGACGGCCCCCAGCCGGAACTGGCGCAGAAACTGCTTCAATATCTCGTATCTCCCGAAATTCAAGCGAAGCTTGCAACAGAGGGTTTCGGGCCGACGAACAGCACCACGACCCTTGACGGCGAACTTGCGGCCGAGGTGCCGTTTGGCGAAGAGCGTTTGTCGTGTTGATTTCCACCCAGAACTGACCCGGGAGAGCGCGTAATTTCCATTGAGATTTGACCCATGTGACCCTCCCCGCG